>PMLC01000039.1 GCA_003158745.1 Acidobacteriota bacterium
TGTCAAACTTCCGCTTGGCCATGTTTCCCTTGCCTCCCTCTCCCCTGATCTGTTACGGCCGCCGAGACGGCCTTGGCCCGCGAGGTGACGGGCCCCTTTGCCACTGCTCTTTCAGCTGCTCGTCACTCCCCACAGGTGCTGACAATGGAGCCCAGGACCAGATTTGAACTGGTGACCCCGTCCTTACCAAGGACGTGCTCTACCGCCTGAGCTACCTGGGCCCACGAGAAAGCCTGCGAAGCTATGGAGCGGGAGACGGGATTCGAACCCGCGACCAACAGCTTGGAAGGCTGTGACTCTACCCCTGAGTTACTCCCGCGAGAACGCAAGAAAAGTGGTGCGGGCGGATGGATTTGAACCACCGTAGGGCGTTGCCCGGCAGATTTACAGTCTGCTGCCATTGACCGCTCGGCCACACCCGCACGCATGACATCGCCGTCGAGGCACCCTGGACCATGGAAAGGCCGCCGTTGCTCACTGGAGCTGGCGATGGGACTCGAACCCGTAACCTGCGGATTACAAATCCGCTGCTCTACCAGTTGAGCTACGCCAGCCTGCGCGGGAACGAGCACCCGTCCATCCCCTCTGCCAAAGATCTCCCCTCGAGGCACACCTACCCCGGAGGGGGACGGAGATGATACCACTGTACGGAGCAAATGCAAGACCCTTAAGTGAGTCGACAGCCTCCGCCCACCCTCCCACCCGGTTCACAGTTGACAGTTAACAGCTTCCACCCACCCTCCCACCCATTTGACAGTTGACAGTCCCCCACCCGCCCAAGAAACAAACCTGAGGAAGAGGAGGCTGCGAGCTATACGTCTTTGACTGTCAACTGTCAACTGTCAACTGTTAACCCTTGGTGGGGAAACGACGGCGCCATTCCCACGCCAGCACTCCGGCAGCTACCGACAGGTTGAGCGACTCCACCTCCCCGGAGATAGGGATCGCCAGGGTGCCGTCGAGCGCCTTCCGGGTCTTCGCACGCAGTCCGCCAGCTTCCGCGCCCAGGCACAGGACGAGTCGGTCCGGGAGATCGACGCGGTCGAGAGGCGTCCCCCCCGCCTCGGCACCGTACACCCAGAACCCGGCCTCCTTTGCCGCCAGCGCGAAATCGCCCAGCGCGCCAACATGGGCGATGCGGACCAACGACAGGCTACCGGCGGCGACCTTGGCGGCCGCCCCTCCGAGCGGTGGCGGATGCGGACCACCCACCACCACGCCGCCGAGACCAAACGCCGCGGCGGTTCGCACCACGGCCCCGAGATTGTGCCCGTCCTCGAGTCCGTCCAGGCCGATCAGACAGACCTGCCCCTCGAGACTCAAGAGGGTTTCGGGCTCGGCGAGCGGCGCCGGCGCCAGGCGCGCCGCGAGACCGTTGTGCGCGTTTCCGGCGGCCGCGTCATCGAGCTTGCGCCTCGGCACCGAGTTGAACCTGACGCCGGCCGCACGGGCGGCGTCTAGCACCTGCCGCGCCCGTGGGCCACCGAGGCCGTCCGCGATCCACACGACCTCGACGCGCGCCGCTTCGCGTTCGAGGACGGCCAGCACGGCGTGGAAGCCGACGACCCACTCAGGCTGGCTCAAGGGTCACCACCGCTAGCGCGGCGAGCCCTTCGCGCCGCCCGACGAATCCCATCCCCTCGCACGTCGTGGCCTTGACGTTCACATCGTCCGACGCGAGGCCCAGCAGTTCGGCGAGCCGCGCCCGCATCGCCGCGCGGTGCGGCGCGATCCTCGGAGCTTCCGCGAGCAGCGTCAGGTCGCACCCCGCGAGGCACCACCCCCGCTGGGAGGCGAGGGCGATGGCGTGGCGCACGAAAAGTTCGGACGGCGCATCGCGCCAACGCTCCTCGGAAGGAGGAAAGTGCTCGCCGATGTCGCCGCAGCCGCACGCGCCGAGGATCGCATCGGTCACGGCGTGAAGGGGGGCGTCCGCGTCGGAGTGCCCGGCCAGACCCATCTCACCGGGGAACCGGATCCCGCAAAGCCAGAGGGGACGCCCGGCAGCGAAGGCGTGCACGTCGAAGCCTTGCCCGACCCGCGTCCGCCTCGGGAAGATCCCCGCGACGAAGGCGAGGTCGTCGGGGTGCGTGACCTTCACGTTCCGGCTGTCCCCATAGACCGCCACGACCGCGCCGCCCTGGCGCTCGACGAGCGCGGCCTCGTCGGTCCAGAACGTATCCCCCGCCGCCTCCCACGCGCTGCGGAGCAGACCGGCGCGGAACGCCTGGGGCGTGAGCGCGCGGGCCAGTCTGTCGCGTGGTACCGTCGTCTCCACCGTGCCATCCGGGCGCAAGCGCTTGACCGTGTCGACCACGGGCGTGACGAGAAGAGCCGCGCCGCCCTCGGCGGCTGCAGCCACGACGCGCATCACATCGTCCGGCGGAACGAACGGCCGCGCGCCGTCGTGGATGACCACGATCGTGTCGTCGGCCGCGTCGAGGGCCGCGAAACCGTTCCTCACGGAGTCCTGGCGGCGCTCCCCGCCGGCCGTGACCCTGATGGCAAGCTCTTCCCAGCGGGCCCGGACCTGCTCGACCTGGTCGCCCCGCACAACCAGCACCAGAGGCGCATCGGGAAACGGCTTGCGGAGGGCGGCCACGGCGCGTTCCAGCACCGACCGCCCACACAGGAGGACCCCGAGTTTGTCCGTCCCGAAACGGGTCGAAGACCCGGCAGCGACGATGATGATGGCTACGTTGGTTTCCGGCATTGCCGTGCCGTGAGACCCCTCGCCGCGCTTCCGGGAGATCCTCCGCGCTGCCTTCGGCTGCGCTCAGGATGTGACCCGGTCCGCGGCACGGGTGGGATCACACCTCCAAAATCTCCTTCTCCTTCGCGCCGAGGACATCGCCGATGTGCTTGATGTGCTCGTCGGTGTGTTTTTGGATCTCTTCGAGCCCGCGGTGCAGGTCGTCCTCCGAGATCTTCTTGTCCTTCTCGAGCTTTTTCAGTTCCTCATTACCGTCGCGGCGGACGTTCCGCACGGCCGTCCGGGCCCGCTCCGCATACTCGTGGGCGACCTTGACGAGCTCCTTGCGCCGCTCCTGCGTCGGCGTCGGGACCGGAAGCTTGATGACCTTACCGTCGTTCATCGGGTTCAACCCTAGGTTGGCCTTCTGGATCGCGTGCTCGATCGCAGAGATGAGCGTCGGGTCCCACGGCTGGATCACGATCAGGGCGGGATCCGGCACTGAGAGGTTCGCGACCTGGTTGAGGGGCGTGGGCGTGCCGTAGTAGTCCACCCGCACCGAGTCCAGGATCCCGAGCGAGGCCCGCCCCGTGCGCACCGTCTTGAGTTCGTCCCTCAGCGCGTCCAGCGCCTTGTCCATATGAGCCTTCGTCGTCTTGACCGTCTCGCGCATCGTCACTCCCTCTTACGGTCCCGTCGCCGCGGGGTCCGCCTTGAGATGCCAACGCGTTCCATTGTATCCGCTCAGGAGGAAGAAGTTGACAGTTGACAGTTCACAGTCGACAGTCAGAGGCACGAATCCGGCACCACAACGACCGGTAGCGCATCGCGCTCGCAGGCTTTCTCTTGCTTCTGACTGTTGACTGTCGACTGTGAACTGTCAACTGTCGCGCTACGAGACGGTGGAGCCGACGTCCACGCCCAACACCACACGCCTGATGTTGCCAGGCACACGGATGTTGAAGATCTTGATCGGGATCTTCGCGTTCTGGCAGAGCGAGACGGCAGCGGCGTCCATGATCTTCAGACTGTTCTCGAGCAGGTACTGGTAGCTCGCCTGCTTGAGCAACTTGGCGCCCGCGTCCCGAACCGGATCGGCGGTGTAGAGACCGTCCACCTTGGTGCCCTTGAGGAGGGCGTCCGCGCGAATCTCGCTCGCCCGCAGCGCGGCCGCCGAGTCCGTCGTGAAGAACGGGTTGCCTGTGCCGGCCGCAAAGATCACGACGCGATTCTTCTCGAGATGGCGGATCGCCCGCCGACGGATGAACGGCTCGGCGACCTCCCGGATGTCGATGGCGGTGAGCACGCGGGTGAAGCAGGCGCGCCGTTCGAGGGCGTCCTGCAGGGCGAGGGCATTGATCACCGTCGCGAGCATCCCCATGTTGTCGCCGGTGACCCGGTCGAGCCCCTGCTCGGTGGCGGCAATCCCTCGGATGATGTTGCCGCCGCCAATCACGATCGCGACCTCGATGCCGAGGTCGCGCACGTCGGCGATCTCCGCTGCGAGGACCGGGAGCACCTCGGGCGCGATCCCGAAAGGCTGATTGCCCATCAGGACCTCGCCCGAGAGCTTGAGGACGATGCGCCGGTAGGGGGTCATCCCGCTCACTTCTCGACCGCCGCAGCCCCCTCGCCGAGCTTGAAGCGGAGGAAGCCCTTCACGACCGCGCCTCCGCGCTCCGCCAGCACAGCAGAAACCTTCTTTGCGGGGTCCTTGACGAACGGCTGGTCCACGAGGCACACCTGCTCGTAGAACTTGGCCACCTTGCCGTCGGCGATCTTCTCGATCACCTGCTCCGGCTTGCCGGAAGCGGCGGCCTGCGCCTTGGCGATCTCGCGCTCCTCGTTGACGGCCTCGGCGGGCACCTCGTTCGAGGTCACCCATCGCGGCTCGGCGGCCGCGATTTGCATCGCCACGTCCTTGACGGTCTCATCGTCGGCCGCATCCGAAACCTCGACGATGACCCCGATCTTGCCGCCCATGTGGAGGTACGAACCGATCTTCATGCCGGGAGCCGCGGCCATGAAGCCAACGCGGGAGAGCAGGATGTTCTCGCCGATGGTGGCGATCTGGCTCCCTATCACATCGCCCACCGTGTGGAGCGGGTCGGCGGCGTAGCGCGTGGCCTTGACCTTCTCCACGTCCGAGATGCCGTCGGCCGCCACCTGGTCGGCGAGCGCCTGGGCGAACGCCTGGTACTGCTCCGTACGGGCGACGAAGTCGGTTTCACAGTTGAGCTCGACCATGCCGGCGCGCCGGCCGTCCTCCGCGACAGCGATGGCCACGAGGCCGTCCTTTGCGGTGCGGCCGGCCTTCTTGGCGGCTGCGGACAGCCCCTTCTTGCGGAGGATCTTGATCGCCTCCTCCATGTCGCCGTTCGCCTCCTGCAGGGCCCGCTGGCAGTCCATCATCCCAGCGCCCGTCTTCTCGCGCAGCTCCTTCACCATCCCAGCAGAAATTGCCATCTCGATCCTCCATGACAACGGCCAGGAAGCGCACCCCCCTGGCCGTGAAAAACCGTGGTCCGTGATCAGTGGCCCGTGATCAGAAACGGCCGTTGTCGCTATCGACCCGCTGCCTACTCTCTCAACCTTGCCACGGTTCCACGGGCCACGGTGCTCTCAGCGCTTCTCGTACTGCTCGGTCTCCTCGTCGTACTCCTCGAACGTCTCCTCCAGGGAAGGCAGTGCCGCCTCCTCGGTTGCCTCGGGTGCCGCCTCGGCTACCGCCTCGGCCGGCTGCTGCGGCTGCGCCTCCGTGACCTCGACCGGCGCGCTGGCACGAACCAGTACAGCCTCGGGTTCCGTCCGGCCCTCGACCATCGCCAGCCCCTCGAGCACCGAGTCGGCAATCCGCGAGGTGAATAGCTTGATGGCGCGGATAGCGTCGTCGTTGCCCGGGATGGGGTAGTCCACCACGTCCGGATCGCAGTTGGTGTCCACCACGGCAACGACCGGAATGCCGAGCCTGTTCGCCTCGTGCACGGCGTTGTGCTCGTGGTTGGTGTCGATCACGTACAGCGCGTCCGGCAGCGACTCCATGTCGCGAATGCCGCCGAGGTTCTTCTCCATCTTGGCGCGCTCGCGCTCGAGGTGGACGCGCTCTTTCTTCGTGATCTGAGCATCCGTGTTGGCGAGCTGGCGCTCGATGTCCTTGAACCGCTCCACGGAGCGGCGTAGGGTCACGAAGTTCGTGAGCGTTCCGCCCAACCAGCGGTTCGCTACGTAGAACATCCCGCTGCGGGCGGCCTCTTCCTTCACCACGTCCTGCGCTTGCCGCTTCGTTCCAACGAACAGGATTGTGCCGCCCGTGACCACGAGGTCACGGACGAAGTTGGAGGCTTCTTCGAAGAGCTGCAGCGTCCTCTGGAGGTCAACGATGTAGATCCCGTTGCGCTTTCCGAAGATGTAGGGTCGCATCTTCGGGTTCCAGCGCCGGGTCTGGTGACCGAAGTGGACGCCAGCCTCGAGCAGCTCTTTCATTGAGATGGAAGCCAAGCGAGTCTCCTTTCAGGCTCTCCTTCAGGCTTTTCCTAACGCTTCGAGAACTGGAACCGACGACGAGCCTTGGGCTGGCCGTACTTCTTGCGCTCAACCTCGCGTGCGTCGCGCGTGAGGAAGCCGGCGCTCTTCAGCTTCGGCCGCAGCTCGGGGTTGAACTCGAGGAGGGCGCGCGAAAGGCCGTGCCGGATCGCTCCGGCCTGGCCGGTCATGCCGCCGCCCGCCACGTTGATCACGATGTCGAACTTCTCGTTCGTCTCGGTGATCGCGAGCGGCTGACGGATGACCATCTTGAGCACGCGGTTGGGGAAGTAGCTCTCGAAGTCGCGGTTGTTGACCTTGATGACGCCGGTGCCCGGACGCAGGTAGACGCGAGCCACCGCGTTCTTCCGCCGGCCTGTCCCGTAATACTGGATGCTCGCCACGGATGCTCTCCTTACCCTTCCGCCTTCACGACCTGCGGCTGCTGCGCCTGGTGGGGGTGTTCCGCTCCGGGGTAGACCTTGAGCTTCCTGAGAAGCTGGCGGCCCAACCGGTTCTTCGGCAGCATCCCCCAAACCGCAAAGCGCACCAGACGCTCGGGCGACCTATCGCGCAGCTCGCGGGCGGTCTGCTGGTGCAGGTGCCCCGGATCGCCGGAGTGGCGGTAGTACTTCTTGTCGTCCCACTTGTTGCCGGTCAGTTTGACCTTGTCTGCGTTGACCACGATCACGAAATCGCCCGTGTCGAGGCCCGGCGTGAAAATCGCCTTGTGCTTGCCGCGCAGAAGCGTCGCCACCTTCGTGGACAGGCGCCCGAGCACGACATCGGCCGCGTCGATCACGTACCAGTCGTGACGGATTTCACCCTGTTTCGGCACGTACGTCTTCATCATCGGCTCTCCACTCGCCCGTCGAAACCCACGCGAGGCAAACCCCTCCTCGCAAGGGACGGAGATGCTAACCCGGTGGCTCGGATCTGTCAAGCGCGGCAGGCACATTCAGAGGTAAAGTCGGAGCGAGCCCGCGGCAACCGATTGACCGCCAACCCTGCGCCCCGGAAGTGCGTATCATACCGTAGTACCCCCGCCGCAGGCGCGGGCCGCGGGAGGACTCACGATGCCCTTCACTCGCACAACAGCAACGGCCGCGGCTTTGGTCTTGCTCGTCGCCGGCGTCGCCTGGGCGCAGCAGGCCCAGCCGAGTGGCCGGCTCGCGTACCCTGCCGCCCAAAAGGGCGACCTCGTCGACGACTACCACGGCGTGAAGATCGGCGATCCCTACCGCTGGATGGAGGATCTCGACTCGGCTGGGACGCGGGCGTGGGTCGAGGCCGAGGCCGCATTAACCGAGTCCTACCTCGCGGCCATCCCCGCTCGAGACGCGATCCGGAAGCGTCTGACCGAACTCTGGGACTACGAGCGCTACACGGTGCCATCCGTCCAGAGCGGGACGACGTTCTTCACCCGCAACAGCGGTCTGCAGCCGCAGAGTGTGCTCTACGTCGCGGATTCCCCCGATGCCGAGCCCCGAATGCTCCTCGACCCCAATACGCTCTCCAAGGACGGAACCGTTGCGCTCTCGGGCATCTCGGTTTCCGATGACGGGAATTGGCTCGCGTACAGCACGTCCGCGGCAGGCTCCGACTGGCAAGAGTGGAGGGTTCGCGAGGTCGCGACCGGCAAAGACACCGAGGACCGGCTCGAGTGGACGAAGTTCACGCGCGCCGCCTGGGCGCAGGACGGAACCGGGTTCTTCTATGGCCGTTTCGACCAACCTCCCGCCGGAGCCGAGCGCAAGGCCACCAACTTCTTCCAGAAACTCTGCTACCACCGGCTCGGGACGTTACAGTCCGCCGACCCGATTGTTTACCGGCGCGACGACCACAAGGACTGGCAGTTCTCGCCCGAGGTGTCCGACGACGGCCGCTATCTCGTCATCAGGGTGTCGACCGGCACCACCCGGTACAACGCCGTCTTTGTCCGCGATTTGGGCGACCCGGCTGCCAAGGTCGTCGAACTCCTCCCCGATTTCGATGCCAACTACGCCTTCGTCGACAACGAGGGCACAGCGTTCTTCTTCCGCACCGACCAGGGTGCACCAAACGGCCGCCTGATTGCGATCGACACCAGGAACCCGGGCCGCGCAGCGTGGCGCGAGATCGTCCCCGAGGGGAAGGATGCGCTGGTGCGCGTGTCGCTGGTCCATGACACATTCATCGCAAGCTACCTGAAGGACATCACCACGGCCGTGCGGCTCTTCGCCATGGATGGCAAGCCTCTCGGGGAAGTCAAGCTGCCCGGCCTCGGCGCCGCCAGCGGATTCGGCGGAAAGCGCGGTGAAGCTGTCACGTACTACTCTTTCACCGGCTTCACGACGCCCGGCACGATCTTCCGCTTCGACGTGGCCGCCCGTACCAGCGCCGTGTTCAGGGAACCGAAGTTGAAGGCGGATCTCGCCGGGTACGAAACCAAACAGGTCTTCTACACGAGCAAGGACGGCACCCGCGTTCCGATGTTCCTCTCGTATCGGAAGGGCATCAAGATCGACGGCAACAACCCGGTGCTGCTGTACGCGTATGGCGGCTTCGACATTCCCTCGACCCCGAGCTTCTCAGTGGCGAACCTCGTGTGGATGGAGATGGGCGGTGTGTACGCTCTCGCCAATCTCCGGGGCGGCGGTGAGTACGGCGAGGCGTGGCACGAAGCCGGGATGTTCGAGCGCAAGCAGAACGTTTTCGACGACTTCATCGCGGCCGGCGAGTGGCTGATCGCGAACGGGTACACCTCGAAGAACAGGCTCGCGATCTTCGGCGGCAGCAACGGCGGCCTGCTCGTCGGCGCTGTGCTCAATCAGCGTCCCGACCTGTTCGGCGCCGCGATCCCGGCCGTAGGGGTCATGGACATGCTGCGCTACCAGAAGTTCACGATCGGCTGGGCGTGGGCCTCAGAGTACGGCACAGCCGACGATCCGAAGCTCTTCCCGGCGCTGCGCGCGTATTCTCCGCTGCACAACGTCAAGACAGGCGGGTGCTATCCGCCGACCCTCGTGACCACCGCCGACCACGACGACCGGGTGTTCCCCGCGCACTCGTTCAAGTACGCCGCTACGCTGCAGGCGGCTCAGGGGTGCGCCAACCCGGTCCTGATCCGGATCGAGACCCGGGCCGGACACGGCGCCGGCAAGCCGACCGCCAAGCAGATCAACGAGGCCGCCGACCGCCTGGCGTTCCTCGTGAAATCGCTCGGAATGCAGACGCCGAAGTTTTGACGGGCAGACAAGGAAAACTATGCGGGAGAGGGCCGCCCTTCCCCCTCATTTCATTTTCCCTTCCTGCTTCTGCCCGTCTTCCGTTTTCCCTCTTCCCTCTTACTGCTTCTTCAGCCACTGATCCAGCCAGCCAAGCACCGTCTCGTGCCACAGGATCGAGTTGGCCGGCCTGAGCACCCAGTGGTTCTCGTCCGGAAATACCAGCAGCTTCGAGGGGATCCCCTTGCGCTGCAGCACGGTGAACGTCGCCAGGCCCTCGCTGTATGGGATCCGGAAATCCTTCATCCCGTGGACCACCAGAGTGGGGGTCTTCCAGTTCTTGACGAAGTCGATCGGGTTGACCTTGGCGTACCCCTGGGGGTTCTCCCACGGCGTGCCCCGGTGCTCCCACTCAGGGAACCAGAGCTCCTCGGTGTCGAAGTAGGCAAAACGCTCGTCGAGGTTGCCGTCGTGGCACACCAGGCACTTGAATCGGTCCGTGTGGCCGGCGACCCAGTTGATCATGTACCCACCGTACGAAGCGCCGAGCGCGCCCATCCGGTCCTTGTCCAGGAACGGGTACTTCGCGAGCGCGAAGTCGAGCCCCTTCATGAGGTCCTCGAACGGCGCGCCGCCCCAGTCGTCGTTGATGGCGTCCGTGAACGCCTGGCCGTACCCGGTGGAGCCGTGGAAGTCCACCATCACCACGGCGTAGCCGGCGCCAGCGTATGCCTGGGGGTTCCACCGGTAGTGGAAGTCGTTTCCGAACATCCCCTGCGGGCCGCCGTGGATGAGGAAAGCGACGGGGTACTTCTTCGCCGGATCGAAGTCCGCCGGGTAGACGACGTAGCCGTACACGGTGTCGCCCTTGGCACCGGTGAACGAGAACTGCTCCGGCCTTCCGAACCGCACCGACGCGACCCTCGCGTCGTTGAGATGGGTGATGCGTCTCGGCTCCTTACCATCGAGGCCGACCGTGTAGAGCTCGGTCGGGCCGAGGAGAGAGTTCATCGCGTAGAGGATCCTGTTGTCGGCGGCCTGCTGCGGGTCGCTGCACGTTCCGGCTCCGACCACGAGCTTCGCCTTTCCGGTCGCGACGTCGACCGCGAATACGGCGCCCTGCCCGAGGTGGTCGGCCGTGACCAGGAGCGTTCCGTTGCCGTACCATGCCAGGCTACCCGGCGAGCGGTCGCCGCGCGGCGAGTCATCCACCCGCAGCGTGAACTTGCGCTCGGCGCCGGTGGCCTGGTTGCGGAGAACGATTTCGAACCTGTCCGCCTCGTACCCCGGCCGGCTCATTGCCAGGTACGCCAACGTCTTCCCGTCCGGCGAAAACCTCGGCTGCGCGTCCCAGGCGGGGTTCGTGGTGATGCGCCTGGGCGCCGCCGTCCCGTCGATTGGAACCTCGAACAGGTCGAAGTTGGTCGACCACGCCTCGGCGGACTTGTTGGCGCCCATCTCCTTGGTGGAGAGCACGACCGTCTTGCCGTCGGGCGAGACCGCAAAGTCCTCGCTGCCGCCGAACGGTTTGGTCGGGGAGTCGGCGTCTATATGCCCCATCAGGTCGGTCGCCTTGCCGGCGGCGAGGTCATACGCGAACACGTGGTTGCGGGTGCCGTCATCCCAACTGTCCCAATGCCGGACGAACAGATGGTCGAAGAGCATCCCGGTGGCTTTGGACTTCTCCTTCTTTTCCAGAATCTCCTGCGTCTCCTCGGGCGTCTTGCCGGGAAACACGGCCATTCCGAACAGCAGCGTGCCGCCGCCGGGCGCGACCGCGAGCGCGTCCACGTCGAGCGGGAGCTTGGTGACTTGCTGCGCCTCGCCGCCGTCAACGGCGATCTTCCACACCTGCGCCGAACCCGAGCGCGACGAGACGAAGTAGATCGTCTTGCCGTCAGGGCTCCAGCGCGGTTGGCTGTCACCCGCCGCATGGGTCGTCAGGTGCTTGTGCCACGAACCGTCAATCGCGGCGAGGTGGAGATCGCTGTCCCGCTTGTTCTTCTCGAGGTTGGTGACGCTCACCTGGAACACCACGAGCGTCCCGTCCGGGGACACGCTCGGGTCGGAGACCCGCGCCATCGCCAGCATGTCGTTAACCGAGAACGGGTGCGTCTCGGCGGCGACTGCGCCGGCCACGAGTCCGCACAGCAAGGTGAGGGAAAGGAACCGCAGCATGTCGTCCTCCCGCCCGCGGGCGCGGGCCGGAGCGTATCGTACAACCAACTCCGCAAGCTCGCGAAAGAGGGTAGACGGCCGAAGGTAGAAGGGAGAGGAAAGGCAAGGCTCGCCCCCTTTCTCCGTCTTCCGTCTCCCCTCTTCCTTCTCCCTTCTTCCCTGGTCCGCTATCGGCGGCGCTGGGATCACGTACGATTGGGTCATGAGAGACCCCGGGAGGATCGCCGTGTTCCTCATCATCGTGCTGGGCACCTGGACTTTGATGCATGTCTACCTGCTCTGGCGCGCGTCGTCGGTGTCAGTGATCTCGGCGCACACCTCGAGGTGGGCGCTGGTGGCCGCGGCGGCGGCGTTGTGGCTCGCGTACCCGCTCTCGCGCATCCTCGACCGCAGCGGCCTCGGCCTGGTAGCTCGACCGTTGGAGTTCGTCGGCTCGGCGTGGCTCGGCGTGCTGTTCCTGGCGTGCGTGACCCTGCTGGCAGTGGATGCGATCACGCTCGGCGGACTGGCGCTCCGTTCCATCGCGCACGCGTTGCGCGGATGGGGGTTGCTCGTCGCATGCGCGCTGTCGCTGGTCGCGCTGGTCCAAGGGTTGCGGCCCCCGGTAGTCGTCGACTACGAGGCCCCCCTCGCCGGACTGCCGGCCGACCGCGACGGCCTGGTGATCGTCGAGATCTCCGACCTCCACCTCGGCACGCTTATCGGGGACCGCTGGCTCGCGCGCCTGGTGGACCACGTCGATTCCATGAAGCCGGAGCTCGTAGTGGTGGCCGGCGACCTCATCGACGGCAACGTCGACCGGGTCGAAGCGTTCCTGCCCGAGCTCAAGCGCCTGCGCGCGCCGCTCGGGGTCTTCGCGGTCACGGGAAACCACGAGGTATACGCAGGTCTCGACCGCAGTGTGAAGCTGTTCGAGGAAGCCGGGTACACCGTGCTTCGCGACCGTTGGGCGGCGCCGGCTCCGGGCCTGATCGTCGTCGGCGTCGACGACCTGACCGCCCGCCGCCAGTTCGCCCTCGGCGACCACCCGGTGGAGAAGGCGCTGGCGGGCCGCCCGTCAGGCGCCACGATCCTGCTCTCGCACACCCCTTGGCAGGCGAAGGAGGCGGCGAAGCTCGGCGTCGGGCTGATGCTCTCGGGCCACACCCACGACGGCCAGATCTGGCCGTTCGGCTACCTGGTGCGGTTCACCTACCCGCTGATGGGCGGGCGCTACACCGTCGGCGGGATGACCGCGATCGTCTGCCGCGGCACCGGCACGTGGGGCCCCCGAATGCGCCTGTGGCGCCCCAGCGAGATCGTGCGGATCACGCTCCGAACCGCGAAGGCCTGAAGCTCTCGGAGGTTTGAGAACGAGTTAAGAGTTGAGAGTGAAGAGTCAAGAGCTAACTACAAGAAACTGCAACCTCAGGCTTGCGTCCGGGCGGACTGCGTCGGCCCCGTGTCTTTCAACTCTTCACTCTTCACTCTTCACTCTTAACTCATCACTTCTTCTGGAGCCGTGGCAACCTGCGAAGGCTCTGCCGTGCTACTTCGAGCCGTCCCACTGCTTGAGGAATGCCAGCAACTTCGCAGGATCGTGGCCCGGCTTGTTGCGGTCCGGGTTCTCGAACGAGCCGCTGTCCTGGGTGTGCAGGATCTTGAGCTTTGGCGAGAGGACGACGAAGGACGGGAATCCGAGCGCCTCGGGGTTGCCCAGGTGTGCCATCGCCTCGGCGTTCTTGTTCTCCTTGGACCAGTTCAGGTGCACCAACTCGTAGTGCGCGGCGATCTCTCCCTTGAGCTCCGCGTTCACGACCATCAGGCTGTCGAGCGCCCGGCACCACTTGCACCAGTTGCCGCCGACGATCACCAGCACGCGCTTCCCGTCGGATTCGGCCTTCTGTGCCGCGCCCTGAACCTGTTTCCATCCATCGAGCAACGCGTCGTACGGGACGGCCGGTTTGACCGCATCGGCCGCAATGGCGACGCTTCCCACGGTAATCGAAAGAAGGACGAAGGTCGTAATCGCCAGCTTCATCGGCCCCCCCCCGCGCGGATGCTCGGCGCGCGAATTCTACCCCTTCACCAAGGCTACTGAAATCCTCAGAGGTTGCAGAACTTGAGTGGAAAGTTCAGAAGTAAGATAAGAGTTGAGAGTTAAGAGTTGGAATCACCAATAGGACTCGCGCTCACGTACCCCTGTTTTCTTGCCCCGGTGGCTCGTTTCTCAACTCCTCACTCTTCACTCTGAACTCTTAACTTCTATCGCGCTCCTCTGCGCCTCAGCCCCTCTGCTCCCTTGCTTCGTCTCCCCCGAGGTACCGGACCACGAGCAACGTCACATCGTCCTCGGCCTCGCGCCCTGCGCGATGCGCCGCGGCCGCTTCCAGGAGCGCATCCGCCAGCTCCTCGGCGGTCGAGCCCGAAAAGCCCTCAAGGGTCTTCCGTACGCCCTCGATGCCGAACTCCTCGTCCGTCGGCGAGAACGACTCGGAGATCCCGTCGCTGTAGAACACGATCGTGTCCCCCGGCGCCATCTGGACCGTCTCCACGCCCCAGGTCGCGGCCGGGAGCAAGCCGAGAATCGGTCCCCGGGGCGTCACCAGTTGCACGCTCCGGTCGCGGCGCAGAACCGCGAGCGGGCAGTGCCCGCCGTTGGTCAGCGCCAGCGTGCCGTCCTGCGAGAGCACGCCCATCCCGAGGGTCACGAACTTGTTGCCCGGGTTGTGCTCGATCAGGCTCCGGTTGAGCGCGGGCAGCACGAGCTCGATCGGTTGCCCGAGCTCGTGCAGGAGGCCAAGCATGCCCTGAACCATCGCCATGATGAGCGCGGCCGGCACGCCCTTGCCCGAAACGTCTCCGAGCGCCACCGCGAGCGATCCGTCCTGGCGGACCGCCCCCTGGTAGAGATCGCCCCCCACACTGCGCGCGGGGTGCGAAACGGCGAACACCTCCGCGTACGGCACCTGCGGCAGGGCGGGCAGGAGCGCGCTTTGGATGTTCCTGGCGAGTGCCATCTCGTGGTCGGTCTTGGCTTTTTCGCGCGCCTCCTTGTACAGCTTGGCGCTGTCCACGGCGACGGCCGCATCTGCCGCCAGCGACTCGAGCACCGCCAGGTCCTCGCGGCCGAAAGGCTTACCGGCCGTGGCGCGCTCCACCAGGATCCCGCCGATGACCTCGACCGTCGCGATGAACGAAGCCTCCTCGGCGCGGCCGAACGGCCTCCTGGCGACAAGGAGCGGCGCGGCGACCGCCAGCGCGGCGCCGCGGGCGACCATCGTCGTGGACGGCGACACCTCCATGCCCACGTGCACCGCTCTGCGCTCGGACAGGGCCCGCTCGAACAGGGAGCTGCGTTGCCCCCACGCGGTCTCGGCCACGTCGCGGGGGTAGGACGCAACCGTGCGCCGCTCGCCGTTCTCGACCAGGATCAGGCAGCCGCGGTCCGCCCGCAGCAGCCTCACCGCCGCCTGGAGCACGATGTGCACGACGTCATCAAGCACCGTCGCCGCATTGAGCGCGCGGGCAACCTCCAGCAACACCTGAAGTTGCCGGACACCTCCCCCTTCCCCGCTGCTCTGCTCGGCCACCATCTCCAGCGCGCTCGATGACTCGTCGGCCTGGACGACGTACTCGGTCCTCGGCCCGATCCGCAGGACATCGCCTGGCTTGACCACGGCACGCTGGACCTTCTCGTCATTGACGAAGGTGCCTCCGGAAGATCCGAGGTCCTCGACCACGAACTCGTGTCCGTCCCAGCTCACCTTGGCGTGCCGGCGCGACACCGTGGGCTCGGCGATGACGATGTCGCACGCGGGGTCCCGGCCCATGCGCATCACCGACTGCTGCACTCGCACACGCGGCACCAGGGCCCCGGGATCCCGGGGCACCAGGGTTGGCGCCGAGCCCCACTCGCTTCGCTCGCCTTGGGACATGGATCAAGTCTAGCAAAACGAAACCGTTCGAGCACCCGGCCGGAATCTCCTGACGCATCGGTGTATACTCTTCACGGTGCCGTTGGTGCCGATCATGCGGACTATCACATACCTAACACGCAGGGGGATGCTCAAGAAAGGCGCCATGGCCTTCGTGGGCGGGAGTGTGCTCGCCCGCTCGGGCTGGCTGGAGGCCACCGAGCTTCCAATGGTGCGGCGCGTCATCATCAGCCACCCCCTCCTGCCGCCAGCGTTCGACGGCCTCCGTATAGCCCAGGTCTCCGACCTCCACGCCGGTGTCTTCATGCCGCCAGAGCGACTCGAGCGCGTTCGCGCGCTGATCGAGAGGCTCGCCCCGGACGTCGTCGCCTTCACCGGGGACCAGCTCGACCGCAGACAGGTCGACGCCGATCTCTTCGTCCATGGCTTTGCCGGCGTCGACGCGCCTCTCGGGGTCTACGGCATCCTCGGCAACCACGACCACCTCGCGAGCCCGCGCCTCGCGCTGGCAGCGATGGAGGCCGTGGGGATCACGCCGCTGGTCAACGAGTCCGTGACCCTCCGGCGCGGCAGCTCTTCGATCGCCCTGGCCGGCGTCGACGATCTCGACGCCATCCCCGGCTGGGGACCCGACTTCGGCATCGTCGGGCGCTCGGACGCCCCGTTCCACCTCCTCCTCTGCCACCAGCCCGGCGGCTGGCGCGCGGCGCGTGCCGCCGGCGCCGACGTGACGCTCGCAGGTCACACCCACGGCGGCCAGATCGCGCTGCCTTCCCGCGGGGTGAACCTCGCGCGCCTCTCGACGCCGTACGTCGCGGGCCCCTACCAGCGCGGGGATCAGATCCTGTACGTCTCTCGCGGCATCGGGGTGGGCGCGATCCCGCTCCGGTTCGGCGTTCCGCCGGAGATCGATCTGGTCACGCTGCGCCGCGGACCTGCCTCCGTCGTCTGAGGCTCCGCCTCAAGCACCCATCCACTTTCTTTGCCACATCCGTGGAGGCTCCTTTCTTTTGCCCCGCCGGCTCGGATGGGTCGCTCGCTCCGGCGTGTCTCTCTGGCTGCGCTCGATGCGCAGCCAGAGAGACCCCTCCGAGCGCCCGCGGGGCAAGAAAGAAAGCCTCCACGCAGTGGAACGACATGACGGTAGGACGCCGCACGTCCGGGGTAAGAAAGGACAGCGACCTGGATGGGACCGACTACTTGCCGCGCTTCTTGGGAGAAGCGGCATGGAATTCGATGAGCTCGATGGGAGCGCCATCGTGGACGATCATCGCCACCCTCACGCCCTCGGAGGGCGAGTTCGGCGGCGTCAGGATTTCCTTGCCGACGATCGCCTCGTCGAGGTCGTCCACCTCGAACGCGACGTGCGGCACGTCCCGGATGATTTCGGGGACCGGGCAGTCCGGCTCGAACCTCATCCACTGGATCCCATACGGGCTCGTCTCGAACCCCGAGACGTGGATCTTCAGATGGTCGATGTGTTGCTCGCCGGGGCGCGGTTCGCGGTACGGGACGCCGAGGTGGTGGTAGCGCCACCCGCGCTCGGCGATCGCCGCCGGCGGCTCGTCGTCGCGGCGCGCGCGGGCCAACCGGTCTCCGTTGGGCTCCCTCTTCGTGGCCACGCGTCTCGCTCCTAGCTTCGGTTCATCACGGCGAAGAGCGCGTCGCGCTTGCTCCGCAGGTTCTCGGCGTCGCCGATGGCGATCTCGAGGTCGTCGCCCTCGAGCCCCGCAACGATCGCGGCGGCCGCAGCCTCCGCGGGCATGGCGGCTCTGTTCACCTCGGCCGGCCTGTGGTTCGCGCCGAGCTCGCTCGTGACGATCGGGGGGATAACCTCGAACACCTTGACGTGCGTCTCCCGCAGCTGGTGGCGCAACGACATCGTCAGCGAGTGGAGCGCGGCCTTGGTGGCGCAGTACACCGGCATCTGGGCGAGAGGGGCGAAACCGAGCCCCGACGAGACGTTCACGATCGCCGCCTCGGACCGACTCGCGAGCAGCGGCAGCATCATCGACGTGAGATGGATCGGTGCGGAGAGGTTCGTCGCAATCTCCTCATCGGCCTTGGCCAGCTCCGCGGCGCCGCCCTGGAAGTCGACGAGGCGCTGAATCCCGGCGTTGTTCACCAGGACGTTCGTGCGCGGAAACGAGTCCCGGATCCACGCGAGAAGATCGGCGCGCGATCTCGCGTCCGCGACGTCGGCGACGCGGACCCGCAAACCGGGGTTGGACGTCCTGGCGGCGGTCAGGCGGTCGGCGCGCCGGCCGCAGACGATTACCTCGTTCCCCCGCTCGAGCAACGCCCTTGCGAGCGCGAGCCCGATGCCAGAACCCCCGCCCGTGATGAGCACCGTGTTGCCGGTCATCTTCATGAATGCTCCCTTCGGATCACGCGGGCACGAAAGCGCGGATCCGCCCCCTTGCAACCTAGCACGAGCCGCCCGACGCCACGAGCAGAAAGGGGGAAAAGGTAAAAGGTCAAACGTTAAAGGGAAGACAGGGAATCCAAGTCCGGGGTCCTACCGCGTCGTCGTCTTCCGTTTCACCTTTTCCCTTTCACCTTTTCCGTCTTTCCGTCACGCCCGCGTGCCGTAGGTGGAGCAAAGCAGGGCCTCGCGGCACGGCGTGTAGCCGCGCCGCCGAGAGTGGGCCAGATGCAAGGAAGGCGAGCGGCGAGCAGCGGAGCCTAGCCGGAGGCTAGGTGAGCATGCGAGCCACGAGCCTGACGCAGCAGATGGTCCGCTATCGGTGGCGCCCCCTACGAGGAGGGTTCGCCTTCGGGGGTGAACCGGTATCCGACCCCCCGCACCGAGTGGATGTACGTTGGCCTGCGCGGCTCGGCCTCGAAATAGCGGCGCAGGCGGACGATGAAGTTGTCGATCGTGCGCGAGGACGAGCCGTACTTGTACCCCCAGACGCGTTCGAGGATGAGTTCGCGCGCAACGACCTGGCCCTGGCGCTCGACGAGGAGCTTCATGAGCATGCACTCCTTCTCCGTGAGCTCGATCTCGCCCCGCGGGCCCTTGGCCTTGAATGTGCGGAAGTTGACCTCGTTCCCGCCGAACTTGAAAATGCCGCGCTCCGCCACGGGCGTCTGGTACCACTCCTGCCGGCGCAGAATGCCGCGGATGCGCAGCACCACTTCCTCGAGGAGGAATGGCTTCGCCATGTAGTCGTCGCCGCCGTGACGCAGCCCGTCGAGGCGGTCGGCGTCGGTGTTGCGGGCAGTAAGGAAGAGCACGGGTACGCGGTTGCCGGCTTCCCGCAGCCGCCGACACACGTCGAGGCCCGAGATCCCAGGCAGCATCACATCGAGCACCACGAGGTCGAAGTCCTCCGCGGCCAGGCGCTCCAGGGCCGCCTCGCCGTCGCCGACGACTACGGTCTCGTATCCCTCGAACTTGAGATTGTGCGCCAATGCCTCTGCAAGATGCCGCTCATCCTCAACGATCAGGATGCGACTCGTCATGGCTCACCTCGCTCCGTTCTCTCCACTGTACTCGGAAAACTCGTCCTCCGGTAGTACTTCCGCGCCGGGCAGGGTCAGGCGGAAGGTCGATCCGCGTCCTGGGCCGGGGCTCGAAGCGGAGGTCCTGCCTCCGTGAGCGGCAACGATCTCTCTCACGACGAACAGGCCGATGCCGGTACCCGGTGTGCGACGGGTGACCTCGTCGTTGGCCCGGTAGAACGGCTTGAAGATGGACTCCAACTCGTACGCCGCGATCCCGACACCATTGTCCTGGACTTCGAGCACGGCCTCGCCGCGCTCCAGCACAAGGCATACCCGGACCTCCGGGGTTCCCTTCCGCGCGTATTTGAGGGCGTTCTCGATCAGGTTGGAGATCACGATGGACATCGCCTCGGGGTCGAAGGTGGCGCGTACGCCCGGCGTGATCGCCACTTCCAGCGCCACGCCGCGAGCTGTGACGCGTCGTTCCGCCACGGCCACTTCGTCCTCGACGAGTTGTGAGAAATCGCCAAGGCCAAGGCGCAGGCGGTGGGCGCCACCCGTGTACCGCGTGACGTCGAGCACCTTTTCGACCAGGTCGCCCAGCCGTTCGCTGTCGGCCAGCGCGTTGTTCAGGAACCGCGTCCTGCCCTCGTCGTCAACTCGACCGGAGAGCACCGTCTCGAGGGCGAGGCGAATCCCGGCAATCGGCGTCTTGAGCTCGTGCGTCACCGCCGAAACGAAGTTCTGGTGCTGCCGCTCGAGCGAACTCTCACGCCGCAGAACGCCCCAGAGCAGCACGACCGCAGTCACGATGGCCGCGAGGAAGAACGTCCCCTCGAGGAGCACGCCAACGATCCGCTGTCGGTAGCGGTCGACGAGTTCCTGCCACCGGTGGAAGTCCGGGGTCACGACGAACCGATCGAGAGGCGGCTCGAGGGCCGCACCGGGCCGCCCCTCCTGGACGTTGTCGCGGCTCACCAGCTGCATGTCCGGGTCCGATGAAGCCAGCCACTGGAAAGGTGCCTGCGGATCCAGGAACGCCAGCGCGACGCGTCCCCGACCGAGCGGCTTGGCGACAGCAGAACGCTCGCCGAGCCGGATCCACCCGCGCGTGTTCTTGACGGCATCGGCGGGCCCCGGCACGATCTCGGCTTCGTCGACCACGCGGACCTCCGCGAACGGCGGCGTCGGCGAGGGAATGACTCCGACGGGCAGCCTGGCGACGGCCAGCTCGGACTCGAGCAGGCGAGCGCTCAGCCTCTGGGCGGCCAACTCGCTCCGGCTCGCGACCAGCCCTCGCTGGAGGTCGAGGCGTTCGCGGTTGTCGCGGAGAGAGTACACGACCCACCAGGTGAACTGCGCGTTCAGGACAAGCGCAACGACGACGAATGCGACCATGTGACCGAGCCCGAGACGCATTCCGCCACGCACGTCGGCAGTATAGCCATAGGCCCACGCCGGAGCCTTGCCCAGCTATGGGCCATGGTCGAGAGCTGAGAGGGAAAAGGTCAAAGGGAAAACGAAAGACAGGGGGACCGTTCCGAGAGCGGTGCTTGGGCTCGCAACCGTCTCTGAGGACGTGGATTTGACAGAGAAAGGGCCGGCTACGAGAATCGGGGTCTTATGGAAGCCTCCGGGTCGGTTCTCATCCGCGGCGGCGTGGTCGTCCCGATGACCGCACCCGGCACGTTCCTCGAGGCCGACGTCCTCGTCAAGGACGGCTTCGTCTGTGCCATCGGACACGGACTGAAGGAAGACGGGGCCCGACTCCTCGACGCGCGGAACGCCCTCGTGCTGCCCGGTTTCGTGCAGGCCCACGTGCACGTGGTGCAGAGCCTCGCCCGGCACCGTGCCGAGGGGCTGCCACTCTTGCGTTGGCTTGCGGAGCGCATCTGGCCGTACGAGGCGGCGCTTTCGCCGCAGGAGGTGACGGCCGCCGCGCGCCTGGGAATTGCCGAGCTGCTCGCCGGCGGAACGACGGCGGCTCTCGACATGGGCACGACCCACGACCAGGACCTCGTCTTCGAAGCCGCCAAGGGACTCGGCATCCGCCTGAGCTCCGGCAAATGCCACATGGACATCGGCGAAGGCGTGCCCCCGCGTCTATTGGAGGACCGGGACGCGTCTTTGGCCGAAGCCGAGGCGCTGGGCTCGCGCTGGCACGGTTCCTGCGGGAACCGCCTCCGGTACGCGATCGCGCCCCGCTTCGTGCTGTCGTGCTCGAGTGAGCTGCTCGCAGGCGCCGTGGATCTCGCACGGAGGAACGGGTACCTCCTCCACACCCACGCCAGCGAGAACACCGACGAGACCCGCGCAGTGCGCGAGATCACGGGGATGGGCAACGTCGCCGCGCTCGCCCAGGCCGGGCTGGCCGGGCCCGACGTCGTCCTGGCGCACTGCGTCCACCTCGACGAGGCCGAGGTGAGCCTCCTCGCGCGGCAGGGCACAGGGGTGGCCCACTGCCCCGGCGCGAACCTCAAGCTGGGCTCAGGGATCGCCGACCTGCCACGACTGCTCGCGGCCGGAGTGCGCGTCGGCCTCGGCGCCGACGGACCGCCGTGCAACAACCGCCTCTCCATTTTCCACGAAATGGCGCTCGCCGGCACGATCCATAACCTCGCGCATGGGGTCGGGGCGGTGGCCCCCTGGACCGTGCTCGAGATGGCAACCTGGCGCGGCGCCGGCCTGCTCGGGCTCGACCGCGTGGGCCGCCTCGAGCCAGGCTGGAAAGCCGACGTCGTTGTATTGAGCCTCTCGGGGTGGGCCATGGAGCCGGTCGCCGATCCTGCGACCGTGATAGTGTACGGGGGAGGCGTGGAAAGCGTGCGGCACGTGATCGTTGACGGCAGGGTGGTGGTTTCAGGAGGTGAGCTCGCGACCGCCGACGGGATCGTAATACGACGCGAAGCGCGGGCCGCCGCGGCAGCCGTGTCGCGGCGCTTGAGGTGGGAATGATGTTCAAGGGAAAACCGCGTTTCGAGAACCTCGACCAGTACGTGGCGCAACGTGACTACGCGCTGGCCCTCGAGGCGATTGCCGAGGAGATCAAGCGGCGCCCCGATGCGTTCAACCTCCTGCTCAGGCAGGCCGAGATCCTCGGACTTGCCGGGGACCGCGACAAGGCGATCTCGTTATACCGCAAGCTCGCCCAGCATTACGCGGAACAGGGGTTCTACGCCCGCGCCATAGCCGTCATCAACAAGGTGCTCCGCCTCGACCCTGCGCGTCAAGACGTCACTAAAGAGCTGGCGCAGTTCATCGCTGCCCAGCAGGAGACCGAGCGGGCCGAGCGCACCAAGCTGCGGCGAGCGACCGGAGAGGCCGCGGCCGAACCGCCCGCGCCGGCCCCGCCGCTGCTCCCGCCGGCCGCCGATCCAGCTCAGCAGCAGGCCGAGAAGGAGCGGGCGGCGTCGCACTTCTTTGCGGAGTTTCCTCCACCAGCCCTTGAGTTGCTCCTGTCCAAGACCACGGTGCGGTCGTTCGCGCCGCCCGAGACGATCGTTCGGGAGGGCGACCCGAGTACGTCGCTGTTCCTCATCGAAGAAGGCGAGGTTGAGGTCCAGACCACCGACCCCTCCGGCCGCCAGCTCTTCCTGGCCAAGCTCGGCGCGGGCGAGTTCTTCGGCGAGGTTGCCGTGCTTACGGGGAAGCCTAGAACGGCAACGATCGTGGCGACGAAAGCGGTAACGGTGATCGAGATCTATCGCGAGGACCTCGACGAGATCGCGGCCCAGTACCCAGAGGTGCGCGCAGTCTTGCAGCGCTTTTACGAGCGACGGGCCCAGGCGACCGTCGAGGCTGTCATCACGCGCATGCGAGGCGCCAATGCCTGACGCGGCCTGCCCGATCGTCCGCCGGTTCCTCGCGCGGGCCTGCGAGCGAGGAGACTCGCCCGCCCTAATCGGTCCAGACGGTGAGGTCCTCGCCACGCGAGCGGACTTGGCGGTTCAGATCGAAGCCGCGCACGCTTCGTACGCCGCTGTCGTTGCACCCGGATCCACGGTGCTGCTCTCGTTGCCCAACGGTCCGGAGTTTGTCCGGTCGTTCGCCGCGCTCCGCCTGCTCGGAGCCAGAGTCGCCCTCGTCGATGCCGCGGCGCCGCCCGACGAGATCGAGCGCTCGGCGGCGGCGGCGGGCGCCGGTTGGGTCGTCGCCACTCCCGAACGCCTGGCCGGAAACGAAGTCGTGGCTAGCCACCGCGGCACCGCCGTCGCGGCCCGCCCCGGCGCCGAGCCGATCGCCCTGCCCGAGAGGACGGCAGTCCTCAAGCTGACGTCCGGCTCCACCGGGCTGCCGCACGTAGTGGCAGTCAGCCTGCGGCAGCTGGTCGCGGACTCGGTGCAGATCATGCGGACGATGGGTTTCGGCCCCGGCGACGTGACGATCGCAGCCATACCGCTCACGCACTCGTACGGGATCGGGAACTGCCTGATACCGCAGCTCCTGGCAGCCATCCCCCTCGTCTTCCCGACCTGCGCACTCCCCGCGGCGCTCGCCCACACTCTGGCAACGGCCCGCGTTTCCCACTTTCCCGCAGTGCCCGCCATGATCAGGACTCTTGCCACGCTCGGGGACCTGCCGGACCTCCCGCACTTGCGGGTATGCCTCGCAGCGGGGGCGCCGTTGGCCCCGAGGGACGCGGCTGCGTTCTTCCGCGCCACGGGGCACAAGGTGCACGTCTTCTACGGCTGCTCCGAGTGCGGTGGCATTACCTACGATCGCTCTTCCGAGTCGGCGCACCAGGAAGGCACGGTAGGCACCGCCATGGACCGCGTGCGCGTCGAGATCGTCGACGAGGATGGTCGCCCGCTGCCCGCCGGCACTCAGGGGAGAGTCCTGGTCCTCTCGCGCGCGGTGGCGCTGGCCGAGCTGCCGCCGGCCGAAGAAGGCGGGGTGTTGGGACCCGGCCGATTCCTGTCCGGGGACCTGGGCGTCCTCGACGGGCAAGGTCGCGTCACGCTCACGGGCCGCGTCGGCGAGACCCTCAACATAGCCGGGAAGAAGGTACACCCCGAGGAAGTCCGTCGGGTGCTGGAGGAGATCCCAGGCGTGCGCAGCGCGGTTGTCGCAGGCCTGCCGGACCGGCATCGCGGCCAGCTCGTCGCCGCGGTTGTCGAGGCCGAGCCGAACGCGTCCCTCTCGGTCCACGCGGTGCTGGCCGGGTGCCGGGCGCGGCTCGCCCCGCACAAGGTGCCGCGCCGCGTGGTGATCGTGGATAATCTGCCAGTCTCGGAGCGAGGGAAGGTCCGCAAGGAGGTCGTGATGCGCCTGCTCGCCGGATCCGGGCAGGCGCACACCGCCCGCTAGCCCGGATTGTTCGCGGGGGTTCGCCGCGAAAACGCGCAGTTCGCCGGCATGGTGGGCAACCGTCCGTCGCGGAGGGACCGGCGCCACTCCACCCACCCAACCGGCGCCTCGAGCAAATGCTATTCTCGAACGATGCCAGCACAGTCCGGCACAGCGGTTGGCGCGCTCCGTGCCCTGCTCGTCGCGGCAGGCGAGCACCTCTGCGCCATCCCTGTGAACCAGGTGCGGCGGGTGGTCCGGGCGTTGCCGGTGCACCCCCTCCCCGGCGGCGCACCTGAGCTGCTCGGGCTCGCGGAGTTCGCCGGCGAGCCGATTCCCATGCTCGACCTGGGATGGCTTGTCAACGCGCCGCCCGGTGCGCGGCCTGTCGCCCCGGTCACCGTGGTCGCCTGGGTCGGCCCTCCCGACTCCCGCGAGCTGGTCGGTCTGGCGGCTGACGCCGCGCTCGAGATTGTCGAGATCGCACCCGCAGAGGTGATCTCCTCGGGCACGGGTCCGCTGTGTGGTGAAACCACGGTCGCCGGCCGGTCCGTCCGGGTCTTGAACCTGGAGACGCTGGGAGGGCAATGAGCGAACAGGTGCTCCTCGTGCTGGACCGAGTTAGCGGGCGCTGGGGCCTGGCGCATGCGACGGTCGGGTCGCTGACGTGCCGGGCCGGCCGCCACCTCACCGGGACCGCTCAGGGAACGGTGGCGGCGGACCGCATTCTCGACATCGAGGCGAGCGTGCCAACTGACACCAGGAGGGAGATCTCGAATGCCACGAGGGAGTGATGCCTTGCCGAGGAGCCCGCTCATCGGGCTCCTTCTGATGGTCGCTTTCGGTCTGCTCGGCTTTGCCGGGCTGGCCGTCGGGCTGGCCCACGGCAGCCCGACCTGGGTCTCCTACATTCTGCTGCCGATCGGGGCCGGCCTCGTGGTGCTCTACGTGGTCTTCGCTTTCGTGCCCCACGTGGCTCAGCAGCGTGCGCTGGCCGAGGCGACCGGTGCCTCGCGAGAGTTGGAAGAGAGGCTCAGCGAGACCTCGTCGTACCTCCAAGCCGGCGATCTGGTCGTGACGCTCGCGCTCGCCCAAGGACTGCCGCCTCGCCTCGCCGTCTCGTTCGCGAACGCCGCCCGGGCGCTGGGGGCCCTGGTGCAGCAGATCCAGAACAGTTCGATCGAGGTGGCCGTCGCCGGGAACACCGTCAACGCAACGGCATCGGAGCTAGCCTCCGGTTCGTCCGAGCAGGCCGCCGGCGTGGTGGAGATTACCGCCACGATGGAGGAACTGGCCCGGACCGCCGCGCAGATCGCCACTAACGCCACGTCGCAGGCCGAACTCGCACTCCGCTCGGAACAGAGCGGCAACACCGGCGCCGTCGCCGTGGAGGAGGCGCTGCACGGTGTCGAGGAGGTGCAGAAGCGGATCAGTGCGATCGCCAGCCGCGCCGACACCCTCGGGGCGCGCTCCAAGGAGATCTACCGGGTCCTCGACCTGATCACCGAGATCGCCCAAGAGACCCATCTGCTCTCGCTCAACGCGACGATCGAGGCGGTTGCCGCCGGCGACCAGGGCCGGCGCTTCTCGGTCGTGGCGGACGAGGTGAGGCGTCTGGCGCAGCGCTCCCAGGAGTCCGTGGCGTCCGTTCGGTCACTGCTCGACGACTTCGCCGGATCGATCCGCGCCACCGTGGTCGCGACCGAGGAGAGCGGCAAGGAGGCGGCTCACGTGTTGGAGCGCGCCCGTTCCGCCGCGGCGGCCATCGCCGACCTGCGCGACGCACTCGCCGACACGGCGCGGGCTGCCCGGGAGATTTCATTCGCCACCCAGCAGCAGCGGACCGCCTCCGACCAGGTCGTGTTGACGCTCAAGGAGGTAAGCCAGGTCATCCGGCGCATGGCGGAGGGGCTCAAGCACTTCTCCGGTACCGCGGAGCGCCTCAACCAGCTCGCGCTGTCGATCCAGCTGCTCACCCAGTCGTTCCGTCTTGACTCGCCCCGTTCCCTCAAGCACATCGGCGAACGCTGGGCCGACGAGGTTGCCGTACGGGCGGGCCATTGGGAGGCCCTGGGCTCGCAGCTCGAGGAGATCGTGCGGCAGAGCCCGTTCGTCGAGCTGGCCTACGTAGCCGACATGAACGGGAACGTCGTGGCGTCGGTCGCGAGCCCGGAGTGGATGACAGCCGACTCGCGGAAGTCCGCCGTCACGGCCGGGATCAACGCCAAGGACAGACCCTGGTTCCAGGCTGTGATGCGGGACGGCCGGACCGTGATCACACCCCTGTATGAGTCCCTCCTCACCGGCGAGCGCTGTTTCACCGTGGTCTCGCCGGTTCGTCAGGCTGGCGGCGCAGTTGTCGCCGTACTCGGCCTCGATGTCAACGCGCGCAGCTGGGCGAAGATCTGAAAGGCAGTCAACAGTTGACAGTTCACAGTCAACAGTTGGAGACCGCCGGCAGCAAAGGCAGACCGCCGCGAGCGATCCTGACCGCCGCAGCTGCGGGGTGTGGGCGGCAAGCAACGCCCGCAGCCCGGGGAGTTTTCTCCTGTCAACTGTCAACTGTGAACTGTCAACTTTGGGGCGGCGTGGCGTGGAACCTGATCTCGCGGACCTGATCCCTCTCTTCGTGGGGGAGGTGCGTGGGCGGCTCGAGCGGCTCGTCGGGCTTTGCCCCGGCGTAGAGAGCAACCCCGAAGCCGCCGCCGAAGCCCGGCGCGAGCTCCACACCCTGAAAGGCGCCGGCCATATGCTCCGCCTGGGTGCCTTCGCGGAGCTTTGCCACGCAGCGGAGGGCCTTCTCCAGGGCTCGCGATCGGACCTCGCTTCGCTCCTGACCAGGGTCACGGACAGGTTGTCCGCGATGGTGGACTCGGTAGCCGCCGGCGAGGCCCCGCCCCCGGATCCCGACCTGCTGACCGTCCTGGCCGCCACCCCGTCGGGGCCCACCGTTGCGCCAGCCCGCGGCGCCGGCCACCCTGCACACCTGCCCGGGCCGCACGGCGTTCCGGTCGCACGCTCCAGCGACGAAGTCCGCATCGATGCGGCGGTCGTCAACGAACTCGCCGAGCGCGCCGCTCGCCTCCGTATCCTGACCCGCGGAGCCGAGCGTCACGTCGCACGTCTCCACGAGCTCGCCCGTCTCGCGGAGGCCTCGAAGAGCGAGCCGCATCCGCAACAGACGCTGGCCGCGCTCGCCACGGCACTGCGCCGCGCCGAGGTCGAGGCCGAGGCCACGCAGGGCCGCCTGCAGCGCGCCGCGGAACTGCAGTTCGACGCGCTCGTGGCGCTGCAGCTACAACCCCTGCATGGTCTTCTTCTGGCGCTGGCCCGACACGCGCGCGAGCTGGCACGCACCCTGGGGCGGGAAGTGGAAACGGACGTGCTCGGCGGCGAGACGAGGCTGGATCGACAGATTACGCACGAGCTCGAAGAGGCGCTGGTCCACATCGTTCGCAATGCCGTGGACCACGGGATTGAGACGCCCGCGATGCGGGCTTCGCTCGGCAAGAAACCCGCCGGCACGGTGCGTATCGAGGCCGTTGCCGCCGCCAACCGCGTCCGCATCACGATCACGGATGACGGAGCAGGGATCGACCCGGGGCGCATCGTCGAGTCCGCAGTTGCCGCAGGTTTGATCGATCGGTCGCGCGCAGCTGCCCTGAGCCGAGACGAGGCGCTGCGCCTGCTCTTCCTGCCGGGCTTCTCGACCCGGCAGGAGGTCACCGAGGTCTCCGGCCGGGGAATCGGCCTCGACGCCGTGGCTTCGGTCGCGGCGCGTGCCGGCGGTTTCGCGGCGATCGAGTCGAACCTGGGCCACGGCACGTCGGTTGTCGTCGAGGTTTCGGTCGCTCGCCGCGGCGAGGAGGTCACCCTCGTACGCGCCGGGCCGCTGCGTCTCGCACTCCCATCCTCGGTCGTTCAACACGTGGACCGCCTCGGCACGGCCGACATCGTCGACCGCGAGGGGCGCACGCTTGCCAGAGTGGAGGGCCGTCTCGTGCCCTTCGTCTTCCTCGCCCGGGCCCTCGGCGAGGAGCCCGCTGCCGTTCAGCTCCTCCTGCGGGGCGCTCACGCCGGGCGGCCGGTCGCGGTGGCCGTCGACGCGATCGAGGGGACGGAAGAGGTCCTGCTGCACCCGCTCAGCCGGACGCTCGCCGGCAACCCGTTCCTCGACAGCTTGGCACTCCTCGCTTCAGGCCAGCCGGTCGGCGTCCTCTCGCCGGAGGCGCTTGCACGGGGTACTGGCGCGCTGGAGGCCGTCATGCCGGCTAAGCGAGCGCGCCCCACCCGACTCCGAGTGCTTCTCGTGGACGACTCGCTGGTCACGCGAGAGATGGAACGCCGCCTCCTCGAGGACGCGGGTTTCGACGTCGGCGTCGCAGCGGACGGGCGGGACGCGCTGGCGCAGCTCTCGGAAGAGCGATACGATTGTCTGGTAACCGACGTTGAGATGCCCGGTATGGATGGCTATGACCTGACCAGGCACGTCCGCGCGATGCCCTCTCTTGCTCACCTTCCCATCGTGGTCGTCACCACCCACGATCGACCGGATGAGCGGCTCAGGGGGCTGGAAGCCGGCGCCGACGCGTATCTCGCGAAGCAGGGCCTGGACGCCAGGGACCTGGTGTCCCTCGTTAAACGGCTGGGGGGCTCGTGACGCAGGAGTTCCCGACCATCGGCGTGCTGGTCGTCGACGACTCGCCGACCGTTCGGGCGGTGCTGCGCCGCCTGATCGCCGGAGTGCCCGACCTCAAGGTCCTCGGCGAGGCGGGAGACGGCGCGCAGGCGGTGGAGCAAACGGTCCGGCTCGCGCCAGACGTGATCCTCATGGACATCGAGATGCCGGTGATGGACGGCCTTCAGGCGACCGAGAGGATCATGGCGGAGCGGCCGACCCCGATCCTCGTGGTTACCTCGCGCGCCAACCGGAACCAGATCAAGACCTCGTTCGAGGCACTCCGCCGCGGCGCCGTCGAAGTGCTGCCGAAACCAGAGGATCCTGCAGGGTGGGATCTTCTGGCCCACACGCTCCCACTTGCCGTTCGCGCCGCTGCCCAAGCGAGGACCGGCCGCTCGCCCGCTCTTCGGCCGCAGGCCGCCGGGCCGAATGGGGCGGCGGGCGCTCGCGCGACCGCTATCTTCCCGTCGCTTCGGGTGCGATACGTTGCGATCGGCGCCTCGACAGGCGGGCCGTGGGCGGTTCACGCCCTGCTCTCGGCGCTGCCGCCCTCACCGCCCGCGACCGTGCTGGTGGTTCAGCACATCGCGCCGGGCTTCGAGGAGGGCTTTGCCGAGTGGCTGGCCAGTGATCTCCACAGGGACGTCAGGCTCGCCCGCGACGGCGAGGCCGCTGCGCCGGGCACCGTCCGGATCGCACCTTCGGGGGCTCACCTCATTCTCGAACGCGGTGGGGTGCTGAGGCTCGATGCCGTGCGCTCCAACCGCAGCGTGCACCGCCCCTCCGCAGACGAGCTGTTCCTGTCGTGCGCGGAATCCAACCCTACGGTCTCGGCCGGGGTCTTGCTGACCGGAATGGGCTCGGACGGCGCCGAAGGGCTTGCGGCGCTGCGCCGTGCCGGAGGGCTGACGATCGCGCAGGACGAACCATCCTCAGTCGTCTTCGGCATGCCGCGAGCCGCGCTCGAAGCGGGCGCCGTCACCATTGCCCTCCCACCAGGAGAGATCGGCGCACTGCTCGCCCGTATCTGGGAACGGAGCGTCTCGTGAGCCCGTACCGCGTTCTCGTCGTAGACGACAGCGACACCGCGCGGACCCTGCTTGCCCGCACTCTCGAGCGCGCCGGCTTCGTGGTGATCACGGCGTGCAACGGAGCCGAAGGGGCGGCGGTGGCGCTGCGCGAGCGCCCGTCGGTCGTAGTGACGGACCTCGACATGCCGGTCATGGATGGGCAGCAGCTCCTGCGTCTGCTGAAGAGCGAGGCCGCAACGGCCTCCACGCCGGTCGTCATCCTGACAAGTCACGGCGAGGCACCTTCGCGATTCTGGGGCTCGCAGACCGGCGCCGATGCGTACCTCACCAAGGACTGCGACCCCGGCGACCTCGTCGCCACCGTGGCACGTCTCGCCTCGCTGGTTCCCGAACTCGAGCCCCGAAAGGCGTCCCCGCCGTTGAGCCAACTCGACGTGCTGACGAAAGTCGCCAGGCAGCTCGACACCAGGTTGTTGCATGCCACCCTGGTTAACAGACTGCTCGAAAGCGGCCTCCACGCGAACGATCTCGAGGCCGCGAGCCGCGTCACGTCCGAAGTCGTCAGGGACGTCGCCGACGTGCATCTGATGGCGGTTGGCGTCACGGAGCACGACTCCGCCGTGCTTCACGTGCTGGTCACGCACCCGGTCTCCCTGCAAGCGTGCCGGCGGTTCAACGACGCCGTCCTTGCGGCGATGCGCCTCCCCCCTGGCGTTGCCCTCGACGTCCGCGTCACGGGTACCCCGGACGGTGACACCGACGTTGACCCCGCGCATCTCGTGTCCTTTCCCCTGCCACTGCGGGACGCCACGGGCGTCCTGGCACTGCTCCCCAGCGAGCCGCAGCAGTTCGAGGTGACCTCTCGCGACCTCGTCCAAGAACTCGTCCCCCATATCGCGCTCGTGCTGGACAACGCCAGGCTCGGGCAGCGGCTGCAGGAGCTGTCCGCCCGCGACGGCCTCACCCGCCTGCTCAACCACCGCACTATCCACGAACGCCTGGCATCGGAGCTTGAGCGCGCCGGCCGGTACGGTCACCCCCTGACCGTGATCATCTGCGACCTCGACTACTTCAAGCGCGTCAACGACACCCACGGCCACATGGCCGGCGATACAGTTCTTCGCTTCGTCGCCGGCGCAATGACCCGCACGTTGCGCGACTGCGACGCCATCGGGCGCTACGGCGGCGAGGAGTTCATGGCGGTGCTGCCCGAGATCGGCCTCGAGGCCGGGCTCCTCGTCGCGGAGCGTTTGCGGCGCGCCGTCGCCGAGCATTCGGTCACGCTCCCGTCCGGAAAACAGGTCACGATCACGGCATCGTTCGGCGTCGCGTCCCGCGCCGAGCTGATCGCGGGAGCTACAGCCGACACGCTGGTGGGGCTCGCAGACTCACGCCTCTACGAGGCCAAAGAAGCCGGCCGCAACTGCGTGCGACCGTGAATGGCCCTTCCAACGCCGTGACCAAGCTGGCCACCCTCGTCGAGCGGGTCAGCGGCAACGTGATCCAGCCGGGACACTTCCCGTTCCTCGCGGAGACAGCCAGGCAGCGGGCCGCGAGCCTCCGGCTTGCGGGCGTGCCTGAGTATGTGCGGGCGCTGGCAGAGGGCGGCATCCCCGGGGAGTGGAGCGCCTTGCTTCCGCACATCACCATCAAGGAATCGTTCCTCTTCCGCCACCCGCAGCAATTCGCGGCCCTCGCCTGCTCGGTCCTTCCTCGCCTCGCAGCGGCGCGCTCCGAGCAACGCACCTTGAGGGTATGGTCGGCCGGGTGCGCACGCGGCGAGGAGCCGGCCACCCTGGCGATCATGCTCGCCGGATGCCGTGAGGTCGCCGGCTGGGAGTGGCGGATCCTTGCCACCGACGTGGACGAGCAGGCGCTGGCCGCCGCGCGTCAGGGGCTGTTCGGCGAGCGCGCGGTGTCCCAGGTCCCCGCCGAGCTCAGAGTGCGCCATTTCACTCAGCGCGGCGATCTCTTCGAACTCTCCCCGGAGATCGCCGGCCGGATCGAGTACCGAGAACTCAACCTGGTGCAGGAGCCGTTACCGGTGGAGGCCGCGTCGTTCGACGTGATCTTCCTGCGCAACGTCCTGATCTACTTCCGTCCCGAGGCTCAACGGCGCGTGGCCGCAGCCGTTGCGCGCGCCCTCGCTCCTGGCGGCGCGCTCTTCCTCGGCCCGGCAGAAACGCTCTGGCAGCTCTCGGGCGACCTCGAGCCCACCGACCTCGGCGACTGCTTCTGCTACCGCCATCCCGCCCCGCCCGGGGTCCTGTGCCCGGACTCCGGGCTCCGTGGAGAAGGAGCCACGCAACGAACCCGCCGGCAAAGTGAACCCTGCGAACCAGCACCCGCGAGGATTCCGGAGGCTACTGCTCGACCCAAGGAACGAACTCTGACCTCCCGCCAACGTGACACTGCAGCCGCTAACGACACGCCTCCTGCAGGCGTGATTCCGGAGCCCGGAGCCCGGTGCCCGGTGCCCGGGCTCACCGGGACGCGCCAGCTGCTCGCCGACGCCGCGTGGAGCCTTGCCGAGAACCGTCTAGACCGCGTCGCCGATCTCGTGAATCAGGCGCTCCTGTCCGATCCCTCGGATCCCGCGGCGCATGCGATCGAGGGCTTTCTTCACGAGGTCTCTGGGCGGACGCAGATGGCCATTGCGTCGCACCGGGCAGCGCTCTTTCTCGATCCGGGCCTCTTCCAGGTCCGATTGCTCCTCGCCGATGCGCTCCGCCGCCTCGGCCACGACCAGCGCGCCGCGCTCGAGTACCGCGAGGTGATGGCGGCGCTTGCGGCTGGGACGGCGCGGCCGTTGGATTCCCTTGCCGGCCTGCCGCTGCCGGGGGCCGGTGAGGCAACCCGGCGCTGCCGCGAGGCGCTGCTCGGACGATCCGGCGACGGCGACCCGACGCCGCCGCTGCGCTAGAATTCTCGATCGTGACTCCTGAGAGTATCGGCCGCTACAGAATCGTGCGACTCCTCGGCAGCGGCGGCATGGGCGAAGTCTTCGAGGGGTACGACGACCGGCTCCAGCGGCCGGTCGCCATCAAGGGGCTCCATCACGACCGTGTAAGCCCGGACCGGCGCGAGCGCCTCCGCCGCGAGGCCCTGTCCACGGCCGCTCTCTCCCACCCGGCGATCACCCACATCTACGAGATCCTCACCGAAGGCGACACCGACTGGGTCGTGATGGAGTTCGTGGACGGCAGCTCGCTGGCCGACGTCCTCGGCAAGGGGCCGCCCTCCCCGGCCGAGGTGGCGAGCATCGGGGCCGAGATCGCCGAGGCGCTCGCCGAAGCGCACCGGCGCGGGATCGTGCACCGGGACATCAAGACGGAAAACGTGATGCTGACGCCGACCGGTCACGTGAAGGTGCTCGACTTCGGCCTGGCGAAGTGGGTCGGGGTACGGGCGGCCAGCGACGACAGGATCACGACCGACGGGATCGTGGTCGGGACGTCGAAGGCGATGTCGCCGGAGCAGGCGCTCGGCAAGGAAGTGGACTCCCGGAGCGACATCTTCTCGCTCGGCTCCACGCTGTACGAGCTGGCGACGGGAAGGCCGGCGTTTCGGGGAACGACGCCTATGGAGACGATGCACAAGGTGGCGCGCTGCGAGTGTGAGCCCCTCGCGGAGGTGGGCCCCGACCTTCCGGAGGCGCTGGTCTCGGTGATCGAGCGGTGCATGGCATGCGACCCCAAGGGCCGCTACCAAACCGCGGACGAGCTGGCCCGCGACCTGCGTCGGGTGGCTGCGAGCGCGACCGACGCGACAGAGGCGGCGCCGGCGGTGAGGTCGAGCCAGGTCTTTGTCAGAGCTCGCCGGCATTGGGTGGCAGGGGCGGCGATCGTGGCCGTGCTCACCGTCGCAGCAGCAGTCGCCGTGAAGCAAGGCTGGCTCTCCCCACGCAAACCGCTCACCGTGGCGGTCCTGCCGGTGCAATCGCCGGCCACGGATGATGCCGCCAAGCTCGCGTCGACCGCGATCGAGGACGCGGTCGTCATCAGTCTTGCCGCGCTGAAGAACGTCATCGTCGTCTCGGGCCGGGACGCGCGAGCGGTCTCGAGCCCGGGGAAGCGAGTGCCGGATATCGCCCGTGAACTGGGCGTGCGCGAGGTTGTGGAGACATCGGTGACGCCGGGCCAGGCGGGGCAGCCGATTCGCGTCGGCCTCCAGCGGCTCGACGGCCGAACCGGCCAGGTCACCTGGAGCGAACAGCTCGAGGTCGGGACCGACGACCTGATCCTGCTGCAGGACCGCATCGTCACCGCTCTCGGCGACGCGTACCGAGGGGTGCCGACGAGCGGGCACCCTGCATCCCGGGAGGCCACGCCGGAGGCGCTCAAGGCGTATCTGCAGGTGAAGAGCAGGCTCGATTCGGGCAACTATTCGAAAGACCAAACGGAAGAAATCACGCTGCTCCAGGCCGCGATCGCTGACGCTCCGAGGTTTTTCGCGCCGGTGGCCTCGCTCGCCTGGAGGTACCGCTACGTGTACCAGCTCTACCGCCGACCAGCCGACCTCGACCGCTGTTTAGCGCTGGCAAAACGCGCTCGGGAGCTTGCGCCGGATCACCCGTGGGTGTTGCAACTCGAGGCGTGGCAGGCGCTCGACCGGCGGGACAACGACGAGGCCCTCGATCGGGTACGCGCGTGGACCTCCTCCCGACCCGGCGACAGCACCGCCTGGCAAACCCTCGCGGTGGTCCTGGATCGCATGGGACGGTACCCGGAGTCCGTAACCGCCTTCGAGCGCTCGTTCGCCCTGCTCCCCTCGTGGTACACCCTCTACTACCTTGCAGAGTCGCAGGAGCTTCGCGGCGAGTTCGACGGTGCGCGCCAGGCCATCCGGCGCGCGCTCGAGATCTCGCCGGCAAACCTCTCTTGCCTCGGGCTCCTGGCGGAGGTCGAGATGTACGCCGGCAACAACGCCGAGGCGGAGCGTTTGTACCGCGACCTGGTCGCCCGGCGGGGCGAGCGTTGGGATCGCATCCATCTCGGCAACTGTCTCTACTACCAGAACAGGCTCGCGGAGGCCGCCGAGCAGTACCAGGAGGCGGCGGAGGCGGACCGCACCAACTACCTTGCCGTCGCCAACCTGGCGGACACCAGGCTGGCACTGGGCCAGCTCGACCTGGCCAGGGCGGGTTACGCCGAAGCGTTGCGCCTGTGCGAGACCGAATTTGAACGGGGGCTGCGCGGGAGGCCACTGCTCGAGACCCGGGCCCGCTGCCTCGTACAGCTCGATCGCGGGCCCGAGGCGTTTCTCGCCATCCAGGAGGCCCTCAGGGAGTACGGCGACAACCCGGCCACGATGTACATGGCCGCGCTCGTCGCAGCCGTGGCCGGGGATACGAATGCCGCTCTGGCGTGGACGGGCAAGGCGCTTGCGGCGCACGCACCGGCGGTGTGGTTCGCGGGCCCGGAGTTTGCCCGCCTCGCCCGGGACGCTCGATTCCAGGCGCTCTTCCCGAAGCGCTGACACTCCCTATTCGCCACCGAGCGGGCTAGTTTCCGGGACCCCCGCCGGGCTGGTTGGCCCCGCCGGGGTCCGCCTGCGCGATGACCTTTCCGGCGGCGTCGAGCAGCTTGACGTCGTAGTAGAAGAATCCAGCCTCCAGGGTGTTGCCCGTGGTCACGATGTCGGGCAGGTGCGACCCGGCCGAAGCCTGGGCGTGGCCGAGGCCGCGGTGCACCCCGCGGGATCGAAAACCCCCGGGGGTGCCCGGGTCGGTCGGGTATTTTGCCGGGACGGTCGCATGGAATTCCACGACGGCGCCGACCGCGGTGGCGGGCGCTCCGTCGAAGACCCAGCGGATGTCCGCCGGCCCATCGTTCCAGTAGAGGTTGACCCAATCGGGGGTGCACGTCAGTTTCCCATCCCGCGTGGTGACCCTCACAATCTCATGCGTCTTGCCAGGCATGTCGCCCTCCTTTCCAATACTCATGCGTCCGTGTTTTCAGACTATCACTTTAGTCCGCCGCTGAGGCCTACGCAACGCCGGCTCTGATCCGGATTCCGGCTCAGGGTGTCGGCGGGCGGCGGGACCCTTCGGCCCGCCCGTGCCAGGCATCCCGGGTCGACCGGGTGCGGGCCATACCGTACAATCCGGCCGTGCCCGGCCGAAATTCGCTGCGCGCGACGCTGACTCTCGCCGTCGTGGTCTACCTCACCGCGGCCGGCTGGTTCTTCATACTCGCACCCTGGAGCCGGTTCTGGGCCGTCAGGGTCGTGTCGGTGGCACCCTTCTGGCTCGTGGCCTGGCTCGACAACCCCGCCCTGCGCGGTGCGCTTTCGGGCTTCGGCGTGGTGCACTTCGCCGCAGCGTGGGCCTGGCTCGACAAGGCCGCGAGGAGAGCGTGATCGTCGGGCTCGGCCTCGACCTGGTGAGCGTCGCGCGCGTCGAGAGGATGATCTCGCGTCACGGAGCGCGACTCCTGTCGCGCTGCTGCGCTCCGGGCGAGGTGGTGCGACCGGATGACCCCGGTCATGTCGCCGGCGTCCTGGCCGCCAAGGAGGCCGCCTTCAAGGCACTCGGATCCGGCTGGGGGATGGGCGTCGGCTGGCGCGACCCCGTGGTGAACCGCACATCCTCCGGCGCGCCCCGCCTCACGCTCACGGGTGCTGCCGCCTCGCGCGCCTCTGCGCTCGGCGTCCGCAGCACGCATCTCTCCATCACGCACGCAGCAGGCGTCGCCGTCGCGGTCGTCATCCTCGAGTCCTGAACCCCTTGGGACGCGACCCGCGCTAGGACGGCGAGCGGAGGAGCTGAGGGGCTGAGGAGCAGAGGGGAAAAGGCAAAGGGGTGCCTGACTTGTCTTTGGCTCCTCTGCTCCCCTGCTCCTCTGCCCATCAGCTGTCGCTATACTGAATTCCGTGCCGGCCAGAGTGTTGATCGTCGATGATGAGCCCTATATCCTCCGCATCCTGGCGTTCAAGCTGCGGCGGGCCGGGTACGTCGCGCTCGAGGCTGCCAGCGCGGCGGAGGCGCTGGCATTGCTCGAGACGACGCCGGTGCAGTGCCTGATCCTCGACGTCTCCCTGGGCAACTCGATCACCGGGTTCCAGCTCGCCGAGAAGCTGCGCGACGACCCGCGCCACTGCCGCACGCCCGTCGTTTTCCTCACGGCCCACGCCCTGGCGGCGGAGGTCCGCCGCGGCCGGGAGCTGGGCGCCGCGGCCTACATCACAAAGCCGTTCTCCCTCCAGCGCGTCATCGAAGAGGTCGGGCGCCTCGTCCCCGCTTGACGGGGCACCGCATCCTGCGTAGGGTTAGATATTTCGCGCCCCGGACGCCGGTGGCGCAAGTGTGAAGGGGCATTGCATGTACAAGGACACGCTCAACCTCCCCGCCACGGACTTCCCGATGCGCGCGGACGCCGCGCGCCGCGAGCCTGATCGCCTCGCGCGGTGGGAGAAGGGGGATCTCTACGGCCGCCTGCGCGCCGCCCGCTCGGGCGCGGCCCGCTTCGTGCTGCACGACGGACCCCCATACGCCAACGAACACATCCACCTTGGGACCGCATTCAACAAGATCCTCAAGGACCTCGTCGTCCGCTCGCGCGCCATGCTCGGTTTCGACGTCCCCTTCGTTCCGGGCTGGGACTGCCACGGCCTGCCGATTGAGCAGAAGGTCGACCGCGAGCTGGGCGGACGCAAGCTCGCCATGTCGGACCTCGAGGTGCGCGCCGCCTGCCGTGCCTACGCGGAGCGGTTCGTCGGTGTGCAGCGCGAGGAGTTCCGGCGATTGGGCGGGATCGGCACCTGGTACGAACCCTACCTCACCATGTCGCCGCGCTACGAGGCGGATATCGCCGCGGCACTCGGCAGGTTTGTGGATCAGGGACTGCTCTACCGCGAGCGTAAGGCAATCCGATGGTGCTGGCACGACCGCACTGCGCTCGCCGAGGCGGAGCTCGAGTACGTGTCGCGCCGCGACCCGGAGATCACCGTGGCCTTCCCCGCCGCGGAGCCCACCGCCGTGCGGAAGGCATTCGGCGCGACCGGCAATGGGCCGGTTTCCTTCGTGATCTGGACCACGACGCCCTGGACCATCCCTTCAAACCTCGCGATTGCGGTCCACCCAGAGGCGGAATACGTGTTGGTGGAGACGGAACGCGGTGGTCTCGTCGTCGCCACGACGCTCGCGCCGGCGGTGCTGACCGCGGCAAAGCTCGACGGGACCCGGGTCGGCCGCGCCAGCGGTTCGGCACTCGTGGGTCTCGCGTACCGGCACCCGCTCGCGGCCGGATTGCGCGCCACGCTGCCCGAAGGCGCCAGGGCTTTCGTCATCGTGCCGGCCGCATATGTCACTCTCGACACCGGCACAGGCCTCGTGCACACGGCGCCCGGGCACGGCGAGGACGACTTCCGCACCGGCAAGGTCGAGGGAATTCCGATCGTGTCGCCGCTCGACGACGGCGGCCGCTACACATCGGAGGTGGCGGACCTCAAGGGCGTCCACGTCTTCGACGCCAACCCGCGGGTCACGGAAGCGCTCGCCAAGGCCGGCGCCCTCCTCGCGTCCGGCACCGGCGAGCACGAGTACCCGCACTGCTGGCGCTGCCACGAGCCGGTGATTTTCCGCGCCACCGAGCAGTACTTCATCGCCCTCACCCCCGACGCGGCTCCGCACGCCACGATCGACCTCCGGCAGCGCGCGCTGGCGGAGATCGCCAAGGTGTCCTGGCTGCCGCAGTGGGGCCAGGCCCGCATCCACGGGATGGTCGAGAACCGGTTCGAGTGGTGCGTGTCGCGCCAGCGCCGGTGGGGCTCGCCGATCACCGTGCTCGTGTGCGCCAACGAAGAGTGCAAGGCTGTGTGGCCGGACGGCTCGGATCGCGATGCCACAGGCGCCTTCTTCGCCCGCGTCGAGGAGTTCTTCGCGGCAGAGGGCGCCGACGCGTGGTACGCGCGGCCCGTCTCTGACTTCGCCCCGGCCGGCCTCGCGTGCCCGAAGTGCGGCGGCACGGCATGGGAGAAGGAACGCGACATCCTCGATGTCTGGTTCGACTCCGGCGCCTCGCACCTCGCCGTCTGCGACAAGGGCCGGTTCCCGGGTCTGACCTGGCCCGCGGACCTCTATCTGGAGGCGCACGACCAGTACCGCGGCTGGTTCCAGTCGTCCCTCCTCGTCGGCGTGGTGACTCACGACGCCGCGCCGTACCGTACAGTGCTGGTCCACGGGCACGTTCTCGACGCCGAGGGCAAGAAGATGTCGAAGTCGCTCGGCAACGCCGTCTCGCCGCTCGACGTGACGGCGAAGTACGGCGCCGACGTGCTGCGTCTCTGGGCCTCGTCGGTGGACTTCCGTGAAGACATGCCGTTCTCCGACGAGAGCATCACCCGCGCCGCTGACGCGTACCGCAAGATCCGCAACACGCTGCGCTTCCTGCTCTCCAACCTATCCGGGTTCGACCCCGTTGCCGACGCGACCCCGGTCGCCCGACTTCTGCCGCTCGATGCGCATTTCCTCCGGCGCGGGCGGGCCCTCGCGCAGCGCATCCGCGACGCGTACGAGCGGTACGAGTTCCACACCGTCTACCACGCCCTCAACAACTTCTGCGCCGTGGATCTCTCCGCCGTGTACCTCGACGTTCTCAAGGACCGGCTCTACTGCTCGCACCCGTCGGCGCCGGAACGACGCTCGGCACAAACCGTGCTGTACCGGCTCGCCCGCATGCTCATGACCGCGATGGCGCCGGTGCTCGCGTTCACCGCCGACGAAGCATGGGAGCATCTCCCCGGCGAGCATTCCGACGCAGTGCTGCTCGAGCGCTTCGACCTGCTCCAGGACGCGTCCGACGACGCCGATGCCGACGCACGCTTCCTCAAGCTCCTGACGTTGCGCGAGGAGGTCAACAAGGAACTCGAGGTCCACCGCCAGCAGGGCGAGTTCGGCAAGTCACTCGAGGCGGTGCTGGTGCTGTTTGCGGAGAAACCTGAAGGCCGGGCCAGGCTGGCGCAGGACCTCGCGGCGTGCCGATTGACGCTCGAGGAGCTCTGCATCGTCTCGCAAGTCGAGTTCAGCACAGAGAAGCTGCCCTTGCACAGCGCTTCGTCGGCCTACGAGGGTCTGTTCATCGGCGTTCGCAAGGCCGAGGGTCAGGCGTGTCGGCGGTGCTGGCAGGTGCTCCCGAAGACCGGCCACCCCGACCACCCGGACCTCTGCGGGCGATGCCTGAAGGTCGTCCTGGCGCTGGGGAACCGGACGGCGTGATGCGACTCTCCCGCTCGCTCCTTATTGCGGCAACTGTGGCAGCGGCCGACCAGCTCACCAAGCTCTGGATCGTGGCCGCCTACCCGTTCGGCTCCGAGACCGAGGTGATCCCAGGTGTGTTCCGCTTGGTCCACACCCGAAACCGCGGAATCGCCTTCGGACTCTTCGGCGCATCGGGATCGGCGGTACAGCTCGCTCTGCTGATCGTCGTCGCTGGCGTGGTGGGTTTCGTAGCCTGGCAGGTCTCCAAAACCGGCGGCGACGGGCAGGCAGGCTGGGGCCTCGCGCTCGTCCTGGGGGGCGCGGTTGGCAACATCATCGACCGCGTGACCCGCGGCGAGGTCGTGGACTTCCTGGACTTCTACCTGAGGCTGGGCGGGCGCGAGCACCACTGGTTCGCGTTCAACGTCGCCGACTCGGCGATCTCCGTGGGGGCGTGCCTAGTCGTCTTGGGCGAGCTGGTCTCGCAGGCGAGGAGCAAGCGTGCACCCAGTTCTGATTGACCTCGGCTTCTACCAGCTCCCGACCTACGGGGTACTCCTCTACTCCGGCATCGTGTTGGGGATCTGGCTCGCGAGCCGGAGAGCGAAGCTTGTCGGTCTCCCAGGCGACAAGGTGATGGATCTCGGCGCGTGGGTCGTCCTGTGGGGGCTTGCCGGGAGCAAGCTGCTGCTCGCGATCACCGATCCGTCATACCTCGGCTCGCTCTCGGGCCTTTGGGGACTGCTGCGCGCCGGTGGTGTGTTCTACGGCGGCCTCATCGGCGCCCTCGTCGCCGCCGTCGTCCTGCTGCGGCGGTATCGCCTACCTTTCTTCGAGGTTGCCGACGTACTGGCCCCGTCGGTCGCGCTCGGCCATTTCTTCGGGCGCCTGGGGTGCTTCTCGGCCGGCTGCTGCTACGGCCGCAGCTGCAGCCCGGCGTGGGGCGTCGTGTTCAGCCACCCGCTCGCCGCCGAGATCTCCGGCACGCCGCTCGGCGTCCCCCTGGTCCCGACGCAGCTCTACGAGGCCGCGTTCAACCTCGCGAATTACGCTTTCCTCGCATGGTTGTTCCGCCGACGCCTCCGCCCGGGGAGCGTGCTCGCCGCGTACCTCATCGGCTACGGCGTCGCCCGGTTCGTGATCGAGTTCTTCCGCGGCGATGCGGACCGCGGTTTCGTGCTGGGCGGCGCGCTCTCGACGAGCCAGGCGATCGCCGGGGTGATGGTCCCGCTCGGCTTCGCCATCCTTATCTGGGTCCGCCGCCGTGGGCAGGGACAGCCGGTTTCAGAGTGATGGCAAGCATGGGAGCAGAGGAGCAGAGGGGCAGAGGGGCGGAAACGACCGCTCCTGCTCCTACCTGCTCCCATGCCGCGATCCTCTTCCGCGTCTTTGCTCCTCCGCTCCTCCGCTCCTCTGCTCCTCTGCTCGCTCTGGCGGGCCGGAATGGGTGAGCCCGAGGCGACCATCCGGCTGGTGGTGCCGGCTGAGGCGGAGGGGCTGCGGCTCGACCGCTTCCTGGCCGCGGCCGGACACGGCTGGTCTCGCTCCCAGGCGGCGCGCTGGATCGAGGAGCGCCACGTCACCAGGAACGGCCGCTCGAGCAAGCCGGCACAGTTCCTCGCGCCCGGTGACGTGATCGAGGTGAGCCCGCCAGCGCCGACGCCGTCCGAGGTCCTCCCGCAGGCGATCCCGCTCGACGTGCTGTACGAGGACGGGCACCTGATCGTGATCAATAAGCCCCCCGGCCTCGTGGTCCACCCGGCTGCCGGCAACCCCGACGGCACCCTGGTCAACGCTCTGCTCGCGCACTGCCGGGATCTCTCCGGGATCGGTGGCGTCGAGCGGCCCGGAATCGTCCACCGCCTCGACAAGGACACCTCCGGTGTTCTCGTCGCGGCCAAGACGGACCTCGCCCACCGGTCGCTGTCGCTCTCGTTCCGCTGGCGCACGACGGACAAGCGTTACCTCGCGGTCGTGTACGGGGCGCCAAACACGGCCGAGGGCGTGGTGGATGCGCCGATCGCACGCCACCCCTCCGAGCGCAAGCGCATGGCTGTCGTCCCAGGCGGCCGGCCGGCGCGCACGCTCTGGTGGGTGCGCGAGCGCTTCGCCGGCGCCGCCCTCGTCGAGTGCCGTCTTGTGACCGGCCGGACGCACCAAGTCCGCGTCCATCTGGCCCACATCGGGCACGCGCTCGTCGGCGACCCCACGTACACGGGCAGGCAGTGGCGCGCCGTCGAGGACTCGGTGACCTCCGCGGCCTGTCGGGATTTTCCGCGCCAGGCCCTCCACGCCTGGAAGCTCACGATCACACACCCCGCGACCGGCGAGCCGATGACGTTCGAGGCGCCGCTCCCCGAGGACATCGCCATGTTGCTCGCCGTTCTGCGCCAGTCGTAACACGCGAAAGACCCGATGTTATAGTTGGTCGTTGTTGCCTCACAACACCATGCAGGACACGCTGACGCAAGGAGATCCGAACGCTTCCGACGCGCGCGGGCCGAACGGGTCGGGTGCGGGCCGGCGCGCTGCGCTGTTGATCTCGGCGCTGCTCGCGGTCGGCCTGTTCAGCGGGGTACTTCTCCGGGGAGAGACTTTCTTCGAAAGGGACCTCGCCCTGATGCACCGCCCATACCGGGCGCTCCTCGCGCACCTCTGGACGGCTTCGGGTGGCCTTCCGATGTGGAACCCGCTTTCCAACATGGGCCGCGAATTTGCAGCCAACCCGCACTATGCGGTCTTCCATCCGCTGTCCCTTCTCTTCTTCCTCCTGCCCTGGGAACTCGCGTTCCGCCTCCAGGTGCTTCTCCCGTTGATCGGTACAGGCATCGCGATGTTCTTCTTCCTGAGGACCATTGGCATCGGGAGGCCGGCCTCTCGCACATGCGCGTTGGCCTGGGCGTTTGGAGGGCTGGCGCTCTCGCTCACGAACCTGCTGCCGATGCTCCTGACCGCCGCCCCGATCCCGGCGCTCGCCGCCTTTGCGATTCGGGTCGTGCGAGGAGGGGGACGTCTCGCCATTGCCGGTGCTTCCGCGTGCACGGCGCTCACCTGCGCCGGCGGAGAGCCGGCGACGCTGCTGGCCGGTGCCGCTATCACCGGAGCAGCCTGCTTCATCGAACTGCTGCACGCTCGGGGCCAGCGGTGTGGCAACCGCCCATTCCGCTCCGCCCTCCGTCTCGCGGGAGCGCTCGCTTTGGGCCTCGCCGCGGCCGCCGCCATACTCGTCCCTGCGATCCGGCTCGGCGCCAGGTCGAGCCGCGGCCACGGCTTGCCGAGCCGGCAGACCCTCGACTGGTCGTTCCCTTTGGCGAGGCTCGCCGAACTCGCACTGCCCCGGGCGCTCGGCCAGCCGGCCGCCAACGACCCCGAGGACTACTGGGGCTCGGACCTGTACCCCACCCGAAAGCACCCGCTTGTCTACTCCATCTACCCCGGTCTCCTCATCACGGCGCTCGCCGCGTCCGCTCTCGGTCGGCCGAGCGCTCGCCGCGCAGGCTGGGCCCTCGTGGCGGTCGCGGGCACGGTCGCGGCGGCCGGAGCCCAGACGCCCGTCTGGCGCATCCTCTCGGCATCCCTCCCGGTCCTCGGCGGTCTCCGCTTCCCGGAGAAGTGGGTCGTCATCCCGGTGTTCGCTCTGGTCGTGCTCGCGGCCGACCAACTGGACGAACTCCTCGATCGGGGCCGGCAAGCGTTCCGACGCACCTGCACGTACCTCGGATCGTTCGCGGCCGCCGCCGTGGCGCTCGGCGCCGTCGTCGCCGGAATCACTGCCCTCCGCGGCGCGGCCGTGTGGGAATTTCTCGGCCTCTCGCCTGGTGCAGCGAACCGTTTCGCCGACGGAATCCCGAGAGACTGCGGCCTCCAGGCGGCGCTCGCCGCCACATACCTGCTGGCAGTCCTGTTGACCCGGCGCAACCCTGCGCGCGCGGCGTGCCTGCTCACTGCCGTGCTCGCCCTCGACCTTCTCCGCGCAGGAAAACCGCTCGTGCCCACCGAGGCACCCGAGGCCGCCGACGGCTCGGCGGGCGCAATTGCCCTGCGGACGCTCGAGGGCTCCCCCCGCGTGTTCAACCTCGCGGAGTGGCAGAACCTCGGCAAACCGAGGATCGACGCCGCGAGCGTTGCGGCGCCGGCCCGCTACGGCCTCGGGACCGCGTTCGACGTCGACCCGGATTTCACGCTTCCCCGCTGGTCCGTTCGCGCGACGGACCTGTTCTGGCGCGCCGTAAAACGCGACCCCAGCATGATGTCGCCGTTGCTGGCGCGGCGCGGCGTCGCCTGGGTCTTGCAGGAACACCCGGCGTCAGCGGTCCGCCAGCGGGGGTCGGAGTCCACCGCCGGCACACCATCGCTGGAACTGGTTCCTGTGAAGGACCCGGCGCCGGCCGTCGCATGCGTGGACCGTATCGTCCGCTTCCAGGGAGACGCCGCGTGGCTGGCCGGCGTCGCGTCGCTGGGGCAGACATTGCGCACCGTGGCTCTGGCGGAGGAAAGCGACGCGGCCGCGCTCCCATTCCAACCCTCCCCGTGCACGGCGGCGCTGACCTCCGGCCGCCCCGGCCGGCTTACGGTCGAGGTCCTCGCACATGGACCCAACCCCTCAGTCCTGGCCGTCAACCAGTCGTGGCACCCCGGCTGGCGTGCTCAGATCGACGGGGAAAAATCCGACCTGGCACGCACCGACATCGACCTCTGCGCCATCGCCCTCCCGCCCGGAAAGCACAGGCTCGATCTCGTGTACACCGACGCCTGGCTGTCGGTTTCCTTGGCGATATCGGCTGCCGCCCTCATGGTCTGTGCGCTCCTCATTGCATCGACGCTCCTTCAAACGCGCAGTGAAAGCCAGCCCTGGCGCGGGCTCTTCTTTCGGGCCCTTCGGCAAATCCGGCAGCGAAAGACCCAGCCTGGTCAGAAGTTCCGGGTATAGGTGTAGATGAACGGCGCGGGCTTGCAGTTGCGGATCGGCGGCGCAAACTGGAACGCTCTCACTTCGGTCAGCGCACGCTCGAGAAGCTCGGGGGCGCCCGTCGTGTCCTGCACGACTCTGGTCGAAGCGACGCTCCCCGACGAGCTCACCGTCGCCTCGATGACGACCCTGCCGATCGCGGCGCCCTGGTTGAAGGAGAGCGGAACGTCCGACAAGAGCTCCGCGTTCGCCTTGTCTCCCGGGCAGAGCTCGTCCTTCCTGACGTACGCGCCGCTCACCCACCCGCTCGTGCCGTCCGCCAGCTTGACCTGGACCCAATCCTCGTCACGGCCGAGCACGAGCAGCCGTTCGCCCTTCTTCACCCGAGCCACGGTCGCGCCGGCGGTGGTCGGCTGCGAGCGCACGTTGAGCCTGCTGGCCGTGACGCGGACGGTCTCCTCGGGTGGCACCGGCTTCGCTTTGGCGGCGGGAGCCACCTCGACGGGCGCGGAGGCCGGCGGGGGAGGCGGCGCGGCGGTCTTGCAGCCCCCGATCAGGCCGAGCAGAATGGGCACGAACAGAACGGCAACGGATCTCGGGGTCGTGGTCTTCACAACCGCCATTCTGGCGACCGCATGAGGGGACATACGACACGCCCGCCCACCTGTCTTTGTCTTGCTGTCAGCTTCGGTGGGGGGCAGCGCCTCAAGCGCCCGTCGCTCCTTCTGCGCCCGGCAACGAACGGTCGCGGCGGACCGTGAAGCGCTCGTGGCCGTAGCGCTCACGCTGCAGCAGGTAGGCGCGCACCAGCTCTTCCGTTTTGAGGGCCGAGCGTTCGAACTCGGCCCCGAACGTCTTTGAGAACCCCGCCGCGATCGCGGCGGCGAGCACCTCGGGCGCCGGCGGCGTCCGGAGAAGGTCGCCGAGCGTCACCACGGCAGGTCGAAGCGACGAGTCGTCCTTCAACCCCAGGCAACCGGCCTGTAGGACGCCATCCCAGCGCTCGAGGATGGAACCGTGCTGCAGGATGGAGTTCCCAATACGCCGCATCGCCGACCCCACAAGCTTCCGCCCTCCCACCACCACCTCGCCGGCCGCCGGGCCGATGAAGCAGGGAATCGCCTGCGTCGGCTTGATGAGATCGCCCTCCGGCTGGCCCGATACTTCCGCCGGCACGCCCAGCGCGGTGAGGCCCGCCACAATGGCTCTGCAGATCGCCTGGTAGGCCGCCTGCAGGTCCTGCGTGAAAGGGCCCCTGCCTAGCGGCGCGAGGGCCGCGTACGTCAGCTCCAGATGGTGGAGCACGGCGCGCCCGCCCGTCGGGCGGCGCACAACATCCACCCCGTGAGCGGCGCAGAACGCCGAATCGGCGGCCCCGAACGGCTGCGAGGAGCCGAGCGAGAGACAGGGGGGCGACCAGCGATACAGGCGCAGCACCGGCGCCGACCGTCCGGCGTCCACGACCTCGGCGAGCGCCTCGTCAACCGCCATGTTCCAGGCGCCCGGGTGCTCCCCGTCGAGGATCAGCCGCCACTTCACGGCCCGCAGTCTACCGCCCTCGCCAAACCCCACATCTCATCGCGCCGGACCGCTGAAGAGACCGGCGTCCGGGGTCACGGACCCGGGATCCATAAACGCAAGGACGGCAGGGCACCGGAAGCATGCGTGCAGCCGCGCTGCCGAGAGTGGGCCAGATGCAAGGAAGATAAGCGGCGAGCGCCGCAGCATAGTCGGAGGCTATGTGAGGACGCGAGGCGCGAGCCTGACGCCCCAGATGGTCCGCTATCGGTGGCGCCTTTCACAGCCCGGCGCCGCGGGCGACCACGGTGGCGCTCGCCTGTGCGACCGGCTTCACGACGATCTCGTCGATGTTGACGTGGGCCGGGCGCGTGACCGCCCACACGACGCAGTCGGCAATGTCCTCCGCGGTCAGAGGCGTCAGCCCCTGGTACACCGTGGCGGCACGCTCGGTGTCGCCCTTGAACCGCACGACCGAGAACTCGGTCTCCACCATGCCCGGGGCGACGTCGGTGACCCGGATAGGCTTGCCGGAGAGCTCGAGGCGCAGGGTTCGGGTGACCGCCACCGCCGCGTGCTTCGCGGCGGTGTAGCCGGCGCCGCCCGGGTACACCTCCCGGCCGGCGATCGACGTGATGTTGACGATGTGCCCGCGCCCGGCCTCGAGCCTGGGCAGCAGGCCCTTGGTCACCCGCATCAGCCCGAGGACGTTGGCCTCGTACATCCACGCCCAGTCCTGATCGTTGGCCTGCGCCACCGGCCCGAGCCCATGCGCCCCGCCGGCGTTGTTGACGAGTACGTGCAACTGCTCCGGCACGGCGCCGCAGAACGCAACGACCGACGCGGCGTCGGTGACGTCGAGGGGCCGCGCGCTGCCGCCGATCTCCCGCGCGAGAGCCTCCAGCCGGTTCACCCGCCGTGCGCCGACAATCACCAGGTACCCGACCGCGGCCAACGCCCGGGCCGTCGCCGCACCGATTCCGCTGCTCGCACCGGTGACCACCGCCACCTTCCGCTCTGCCCCGCTCATGGTTCCTCCACTACGACGACGGGCGGACGAAGGCGTCCGCCGCGCAAGAGAGTAGCGCAGCTCGCCGCCCCTTTTGCAGAACTCACCTGCAGAACTTCCTGACCGTGTCGTACGGGGTGATGTCCACGAGATCGCCCGCGCTCACCTGCTCCTTGACCGACCGCCAGAACTCCACCGTGAAGAGGTCGGAGTGGACAAGCTCGAACACCCCCTTCAGCCGCTGCGGGATGCCGGAGTAGTTTCGCATCTCGTCTACGAAGAAGTCGCGGGACGTCGCTACGATCCTCTCCTCCTCGGGCGTGAACTCGTCGCTCTCCTCGAAGGCACGCGGCTTGTGAGCGAAGCTCGCGCTCTCGATCGGGATCACATCGTCGTAGTCGAACAGCACGACCCTTCCCCGCCTGGTCACGCCGTAGTTCCAGGTGTTGAAGAGATCGCTCGGGAAGATCCCGCTCGCCGCCAGGTCCTTCAGGAAGCACCCGAAATCCAAGATCGTGAGCCGCAGCGTCTCCGGGTCGCGTTCCTGGTCGAAGAAGATCGGCAGCGGCGTCACCTTGCGCTGAACGTAGAGGTGCCGGAGGACCACGTGGTCGTCCTCGAGACTCACAAGGTCCCGCGCCGTTTCCAGAAGTTCACTCAGCAACCCATCGTCGAAACGCTCCCGCCGGAAGCGCAGGTTCTCGAACTCCTGCGTGTCCACGAGCCGGCCCACGCGGTCGCGCCGGCACACGAACGCGTACTGTTCCATCACATCGCCCCTGGAGCTCGTCTTGTCGGTGACCGCGACGCTGCGGACGAAGCACGGCCTGTCCTTGATGACCTTGAAGACGTAGCTGTAGGCCGGCATGGTGAACACACTCATCACCGCGCCTTCCTTGCCGGGAGCGATGACGAACCTCTGCCTGGACCGGTGGACGAACCTGTGCAGGTCACGGTAGAACTCGGTCTTCCCGTGCCGGTTGTAACCGATCGAGATGTAGAGCTCCGCCACCGGCTTCTCCGGGAGAATCGAGCGCAGGAACTCGATCAGCAGATCGTGTCTCTCGATGAGGACGTGGAAGGAGGAGAAGGCGAAGCTGAAGACCTTGCTCACCTCCGGCTCGGTCAGCAGCACTGTGTCTACGAAGACACCTGAGCCGCCGTTGTAGAGCGGGAGCACCAGTGGGATCAGCCTGTCGCGCGCGACGATGCGGCCCACGAGGTACGCCGCCTTGTTGCGGTAGAAGGGGGACCGGATCACCTCGATCCGGAAATCCCCTCCCCGCGCCACGACCGGCCAGAGGTACAGGTCGATCTCGGCCGCGACTCTTGCCGCGTCACGTTCGGCGTCCTGGTAGGGAGGCGTGAACCTGTAGTCGTGCAGGATGTTGCGAATGACCAGCCTGGTTTCACGACCGCCGGTGTAGGCGCGAAAGACGGGCTCGGGCGGCCCGACCTCAACCGGTCTCGGGTACCAGTGGAAGAACTCGATCCGCCGGTTGATCCCGACCGTGCTGAAGACCGTGCGCGTCACCGAGTTGAAGAACGTCCTGGCGAGCTCGGCGTGGTGGCGCCCTCGGATCAGGCCCCCAAACCGTTCTTTGATGGCCTCCCAGAGCTGCTCCTCCCGGAGGTCGGGTCCGAGGAGTTCCTCGACCGCTGATGCGACGTCCTTCAGGACCTTGTCATAGAGGTCCAGGCGCTCCAGCGCGTCCTCGTGGCGGCCCTTCCAGTCAAGGCTCTGGAACCGCCACCTGGCCCGCTTGGTGATGCTCACGAACTCATCGGTGTAGATCTCGAAACCGCGCCTGATCCGGGCGGCCGCTGCACCAGCCGACTCGGACGCCCTCGCGGAGTCCTTCCTCTTGACGGGCTCGGGTCCGGTGTGCCTTGGTTTCACGAAACAAGTATGCGCCTGACCCCCGCGCGCGCGTCCCGCGCGGAAGGCGCTCGCTCCGGCGCAATCAGTCCCACTTTTTCAGACGCGGCCAGATCTGTTGCAGAGTCCACCCTTTGGGTTTCCGGCAGAGGAAGACCGTGAAGTGCTCTTGAGCCATTGCGTAAGGGTGCCCCACCTCCGCCACCGCCTCCACCCGGTCGAACCAGCGCTCCACGGCCCGGCGGTCGTCACCGAGCACGATCATGCACTCGCCGGTGTACTCTCGCGGCCCCCAGGTCCAGTAGGACACGTGTCCGCCGATCGCCTTGGGGAGGCCGAGCTTCGGGCCGTAGAAGTCAATCGAGCCAGACTGGCCGTAGTGGTTGCCGAAGATCGCGCACTTGGACCGTTCCTCAAGAGGCAGCGAGCGGTAGACCTTCGCAACGGTCTCTGCCATCTCCGGCCACCCGAATCTGTCGGCGAACAGCTGCGGCAGGGCGCTGGTCGTGCGGTGCTCGATCCTCGGCTGGTCCAGGTGAATGGCGTGCGTGTAGCGGATGTACGTTTCGGGAGCCAGGATCGGCATGGCCAGCGGCGCCAGCACGGCACCGGACCCGGCTACAAGAACCACGTACGCCGCTTTCACCCAGCCCCGACCGGGCCGCGCCAACCACCCCTCGAGCGCCACGGCACCTGCGGCGAAGAGCATCGGGTAGGCGGGAAGGAGGTAGTAGACGCGGCCGTGCACCGCCAGCAGCATCCCGATGGCGATCAGGTACGCGAGTCCGAGCCCCCGGAACTCCCTCCATTCCCGACGCACGACCAGGTTCCACAGGCCGACAAGCCACACCGGGGCGGCCAGCGGCCCCATGAAGATGAACTGCTGGGCCAAGAACTGGATCGATGAGAGCTCGATGTTGCGTTGGTTGCGACGGATGTTGGCGAGCATCTCGAGGTGCGGAAAGTGGTGCTGGATCATCCAGAGCAGGTTCGGCAGGAAGATCAGATACGCGACCACGCCCCCGAGCAGGAACCAGCGGTTCGCCATCAGCCGCCGCCCGGACGTCAGCAGCACGCCGACGACCACGGCGAAGCCGAATAGCAGCACCGTGTGCTTGTTCTCGAGACCAACGCCGGCGAGGACCCCGAACGCGAGCCACAGCCTGGCGTTGCCCGTCCGGATGATGCGGATCAGCACGAAAGCGCACCCCATCCAGATCAGCGGCTCGACCGAGTTCATGGAAAGGTAGCTGCCAACCAAGAGATACGCCGGCGCGAGGGTGACCGTCAGCGCGGCCAGCCCCTGAGCGAAGCGCTTCCCGCCCAGCTCCCGCACGATGGCACCGGTGAGCAGCACGATCCCGGCGCCGGCCAGCGCGGGGAAGAGGCGGATTGCCAGCATCGAATCCCCGAAAACGGCCCGGGCGAGGAACGCCTGCAGCGCGGTCAGCGGCGGCATGTCCACGAACCCCCAGGCGAGGTGCTCACCGCACGCCAGGAAGTACAACTCGTCCGTGAACAGCCCGTAGACGCCGGAGGTGGCGAGACGAAGGAGGAGGGTGGCGGCTGCGATGGCCGCCACGATCGCGGGGCCGCCGGTCCAGCTATTCGCCGGCGCGCTCGGCGTCATCGCGCCGCGTGATTCGGGGTGCCCTGCCTCCGTTGCGCTCATGCCCAGCCCTCCGACATCCGGCTCTGCGGATCCGCTTCGTACAAGGGTACGCGAGACTCCTCCAAGAGTTACGGGCCGACGGCGACGGTTGCCACGGAAACCCCCGCCGCCCTTCGCGCCATCTTGCGACATGCGCAGCGTGAGCCTGACTGGAATGGGTTGTCGTCCTTCATCGAGAACAGGCCATCAGCGGGCGTCTCGCAACCTGGATGGCTCTCTGAATTCAGGAATTGGCGCTTGTCTTTTTGCGGGTGGGCCGGTACGCTCGCTGACCGTCCGGGACGCCCGGGCTCAGGAGGCGAGATGAAGATCTCCCACCGCGCCGTGTCGATCCAGGAGTCCCCGATCCGGAAGCTCGCACCGCTTGCGGCGGCCGCACGCAAGCGCGGCACGACCATCTATCACCTCAACATCGGCCAGCCCGACGTGGCCACCCCGCCCGAGTTCCTGCGCGCGGTCGCCTCGTTCAAGGACAAGGTCCTGGAGTACGGCCCCTCGGACGGGCTGCCGGAGCTGCGCGACGCGATGGCCGCGTACTTCGCCCGCTACGAGATCGCCCTCGACCCGCACGACATCCTGATCGCGAACGGCGGCTCCGAGGCGATCCTGTTCGCGTTCAACGTCGTGGCGGACGAGGGCGACGAGATCATCATCCCTGAGCCGTTCTACACGAACTACAACGGCTACGCCGAGATGGCAAACCTCAAGGTGGTGCCGGTGCGCACCTGCGCGGAGGATGGGTTCCACCTGCCGCCCGACGAGGTGCTCGACGGCGCCGTGACGCCTCGCACCCGCGCGATCCTGATCTGCTCCCCCAACAACCCGACCGGGACCGTCCTGAGCTGGGAGGAGCTCGAGCGTTTGGCCGCATTCGCCGAGCGCCACGACCTGTTCCTGATCGCCGACGAGGTGTACAAGGAGTTCACCTACGACGGCCGCCGCCACCGTTCGGTGCTCGAGCTGCCCGGCATCGGAGAGCGCGTGATCGTGGTTGACTCGATCTCGAAGCGCTTCTCGGCCTGCGGCGCCCGCGTCGGGGCGGTGATCTCGCGCAACCGGGAGGTAATGGCGTCGGTGCTCAAGTTCGGGCAGGCGCGGCTGTGCCCGCCGACCCTCGAGCAGCTCGGCGCGATTGCAGCGTACAAGCTGGACGAGAGCTACTTCGAGGCCGTGCGCGCGGAGTACCAACGCCGCCGCGACGTCATGTACGAGGCGCTCACGCGCGACCCCGGCATCGTCCTCAAGCGCCCGCGAGGCGCGTTCTACATGATCGTCAAGATGGCCGGCGTCGAGGACAGCGACGACTTCGCGCGGTGGCTCCTGGAGGAGTTCGAGCACGGCGGCGACACCGTGATGGTCGCCCCCGCCGGCGGCTTCTACGCAACCCCCGGCGCCGGGAAGGACGAGGTCCGCATGGCGTACGTCCTCGAGGTGGGCAAGCTCGAGCGGGCCATGGAGGTCTTCCTCGCGGGACTCGAGCGCTATCGGGCTGCGAAGCCGGCGGCGGCGCACGCCATCTAGGGACCCGGCGTGCCTGAAGATCCCGAAGCGGTCCCGGGCGTCCCCGTCGGCGAGATGCCGGTGGCGTGGACGCTCCTCGTCCTGGGTTGCGCCGCCGGCGCCCTCCTGACCGGGGAGTTCAGCCGTTTCACGCTACGCCTGGCCGCGCCGTTTCTCCTGGCCGGCGGCCTGCTGGCGCTCGCCTCCGTGCGTGCCATCGGCCGGGGCGCGAGGCTCGTGACGCACGGCCCCTACCGCTGGCTCCGGCACCCCTACTTCCTCGGCGTCCTCCTCATGATCGTGGGGGCGATCGTCGCGATGCGCTCACTCCCCGCCATCGTGCTATTCATCCCCACCCTCCGCGTAACGCTGGTTCGCGCGCGCCGCGAGGAGCACAACTTGGCGCTGCGCTTCGGCGAGGCCTACGAGGCGTACTGGGCTAGGGTGCCCTTCATCCTCCCGCTGCGTCCACCGCTGACGTCCGAGGCGGCAGACGCCATCGCCGCCCTTGGGCAGCCGCCCCCGGCCGAGGATCCCGTGCCCGACCCGCCCCCCGCACCGCCAGCCGAACCCGAGGCGTGAGCCACACGACTCGCCCTCGGAAGGATCGGAAGGAATAGAATAAACATGGGGGAAGGTAGCCTGTGGCTTTGCCTTGCCGAAATCGCCTCGTAATCCTAGCCGCCGTGACGCTGGCGGCCGCGACCGCAACCGCCACGTCCATCATCCCGCCGGAGAACCTCGGCGAGCTCGCCAGCATGGCCGACGCGGTCGTCCTCGCGCAGGCGGGCTTTCCGAGAGTTTCGCAGCGCGGCGCACTCCTGTTCACCCTGACCTCGTTCCGGGTGCTGGTACCGGTTGCCGGCATGCTCGAGCACAACGACCGGCTCACGGTCCAAGCCCCGGGCGGCGAGAGCGACGGCATCGCCTGGCTGGTCGCAGGCTCTCCGCGGTTCAAACCCGGCCACGTCTACTTGCTGTTCCTCCATGAGCGGCCGGATGGCATTTTTCTGCCGCAAATGATGGCCTACGGCCTGCTTCACCGGGTCGTCGGGCGTGACGGTTCGGCCCTGCTCGCGCCGCTCCCCGAGCAGGGATCGATTGAGGTTTTCCCGACCTTTGCGTCGGTGGCCGTTGAGCCTGTGGAGACCTACCAGGAAACTCTGCTCCTGGCGCACCTGCGCGGCGTCGCCGCTCACCGCGAGACATGGACTGCACGGGCTGTGACGGCACGCCCAGAGCAGCTCCCGCTCGACGCGGAAGCGCAGTCGGCGCCTGCGGGGTGTGTGTTTGAGCAGGGAAGTCCAGGAAGCGGATACCCCACATACGGATTCCGCTGGCACACGTTCGAAACCGGCGGCAGCGTCACGATGTACTACGGCGGCAACCCACCCGCCGGCGACGCCTCGCGCTCCGACGGTGGGCTCCCCGAGTTCCAGAGCGCGGTCGGGATGTGGAGCGGGATCGCCGACACGAACATCAACCTAATCTACGGGGCCGGAAGTACTTACGCGATGGACTGCGGCCAAGGCCAGCCGGGCGCATACGACAACTACGTGATGTTCAACGACCCGTGCAACGACATCGCGGACCTCGTGAATTGCACTGGTATTCTCGGTTTTGGTGGCCCGTGGTTCGGCACTCCCCCAAACACGACCCCCGACGGTACAACCTGGTGGACGATCATCAGCCAGTTCGTGGTGCTCAACAACGGCATCACGGTCAGCTGCCTGAGCAACAGCAGCTACCAGAACATGGTCGCCCACGAGTTCGGCCATGGTCTGGGGTTCGGGCACATCACCGGCCAGCCCTCGCTGATGAACCCGAGCTGTGAGGCCGGCACCTGCACCGGCATCCAACCGATCGACATCACCTGCGCGCAGTACATCTACCCGGCAGCCGGCCCCGCGCCAACCCCAACACGGACCCCCACCCCCACCGGACCCACGCCGACGCCGACGCGGACGCCGACGCCCGGCCCGTCGCCGACGCCAACCTGGACGCCTACGACCGGCCCGCAGCCGACCCACACGCCGACCAGCCCCGCCGCGCCGCCGATCGCGCCGACCGGCGTTTCCGCAAGCGACGGCGCCTACCCCAACAAGGTTCGCGTGACGTGGAACGCGTCGGTGACCGCTACCACGTACCAGGTGTGGCGCAACACCATCAACGTCACCTCGACCGCGACGTATCTCAGTGCGCTGCCCGGCATGCTTTACGACGACACAACGGCGTCGCCCAGCGTGATTTACTACTATTGGGTGCGCGCGGGCAACAGCGCTGGGTGGGGCGGTTTCTCCGCCCCTGACACCGGGTATGCCGGCACGGCCGGACCCACCCCGACCCCCGCACCGCCGACGCCGACAGCGACCCCGATTCCCACGACGGGCGGTTTGGCCGCCTCGTTCACATACGCGCCCGCCACGCCGTACACCGGGAAGAGAACGCAGTTCACGGACACCTCGAGCGGCGAGCCACGATCGTGGCAGTGGACGTTCGGGGATGGCGGGTCGTCCACCGACCGCAACCCCACCCACAGCTGGGCGAAGCGCGGGACGTACACCGTCACCCTCGTAGTGACCAGCGGCCCGACCAATGCCCAGGCCAGCAAGACGATCACGGTTGACGCGCGCGCCCGCCGGCACCTTTCCTAGAGCACGCGTCTCTGCATCAACTCGGTGGCCAGTCTGGGTCCCGCGGCGTCGAAGATCCGCGGCCTCATGACTCCCGCCCGCGCCAGCCGATACTCGAGACTCGTCCAGAGCACGCCTGCCCCGTACCGGACCGACCGCCAGAAGTTAATCGACGACGAGTCGGGGAGATAGCGGGTGGGGCAGGAAACCTCGCCGACCCGAAACCCGAAGAAGAGGGCCTGCGCGAGCATCTGGTTGTCGAAGACGAAGTCATCCGAATCGGCCGCAAGCGGCAACGTCTCGAGGATCCGCCGCGAAAATGCCCGACAACCCGTGTGGTACTCGGTGAGCTTCTCGCGCAGCAGCAAGTTCTGTACGAGTGTCAGGAACCGGTTCGCTAGGTACTTGTAGCGCGGCATGCCCCCGAGCCGCGCGCCCTTGCCGATGATGCGGCTGCCCAACACGACATCGTATACGTCGAGGGCGATCAGAGAAGCCAGCGCCGGAATCAGGCGCGGTTCGTACTGGTAGTCCGGGTGAATCATCACGACGATATCCGCATCCCGTATGAGCGCCGCCGTGTAGCAAGTCTTCTGGTTGCCACCGTAGCCGAGGTTCCTCGCGTGCACCAACGTCGGCAAACCCAGGCGGCGACTCAACTCGACCGTGCCGTCCCGGCTGGCGTCATCCACCAGGATGACGTCATCGACCACGTCACGCGGAATCTCGGAGTTTGTCCGTTCGAGCGTCTTCTCAGCGTTGTAGGCCGGCAGGACCACCAACACCCTCTTGCCGTGAATCATCGCATCGCCTCCAGGAGCACAAAGGAACTGCAGGGCGCATTCGGATGTGGGCGCATCAGGCGGAGTGGGAGCGCCGAACCGGCTGCGGGCCGGCCACGATCTTTGGGAAGAACGCCCGTGCGCGGCGCATGATCCCCTCGACGTCGAGGTCGAGGCGGGCGCGCAGGATCTCCTGCGACCCGTGCGGCTGAAACTCGTCCGGAATGCCGAGGCGCTCGATCGCGACGTCCGGCACCCTGAGCGCCATCACGGTTTCTTCGACCGCAGAGCCGAAGCCTCCCGCGAGCGCGTTCTCCTCGACGGTCATCAGGCGCGAGCCCGGGCGAATCTGGGCGGCGAGCAACTCGGTGTCCAGCGGCTTCACGAAGCGGGCGTTGACCACGGTGAGGTCGAGACCCGTTTCGGATGCGAGGCGCCCGGCGGCGCGCAGCGCCTCGCTCGCCATCGTGCCGATCGCCCACACGAGGCCATCCCGTCCCGTGCGCAACACCTCGGCCTTTCCGACCGGAAGGGCTCGCGGCGGCCCCACCATCGGAACACCGTAGCCGTTGCCGCGAGGGTATCGGAGCGCCGCGGGGCGGTCGCTCGCGAGGGCGGTGGCGAGCATGTGCCGCAACTCGTCCTCGTCCTTGGGGGCCATCACGACGATCTCAGGGAAGACGCGCAGGTACGAAAGGTCGAAGACACCGTGGTGGGTCGGCCCGTCGGCACCGACAAGACCACCGCGGTCGAGCACGAACACCACGGGAAGGTGCATCAGCGCGACATCGTGGAAGATCTGGTCGTACGCGCGCTGCAGGAACGTCGAGTAGATTGCGACCACCGGCCGCAACCCCCGCGTGGCCAGGCCCGCGGCGAACGTCACGGCGTGCTGCTCGCAGATCCCGACGTCGAAGAACCGGTCGGGGATCGCCTTGGCGAAGACGTCCAGTCCCGTGCCCTCGGGCATTGCCGCCGTGATCGCGACGACCCGAGGATCCTGGCGCGCGATCTCGGTGATCGTGTCGGCGAAGACGTTCGTGTACGACGGCGGTCCGGGTTTCTTCTTGGCCACCTCGCCCGTCTCGACGGAGAAAGGCATCGCGCCGTGCCAGAAGACAGGGTCCGCCTCGGCAGGCTCGTATCCCTTGCCCTTGCGTGTCACGACGTGCACGAGCACAGGGTGGGGGTGGTCACGGAACTCTCGCAGGGTCGCGAGGAGCTGCGGAATCGAGTGGCCGTTGATCGGCCCCACGTACTTGAAGCCCAGCTCCTCGAACAGGACACCGGGGACCACGAGTTGCTTGGCCATCTGCTCGGCCTGCTTGGCGAGCTTCAGCATCCCCTCGCCGACTCGCGGGATCGCGAGGAGAAAGCGCTCGATGTCATCCTTCAGGCGCCGGTAAGGCTGGCCGTGGATGATGCGGTTCAGATAGCCCTGCCATGCACCGACGTTCGGCGAGATCGACATTTCGTTGTCGTTGAGGACGATCATCAGCTTCCGGCCGAGGTAGCCGGCCTGGTTGAGGCCCTCCATCGCCATCCCGCCCGTGAGGCCGCCGTCGCCGATGATCGCGACCACGCGGTAGTCGTCACCCTTGAGGTCGCGCGCGACGGCCATCCCGAGCGCCGCGGAGATCGAGGTCGAGGCGTGGCCGGCGTTGAACACGTCGTATTCGCTCTCCTCGCGCTTCAGGAAGCCCGAGATCCCGCCGTAGGTGCGGAGCGTGTTGAAGCGCTCGCGGCGGCCCGTGATCACCTTGTGCGGGTAACACTGGTGCCCTACGTCCCACACCAGCACGTCGCGCGGTGTGTCGAGGACGTAGTGGAGTGCGAGGGTCAGCTCGAGCGCGCCGAGCCCGGAGGCGAGATGACCTCCGGTCCGGCTCACGGACGAGAGCAGGAACCGGCGAAGCTCCTCCGCCAGGTCGCCGAGCGCCTCCTCCGGGATCCGGCGCAAGTCGGCCGGGCTCGAGACCTTCTCAAGCAGTCCCATCGTCCCCCTCTATCGGTCGCGGCGTGCCACGTAGTTCACGAGCGCGCCGAGCACCCCTAGCCCACGTTCGAGCCGTTGCGCCTCGTCCGCCAGCGAACTCGCCAGCTCATCGCGCTTGCGTCGCGCTGCCTCGAGGCCATACACCGCCGGGTACGTGAGCTTGCCTGCGGCAGCGTCCTTCCCTGGGCTCTTTCCGAGAGATGCCGCAGAGCCCGTCACGTCGAGAATATCATCGGCGATCTGAAACAGGAGGCCCAGGCGCCGCCCGAAGCCGGCGAACTCGGCCCTGCTCGCGCCCTCCACGCCCTCCAGCAGCGCCCCAAGCTCCACCGCCACGCCGAGCAGCGCTCCTGTCTTTGCTCGATGTATCCTCTCCAGCCGCACACCGTCAGGTGTCGCCCCGGTCGCCTCGAGGTCCTCCACCTGACCGCCGACCATGCCGCGGGAGCCGATCGCCTCGGCCACGAGCCGGCACGCATCGGCGCGGCGAGCGGCGAACCCATCGCCCTCGGGGAAACGGCCGAGCACGGCAAAGGCCTCGGTGAGGAGAGCATCGCCGGCCAGAATCGCGAGCGCCTCGTCGAACGCCACGTGCACCGTCGCGCGGCCGCGCCGCAGCGTATCGTCGTCGAGCGCTGGCAGGTCGTCATGGATCAGCGAGTAGGTGTGCACCATCTCAAGAGCGCACGCCGCCTCCAGGATCAACTCGGCATCGCCCCCCGCCGCACGGCACGCGGCCCGCGCCAGGACCGGCCTCACCCGCTTCCCGCCGCCGAATACCGCGTAGCGCATCGCCTGGTGGAGGCGCGCCGGCCACGCATCGGCAGGGGCGAGCAGCCTGTTGAGCGCGCCGTCGACGCGCTCCCGCTCCTCCGTCAGGAATGCGGCGAGATCCACACTCACTCCACTTCGGGCGCGAACGGGGCGGTCTTCGGCTCCTCGCCCTCAGCCGCCTCAGCCAGGAGCTGCTCCACGCGCCGCTCGACGCCCTCCAACTGGGCGCGGCAGCGCTTGGCGAGCTTCACTCCGCGTTCGAACAGCTTCAAGGCCTCCTCGAGGCCAACGCTTTCGTCCTCGAGCTTTGCAACGACCTCCTCGAGCTCCTCAAGTGCCTGCTCGAACGATTCCTTGGTCATTTGCCCTCCAAGAGGCGAGTTGACAGTTCACAGTTAACAATTGACAGCAAAGACATCACCGAACACCAGGAACGGCCCAGGAGCTGACTCCGCGGACTGTCGACTGTCAACTGTCAACTGTCTTCTCCTCCTCGTCGAACAGCGAGCCCTGGCTGCCGTTGATGCGCCCCAGGACCAGCGACCGGAGATGCCCAGTCGCGAACGTCGTCACGACGCGCTCGCCGGCGTTCACCCCGGCGGCGTCGGTCAGCGGTTTCGGGTCTCCCTCTCGGGTCGTGACCGAGTAGCCGCGCTCCAGAACCCGACGCGGCGACAGCGCGCCGAGCGCCCGTTCGCCGCCGGCCAGCTCGAGCCGGCGTCGGGCGACGAGCGAGCGCAGCCGCTCGCCGGCCACCGCGAGACGCGCGGTGATGAGTTCGCGGCGGCGCGGGGCCCCGAACCGGACCGGCCAGCGGTACAGGTGCGCCGTTGCCGCCTCCGTGCGACGGTGGCGCCGTGCGACGAGAGAGCGCAGGAGCTGCGGCAGCGCTTCGAGGCGCTGGAGCAGCTGATCCAGCTCCTTGAGCCGCAGCGGCAGCCGCGCCAGGCCGCGCGCCCCCTCGAGCCCGCGGAGGCGCAACTGGGCGTGCTCGAGTTTCCGGGTGAACGCGCTGGCCACGCCGTCCCGCGCGGTTTCGGTCCGCCGCTGCTGCCGCTCGAGCGCGGCGACGACCAGTTCGCCGGCCTGGGTCGGGGTCGCGGCGCGCACGTCGGCGACGAAGTCTGCGATGGTGAAATCCACTTCGTGGCCCACACCGGAGATCACCGGCACCGGGGAGGCGGCGATGGCGCGCGCCACAATCTCCTCGTTGAAGGCCCAGAGGTCCTCGAGGGAGCCGCCGCCGCGAACCACGAGGACGACGTCCACCAGTCCGGACCGGCCCAGGTAGCGCACGGCCCGTGCGATCTCGCCTTCGGAGCCCTTTCCCTGCACGCGGACGGCGTAGAGGAGCACCGACAGACGCTCCCAGCGGGAAAGCACCTTCAGCACGTCGCGCACCGCCGCACCGCTCGCCGAGGTCACGAGGCCGAGCCTCTGCGGCAGCGCCGGTAGCGGGCGCTTGCGCTCCGCCGCGAACAGCCCCTCGGTTTCGAGCTTGGCTTTCATCTGCTCGAACGCGAGCTGCAACTCGCCGATCCCCTCCGGCTGCACCTCGGCGACGATGAGCTGCAGTGAGCCGCGCTGGGGGTATACCTCGATCGTGCCGCGCAGCAGCACCGCCTGGCCGTCCGCCAGCTTGAACCTCAACCTGTCGGCGCGCGCGGCCCACATCGCGCAGGAGAGCTGGCCCTCGCCGTCCTTGACCTGGAAGTAGCGATGCCCCGATGCGGCGACCTTGACGCCGGAGAGCTCCCCCCGCACCCAGACCTCGCCGAAGCCGCCCGCGAGCGTGGCGTTGATCTCGCCGATCAGCTCGCCCACTCCGTAGGTGCGCGCGCTCACGTGGTCGCCTCCTCGACCTGACCGACGCCCGCACCCATCAGGACAAGCGTCGTGTACTGCACGTTGGCAAACCAGAAGTTGTACTCGAAAAGGCCGGCGATCGAGATCGCCAGCACCGACGCGAGCGAGGCCGCGACGGCAGCCCGCCGCCTCTCCGATAGCCGCGGGAGGCCCCTCCACGTCACCGTGAAGAACGCACCCATGAGCCAAAGGTAGGCAGCCAGCGCCGGCAGTCCTCGTTCGGCGGCGATCTGTACGATGTTGTTGTGAAGGTGCGGCACGCTCCAGCGCGGCGCGTCATCGCGACGGTAGAGCGGGTAGAGCCGATCCACCATGTCGAGCCCGACACCCGTGATCGGGTGGTCACGGATCATCTGGACGCCGGAGATCGCCATGCAGACCCGGTCGTAGTTGGCGGACTGCCGCAGGTCGAAGATAGAGACGACCCTGTCGAGCACCGAGCGCGGGAAGACGAGCCATAGCGCCAGTGCGAGGACCGGATAGAGGAGAAGAAGGCGACGGCGCCACACGGCGGCAAGCAGCAGGAGCGCGGCGGTGAGCCCCACCCAGGCGTTGCGCGTGTACGACAGAAGAAGCGCTACCGGGCCGAGCAGCGCCGGCGGCAGCAGCAACCACACGCGCCGCGCCGGGTTGAGCAGCAGCTCGGCGATCGCTACTACCGCGCCGAGCAACACGCAGCCGGCGAACAGCATGTAGTGGGAGAGCGGTCCCTGGATCCGATGCTCGAGATCGTTGGCGCCCTGCGCGTACTGGATGATCCCCCAGACCGCCAGGATCGTCGTGGCCACCGCCAGGGCCGCAACCAGGCGTTTCCACCAGACGTGGTCGATGAGTGCGGCCGAAAGTGGTACCAGGAGAAGCACGGCGAGCCGCGGCGTCTTGTCAAGACTCTCGAGCGGATCCAGCGAGAACAGCACCGAGATCAGCGATGCGGCGGCGAAGAGCACCAGCGGCAAAACGAGAACCCGGGCGAACGGCCGCCCGCGCAGCTCACCCAGGCGCCACGCCCTCCAGGCCGCGACCGCGGCAACGACGAGCAGAGGGTTGGCGATCCCGAGCCGCGAAGACGTGGCCGCGGCCGCCACGATCGAGCCGGCGGCGAGCGCGCTGACGCGCGCGGAGCGGTTCGGGGCTCGCTCCTCCAACGGGTCTCACCCCGCGGCGGGGAGTGCCTCGTCGATCAGCATGACGGGGATGTCGCTGACGATCGGATACACGCGGCGGCAGTTGGCGCACCGGAGCCCCTCTCGGACCTCCGGAACCTCGTCGCGGAACTTCTCCCGGTACCGTTCCACCAGCATTGCGCACTCCTCCGGCGGCAGCGGGACCAGTTCCACGTCCGCCTTGCACGCCGGACAGACGAGAATCTCCAACAACTGAGGATCAACCGGCATGTCGGCCTCCCCAGGCATGCTACCACTGGTACGGCAGTCGACAGCCTCCGCCCACCCACCCGCCCAGTTGACAGTCGACAGTCCCTCTGAAGACAGTTGACAGCTTCCGCCTAACCGCCCGCCCAGTTGACAGTCGACAGTCCCCCACCCATCCAAGAGACGATGGAAGGGAAGGAGCTGTTGGTTTCTGACTGTCAACTGTTGACTGTCAACNNCTGTCAACTGTCAACTGTGAACTGTCAACTGCCCTGTCGGCTAGTATTACACCGATGCGCGTGCTGCACCTCGTCGCCGCGGACCGCTGGACAGGCGCCGCCGCTACGGCCCTCCAGCTCGCGGAGGCGCTCCGTGCCGCTGGGGTCGAGTGCGTGTTCGCCTACCGGCCGGGACGCAACCTCGAGGACCTTCTGGGCGGCGTTGATTGGTGCCGTCCCATCCTCGCCAAGGAACGGACGCTCGGTGACGTGTGGGCGGCAATCGCCCGCGTGCGCGCGCTCGCCTCGGACCACGACATCGTCCATGCCCACCTCCCGCACGATCACCTGCTGGGCCGCCAGGCGCTCAGGGGATCGGGCAAACCCCTCATCCGGGGCGTCCACCACCTCGGCCATCTCCGGCCTGACCCCTTCCACCGCTGGCTGTTCCGCGGGACCGCGGCTGCCAGTCTCTCGAACTCGGCAATGCTCGCCGCTTGCAGAAGGCTGCCCACCCTACGCGGCGTTCCCGCGCGGGTACTGCCCGTCGCCCTCGAGGCGCGGTTCCGGCCCGGCGGCGACCGCGCCGGCGTGCGAGAGCGTCTCCGGATTCCGCCCGAAGCCCTCGTGGCGGGCACGATCGGCAAGCTGGACCGCGGCCGCGGTCACGACCTGTTCATCCATGCGCTCGCCGCGACGCCCGGCGTGTGGGGGATCGTGATCGGCAAGGGCCCGCACGTTGAGGCTCTCCAGAAGCTCGCCAGCAGGCTCGGCGTCGCGGGTCGCCTCGCCTTCCCTGGTTACGTCGAGGCAGGGCTCGAGGACCTCTACGCCGCGATGGACGTTTTCGTCTTCCCCTCCGCCGGTTCCGATCACGCGCACCGCGCGATCGCGGAGGCCGCAGGGTGCGGCATTCCGACGGTTGCGGCGGACGTGCCCGGCGTTCGTGATCTCATCGAGCCGGGCGTCACCGGTGACGTGTACCCGGCGAACGATGCCGCGGCGCTGGCGGTGCGGATTGCTTCGTGGGCTCACGATCCGGCCAGAGGTCGGGCGGGCGGCGCAGCCGCTGCGGCCAAGGCGCGCTCGTTGTGGACCCCGCAGCGCCTCGCCGCCGAGGCCCTTGAGCTCTATCGGAGCGTTGTCCCGGGCTGCACGTAGTGTCTCGAATTTGAGACAGCTTCCCATTAACTCGGTCGCCTCTTGACACGTCGTGTTGAGGGAGTTAGAGTCCAAACGAAAACATAGCGAGCGTTCGTTTTGTGGGAGGTTCCGGTGGGCGCGGGAATGAAAAGGCAGAAACGGCACTCCCGAAGCGGTCCTGGCCTCTGCCCGTCTCATCGCCTGAAGATCACGGCCCGAGAGGCTAAACCCGAAAGCCCTCGGGCCTCCGAGTCTTTGGCCCCATTCAACGAGGAAAGGGCGTACGACGCCCGGGAGGAGACGATGCACATGCGAGTATTTTCCAATCTACGCGCGCGGCGGGGGTTTGGTGCCCTCGCCTTCGCGGCCTGCGTGGTCGGACTGCTGATCGCGGGTCCGGCCCTTGCGCAGGTTAACAACGCGGCGGTCGAGCTGCAGGTCTCGGACAGCGGCAAGCTGCCGTTGCCCGGCGTGACAGCCAAGCTCACGAACCCCGCCACCGGCCTGATGCGGACGGAGCCAACCGATGCCGCGGGCATCGCGCGCTTTGCCGCACTGCCGCCGGGAACGTACACGATCCGCATCGAGCTCGAAGGGTTTGTCCCGGTTTCCGAGGAGAACCTCGAGCTTCGGGTCGGACAGACGCTGCGGATCAACGCTGCGATGCAGCTCGCCAAGACCAAGGCGGAAGTGGTCACCGTGACCGCGCAGGCGCCGCTCGTCGACGTGGTGAAGACCGACTCCTCGACCAACATCATCCCGGAACAGATCCAGTCGCTGCCGGTGCCGGACCGTGACTTCCAGAAGTTGGCATTCATCGTCCCGGGCGTCGAGCGCGAGCGCGGCGCCTACCGTTTCATCAGCGGCGACCCGGTGATCGGCGCCGGGGGCAACGCCTCGCAGGCCACGATCATGGTGGACGGCGTCGACTTCACCGACCCGGCCCTGGGCCTTGCGCGGGTACAGTTCTCGCAGGACGCAATCAGCGAGTTCAGGGTCATCAACAACCGCTTCGACACGGAGATCGGCGGCTCCGCCGGCGGCGCGCTCTCGATCGTGACGCGCTCCGGAACCAACAACCTCATGGGGACGGTCTTCGGCTACTATCGCGCCGACAGCCTGCGAGCCAAGGGAGCGCTGGATTTGCCGTGTGGCAGTAATACGGGGTGCAGTAACTACGACCGCGGGCAGTACGGTTTCACGCTCGGCGGACCGATCCAGAAGGACAAGACCCACTTCTTCCTGTCGACCGAGTACGTGAAGACCGATGACGTCCCGCTGCACTTCCGTCCGGGCGGCGCATTCGCCTCCCAGGCGGCGGACGTGCCGCACCCGTGGGATCAGACGATGGCGTTCGGCAGCATCGATCACTCGGTGTCCGATAGTCAGCAACTGACAGCCAAGTTCACCTACGAACGCTACCGTGAGGATAACTTCCACGTCGGCGGTGTTTCCGACCAGTCGTGGGGGAACCAGCTCAACCGCGACAACTGGAACCTCACCCTCGGGCACACCCTTGCCCCGAGCCCCAACTACCTGAACGAACTTAACCTCCAGATTGGTGGCCGCAAATACGAGGAGCCGACCAACTCGAACGCTCCGGAGGAGTGGTTCTCCGTGGGCAACACGCTCAAGACCGGAACGAACACCACCGGCGACATCCTCGGCGATGGCACCCAGTGGGAGATCCGCGACACCGCCCACCTCTTCGGCGACAAGCACGACCTGAAGATGGGCCTCTCCCTCCAACACGTCAAGGAAGAATCCGACATCCCCACGTTCTCGAACGGGACGATCGTCTACCTCACCGACACCCGCGCCCTCCCGATCGAGTATCTGTACGGTGTCGGGTCCGCCGACGTCAACATCAGCACGAACATCTTCGGCGTGTTCATCCAGGACGACTGGCGGATGGCGCCCAACTTCACGTTCGACTACGGGCTGCGCTGGGACCTCGACACCAACGGCAACGACCCCGACTTTCGTTCCCCACTGGTCCCCAACGGCCGCAAGCGCGACACCGACAACTACCAGCCGCGTCTTGGCTTCTCTTGGGACGTAGCCGGTGACGGGCAGAACCTGGTCCGTGGCGGCGTCGGCCGCTTCGTCGGCCGCTTCCTACTGGTTCCGGCGTTCACCGAGCTTCAGCAGAACGGCTTCACGGGGCGCAAGCTCTACACGCGGGTCAGCGGGATTCTGTTCGGCTTGCCGCCATCAACCTGGCTGGACCCCAACAACCTGACCACCACCGGGATCGCGCTGCCGCCGTCGATCACGATGCTCGCCCAGGACTACAAGAGCCCGTACGCGGATCAGGCCACCCTCGGGTGGACGACGCGACTGGGCGGCACCGGGTTGTTCTTCGACACTGAAGCGGTTTACGACAAAGGCCACGACGAGATCTTCGTGACGGACACCAACTGGTCGGGCAACGCCACCCACACCCGCCTCAATCCCAGCTACACGAACATCGCCACCTACACCAACGACGGCCACTCAGAGTACAAGGCGCTTGTGTTCAGCCTCAACGGAACGCTCAAGGGCGGCAACCTGATCACCGCCTCGCTGACCATCGCCGACAAGAAGAACCTCTCCGACGATTTCAGCCCCGCGTACACCTCCGGCTACCCCAACGACCCGGGGAACCCTGAGGGCGAATGGGGGCGCAGCCAGTCCAACGAGCGCTATCACGTGGTCGTGTCCGGCGTGTTCAAGCTCGGCTGGGGCATGACCGCGGCGCCGATCTTCGAGTACGGCTCGGGCCAGCCCTGGACGAAGCGCCTCGGCTATGACTACAACGGCGACGGTTACAACTCCGACCGCGCCCCGGGAGTGGAGCGCAACGGCGAGAACGGGCCGGTTTACCGGAACGTCTCGCTCAGGATCACCAAGGCGTTCTCTCTCCCCTCCGCCGGGCGTTTCGAGATCATCGCGGAGGCCTTCAACCTCTTCAACACCGTCAACTACGACGTGACCTCGGTCAATGCCGGTCAGTATCTGGGTGGACCGACGATCGCCAACCCGAAAGCCGCCTATGTCCCCAACCCGCTGTTCGGCACGTATAGCGCGACTCTTCCGGCGCGGGAGATCCAGCTCGGCGTGAGGTGGTCCTTCTAGCAGCAACGCTCCGGGCGCAGGGCATTGGGGTCCGAGCCCCCGGCCCTGTCCCGAAACACGCAGTGGTCCGGAAACCGGGATGACCGGTCCGGGACTAAGGTCCGGCAAAGCAGAGAAGGAGGCGTGTGTGTCCATGGAAACTGGACTTAAGGGAAAGGTCGTCATCGTTACCGGGGCGGCGGCCGGAATCGGTAGGGCCACCGCGGGTCGGTTTGCCCAGGAAGGCGCTCGGGTCGCCGCGTGGGACGTCAGCGACGGCAAGGCCGATGAGCTTGTGAAGGAACTCCAGGCCGCGGGCGGCGAGGCTCTCTTCGCCAAGGTGAACGTCGCCGACGCCGCCTCGGTCGCCTCGGCCACCGAGACCGTCGCCGCGCGGTGGGGGCGGATCGACGTGTTGGTCAACAACGCCGGGATCGTGCGCGACGCCCAGCTGGTCAAGTACAAGGACGGCGCGGTCGTATCCACGATGACGGACGAGGCGTGGGACGCGGTCATCGCCGTAAACCTCAAGGGCGTGTTCCTGTGCACGCGGGCCGTCGTCCCTCACATGATCAAGGGCGGCGGTGGAGTGATCCTGTCCGCGTCGTCGGTGGTGGGGCTGTACGGGAACTTCGGGCAGACAAACTACTCGGCCACGAAGGGTGGGCTCATCACGATGACAAAGACGTGGGCGCGCGAGCTGGGGAAGTTCGGGATCCGCGTCAACGCGGTCGCTCCGGGATTCATCGCAACCGAGATCCTCTCGGCCATGCCGGAGAAAGTCATCGAGAACATGGTGGCACACACGCCCATCGGCCGCATGGGCAAACCGGAGGATATCGCCAATACCTACGTGTGGCTCGCATCCGACAGCGCGACCTTCGTTCACGGCGCGACGATCTCGGTGGACGGCGGAATCGTACTTGGGACGTGAGGAGAGAACGGTAAAAAGAAAGAGGAAAAGGGGAAACGTGAAAGGGAAGACGAAAGACGGGCGCCTGACCGCGGCGGTGCCTGACGGCTGTAACACCCGGTGAGTCCTGTTTCGGCCTTCCCTTTGCCCTTTGACGTTTCACCTTTGCCCTGGAGAATCGAGGTCAATGTGGCCAGAATTGCAAACATCGTAGCTACCGGGCGTTACCTGCCTGAGCGAGAGGTGACCAACAACGAGCTCCGCGCGAAGTTCGACGCTGCCGTCCCCGAGTTCGTGGACAAGATGGAGGCCTCAAGCGGCATCAAGAGCCGCTGGTGGGTGCCGGACGACTGGGCGACGTCGGACGTCGCACTGCCGGCCGCGCGGCAGGCGCTCGAGCGTGCCGGACGCAAGCCTGAGGAGGTCGATCTCATCATCCTGGGGACCGACTCCCCCGACTACATCAGCCCGGCGACATCGGTTGTGCTCCAGCACAAGCTCGGCGCGAAGAACGCCGGCACGTTTGACGTGGGCTGCGCCTGCGCGTCGTTCCCCACGGGGCTCGCGATCGCCGCGGGGATGATCGCCACCAACCCCGGACTCAACGTCGTGCTCGTCGTCGGCGTCTACCTGATGCACAAGCTCACGAACCCCAACGACCCCATGATCTTCTTCTACGGTGACGGAGCCGGTGCCGCGGTGCTGGAACCCCGCGAGACCCCCGGCTTCGTGTCCTCGGCGTCCCAGGCGGGCGGCGAGTACCACAAGCACTGGGGGATCTACTCGGGTGGAACCTACGAGCCGGCGAGCGTGGAGTCGGTCAACGCCGGCCGCACGACCGTCAAGATCCTCGACCGCTACCCACCGGAGATCAACCACGAGGGGTGGCCGCGTCTCACCCGCCGCGTCGCGAAAGAGGGCGGTTTCAAACTCTCGGATATCGACTTCATCATCTTTACACAGGTGCGCAAACCGTCCATCGAACTGGTGATGGCGGATCTTGGCTTGCCGCTCGAGAAAACCCACACGATCATGGACAAGTGGGGGTACACCGGCTCGGCGTGCATCCCGATGGCGCTCGACGACGCAATCGGCAAGGGCAAGATCCACTCGGGCGACCTGGTTGTGTTCATTGGGTCGGGCGTGGGGTACAACCAGGCCGGCGCTGCGTTCAGAATGCCATGAAGACCGGGGTCTGGGGTCCGAGGTCCGGGAACCGAGAAACACCCGGCTGCGCGCCGAGTTGGTCGGGGGTTTCCGGTCCCCAGGAGCGGGAATGCGTGCAAGGATGATCGTGCTCATTGCGATCGTGGCGGTCGTCGCGGCGGCCGGGGCGTGGGCGGGGTGGATGCTGCGGTACCGCCCTCTCACGGTGTTCGCCTGGCAGACACGGCTTGCCCTGCGCACCTCGGGGCTGCGAAAGGTCCGGGTCGCGGCTCCGGCAGGTCCGCAGACGGTGTTCGTCGGCGGCAGCGGCCCGGTGGTCGTGCTCCTGCACGGCGCCGGCGACACGGCGGGCACCTGGTTCAAGGTCGTGCCGGAACTGATGGGGTCCCGGACGCTGATCGTCCCGGACCTCGCCGGACACGGCGACAGCGCGCCACGCACCGGCCCGATCGACTTCAAGGACGTGATGGAAGGCGTCGAGGCCGTCCTCGATGCTCTGACACCGCGGCAGAAGGTGGTGCTGGTGGGGAACTCGCTCGGGGCCTGGGTCGCGATGCTCATCGCCCAGCGGAACCCGGAGCGCGTCTCGCTCGCGGTTTGCGTGGACGGCGGCGCAATCCGGGGGAGCAACCTGCATGCCCGCGTGCTGCCGCGAAACCGCCACGAAGCCCGTGAATCGGTCGAGCAGACGCGCGACCGCAGAAGCCCGCACGTGCCCGATTTTGTGCTCGACGACATCGTGCGCCAGGCCCACCAGGGGTCGCTCGCCCGCTTCGCCGCCACCGAGGCGACAATGAACCACTACCTGCTCGACGAGGCGCAGCTACGTGAGATTGCGGTGCCGGTTCGGCTGATCTGGGGCAGGTCCGACCGCCTGGTCCCCCTGGACTATGCGGCCCGCATGCACGCAGCACTCCCATCGGCGGAGCTGGTTGTGCTCGACGGGTGCGGCCATGTCCCACAGCTCGAATGCCCCGCAGCGTTCGTTGCTGCCCTGCGCAATGCGCTGGAACTGGAGAAGAAGTGAAGAGTTAAGAGTGAAGAGTTGAAAGCCCAAAAACCGAAACAACCGCAGCAACCGCCACCTGGTTGTGATGGTGCGGCCCGGACGGCGACTCTGCCGCGCCTTTCCTCCCAACTCTTAACTCTTCACTCTCAACTCTTAACTGGACGGGAGGGAGGGGACGATGCTTCACGGTGACGTCCTCGGCGAGCGCGCAAGGCTGACGCCCGAGAAGACGGCGCTGGTTTTCGTGCCGACCGGAGAGCGCATCACCTACGGCGCTCTCGACGAGCGCGCCAGCCGATGCGCCTCCATGTGGCGGGAGCAGCTCGGCCTCGCAAAGGGTGACCGCATCGGCCTTCTTGCCAACAATCGCGTGGATTTCCTGGACTGCTTCTTCGCGGCCGGGAAGAGCGGCGCCATCGTCGTGCCGTTGGGCACGCGTCTCACCGCAAACGAGATGGCATACGTCGTGCTCGACAGCGGGATGCGCGCCCTCGTCTACGACGGCGCCTTTGCCGAGGTCGTCCGCGAGCTCAAGCGGTTGGTCGAACTCGAGCGTTGGATCGCCCTCGACGAACCCGTCGACCCAGACGATCTGCGACACCCTGATCTCGTTTCCCGGACCCCGGACCCCGGACCCCGGACCACTGTCTCGCCGGAGGACACGTACTGTCTCCTGTACACGTCCGGCACCACAGGGAAACCCAAGGGTGTGATGGTCCCGCACCGGATGATCGCGTGGAACGCGTACAACACCGCGATTTCGTGGCAACTTCGCGAGGACGACGTCACGCCGATCTACACGCCGCTGTACCACTCCGGCGGCCTGGGGGCGTTTCTGCTCCCGATCGTCGCGATCGGCGGGACGATCGTGCTCCACTCGGGGTTCGACACGGCCGAGATATGGCGGACCGTGAAGAGTGAGCGCTGCACCGTCGTCCTGGGCGTCCCGACAATCTACAAGCTGCTGATGGAGGCGCCCGAGTTCGAGAGGGCCGACCTGTCCTCCGTGCGCTGGCTGATCTCCGGCGGCGCGCCGCTGCCGCTCTACATCATCGAGGCGTACCAACGGCGCGGGGTGGTGTTCAAGCAGGGGTACGGCCTCACCGAGGTCGGCGTCAACTGCTTCGCGATGACGGTGGAGCAGTCGGTGGCGAAGAAGGGCTCGATCGGCACGCCGATGATGTACACCCAGGCGAAGCTCGTAGACGCAGAAGGCCGCGAGGTCCCGATCGGCGAGGTCGGTGAGCTCCTCCTCAAGGGACCGCACGTCTGCACCGGATACTGGAACAACCCCGAGGCGACTGCGGCCGCGCTCGACGCCGGCGGCTTCTTCCACACCGGCGACCTGGCGCGCCGCGACAAGGATAATTTCTTCACCATCGCGGGGCGCAAGAAGGACATGTTCATCTCGGGCGGCGTGAACGTCTACCCCGCCGAGATCGAGGGCGAGCTCCTGCTCCACCCCGGCGTCAAGGACGCGGCCGTGATCGGCGCCCCGCACCCGATCTGGGGCGAGGTCGGCGTCGCCTTCGTCGTGCCGAGGTCGGATCCCGCCCCGGCAGGCGAGGAGCTCGGCGCGTTCCTTGCGACAAGACTCGCGAAGTACAAGATCCCGAAGGAGTTCGTCTTCGTGGACTCGCTCCCCCGCACGGCGTACGGCAAAGTGGTCAAGGGGGAGCTCGCGGCGATGTACCTGACGAAGGCGGGGGGCTGAAGCCGTGGTTCTTTGTTCGTGGATCGTGGTTCGCGGCACGTGCGATACCGCCGAGGCGGCGTGCCGCCCGATTCCCGCCCTCGATCCGCCAACCACGAACCACGAACCACCGCGCGTTCCCTGGCGGGACCGGCGATGAGTCGCCTGCTGGCTCATCGCGTGGACGGGGCGGGGGAACCCCTTTTGCTGCTCAACGGCGGGATGATGACGATGGCGTCCTGGGAGCCGATTGCGGTGCCGCTGGCCGAGCGCTTCCGCGTTGTGCGCTGCGACTTCCGGGGCCAGCTCGCCTCGCCCGGCACGCCTCCCCTCGACATCGACGGGCACGTTTCGGACGTCGTGTCGCTGCTCGACGCAATCGGCATCGAGTCAACTCATGTGATCGGCACGTCGTTCGGCGGCGAAGTGGGGCTGGCGCTCGCCGCTACCCACCCGCGCCAGGTGCGATCGCTGGTGGCCGCGACCGCCACCGAGATCACGGACGCGTTCCGGCATGACGCCGCCGCACTGCACCGCGCCACCGCCGAGGCCGCGGCCGGTGGCGACGCCGCACTCCTTTTCGACGCGATGCTGCCGGTGTTCTACTCCCCGGTCTACATCGCGGCGCACCGCGGGGAACTGGACAAGCGTCGGGGTCAGCTGGGGCAGCTCCCAGCGTGGTGGTTCGCCAGCGCCGGGGCGCTCCTGGAGTCGCTGGAGAGCTTCGACCTGCGGCCTTGCCTGCCGCGGATCGCGTGCCCGACGCTGGTCCTCGCGGCCGCTGAGGATCGCATCATGCCGCTCGAGGAGGCGCGGGCGCTGGCGGCGGCGATCCGGGGTGCACGGCTGGAGGTCATCGAGGGCAGCGGCCACGTGCTCGTCGTCGAACAGCCCGACCGCTTCGTCCGTGAGTGCCTGGCCTTCCTCGCTTCGGTACAGCACCGTGAGGCCGCGCGAGCCCCATCATGAACATCCGGATCCGCGCCTTCTCCAGCAGTCTCTTGCTCCTCTGCTCGCCGGACGGAGCGGAGCGTTGGAACGCTTCTCAACTCTTCACTTTGGTCCTCGAACCTTGGGACCTTCGAACGTGCGAACTTGTGAACCTGTGAACGCTTCCTAGGGAGGATGCCATGAGAAAGAAGATCTACATCGCCGCGTACCACCAGTCGAAGTTCGGAAAGCTCATGGGGATGATGGTCCCCGAGATCCTCAAGAATGCCGTCACCGAGACGTGCGGGGTGGTCAAGGCCGACCCCGCCGTCGTGGACGTGGCGGCCGTGGGCGCCACCTGCAACATCTCGCTCAATGAGCAGGGCCTGCTCGGGGGCCTCGTCGCGATGGTGCCGGGCCTCGCGGCCAAGCCGATCGAGTCGGTGGAGAACGCCTGCGCCTCCGGCGGCCAGGCGATCATCTCGGTGATCCATAAGCTGCTCGTCGGCGACGGCGAGGTCGGCCTCGCCCTCGGCTGCGAGAAGATGCGCGACGCCGAGGGGAAGATGGACGGCAAGCTGATCGGCAAGGTGCTCGGTTTCTTCTCGCACCCCGACGATCGCCCCGGCAAGGTCTACATCTTCCCGCACCTGTTCGCGGAGGTGATGGACGTCTACATGAAGCAGTGGGGCGTGTCCGAGCGCGACCTCGCCCACATCTCGTACCTCGAGTACGCCAACGCGAAGTACAACCCGTACGCCCAGATGCAGAAGGTTCAGATAACCCTCGACGAGGCGACCGCCATCGGCGAGCGTAACCGCTACGTGGTCGAAGGCCTGCCGATGAAGACGTACGACTGCTCGCAGATCACCGACGGCTACGCCGGCCTCCTGCTCGCCACCGAGGAGGGGCTCGCCCGCCTGGGCGTCGCCAGGCGCGACTGCGTCGAGATCGCGGGATACGCGCAGGCCACCGACCCGCTGCTGAAAGCCGGGCGCGACGTCCTCCACCCGGCCGGCGCCAACCGCGCGATGAGCCGCGCGTACGAGATGGCCGGCCTGAAGCCTGCCGACGTCAACGTCGCCGAGGTCCACGACTGCTTCACCGTCATGGGCGCGATCGGCACCGAGGTCATCGGAAAGGCTGTCCCCGGCAAGGGCGCGGCGTATTGGGTCGAGGGCAAGGCGGCCCCCGGCGGCGAGTGTGGGATCAACACCTCCGGCGGCCTGATCGCCAAAGGGCATCCGATCGGCGCGACCGGCGTCGCGATGGTCGGCTGGTGCGCCTGGCAGCTCCTCGGCAAGGCGCCGGCAGAGCTGCAGGTGAAGAACGCGAAGGCGGCCGCGACGTTCAACATCGGCGGCCCGATCTGCGCGTCGGTCTGCACCGTGCTCAAGCGGGCGTAGCGGTCTGCGTTTCGCCACGGTATCGCGGTGTTCGGCATGCAGAGGAGCAGAGGGGCTGAGGGGCAGAGGAGCCAAAACGCTTTTTCCCCTCTGCTCCCCCGCTCCTCTGCTCCTCTGCTGGTGACCACAGGAGGTCCAAGTGGCTGAGCAGCCAGTTCCGACCCGGCAAGGCTTCATCGAGGCCGACGGTCACACGATCCACTGGGAGTGCTTCGGCGACGGCAGCCGCGAGGCGGTGTGTCTCCTCAACGGCCTCGCCATGCACACCAAGGCGTGGACCTCGTTCCTGCCGCTGCTGCAGCCCGAGTTCGACGTGCTGCTCTACGACTACCTCGGCCAGGGCGAGTCATCCGCGCCCGACGAGCCGTACTCGATCTCCCGCCTCGCCGCCTACCTGACGATGATCATGGACGCGCTCCGCATCGAGCGGATCCACTCGATGGGGATCTCGTACGGCGGCTTCGTGGCGATCGAGCACGCCCGACAGTTCCACGATCGTCTGCACACGCTGACGCTCTCCGGGATCATCCTCTCGCGCGAGGAGCTGTTCGAGATGTACGAGGCGCTGTCGCTGCGCTTCTACGGTCTCGGTCCCGATGGCTTCGGCCTCTACACCCACTACCTTTACGAGAAGATCTTCGGCGAGCCGTTCGTGCGCAGGATCGGGCGCGGCGCGCTCGAGCCGATGCGGGCGCGCTTCGAGGAGCGCTACAAGAACAGCATCCACTCCCTCGTCCGTCTCACCGAGGCACAGGAAGAGTACTTCGGCGAGCTCGACAACCGCATGCCCGAGTACCGCGCGGTGACCACGCCGACGCTCATCATGCCCGGCGAGCAGGACCGGGCGATCCCGCTCTGGGCGCAGAAGAAGATGCTCGACATCTTCCCGAACTCGCGCTGGCTGCCGATCCTGGAGTGCGGCCACGTCGCCTACCTCGAGCAGCCGGCACAGTTCTTCGGCACGCTCAAGGCGTTCATGCGCGCGAAGAGCGTCGAGTTCTAGCCGCGGAGCAGGGACAACGACGGCCGGGGGGTTCTCGCCACCCGGCCGAGTTGTTTTCGAGGCTTGACAACCCCGGGGCCGCCGGGGACGACCTACGCCTTGACGGCGCCGTTCGGTGTCAGCTTGTCGATGATCGCCGGCAGGAACTCGGTGAGTTTGGCCTTGACCACGTCGGGCGTCAGGCCCGCGCTCTGCGCCATCGCGGCGATCTTGTCGCTGCCGAGAATCTGCTCGATCTGCTGCGCCGTGACCGGCAGGTTGGGGCCCGTCGAGATCCACGACTGCACCAGGTGGCCCAGGCCGCCCGCCTCGAACGCGCTCAGAATCCCGCCGATGCCGCCGCCCTGGGGATTCGTCACCATGCTGAGCACGCTATTGGCGAGGTTCGCCTGCTTGGGGTCGTTCCCCGCAACGGAGCCGACCAGGTTGCCGACCAGACCATCAAGAAGACCCATACGTCCTCCTTCATCGTGCGGACTGCGCCCAAGGACGCAGCCGGCGATGCTTGTCACTACTTCCTACTTCGGTTTGGGGCCGCTCTTCGAGGCGTGGTAGCCGGCCTTGATGGCGTCGGCCTCGGTCAGGAACTTCCCCTGCTTTGTCTTGCCGTACCACTCGTCTCCCTCGTAGTGGTAGACGCCGGTGCCGGTGTTCACCCACACCATTCCCTTGACGGGCGGGACCTGGGCCTGCGTGGCCGCCTCGGTGGCTCCGGTGGTGCCGGCTGCCGTCGCGCCCTGCGCCTGCACCTTGGACGTGGTCGTGGCCGCCGCCGAGCTGACGGTCGCCAGGCCTGCAAGCTTGGCAATAGTCGCCTTGGGCACGCCAGCCTTGGCGAGGTCGTCCACCGATGCGTACGGCCTGCCCGCGATGATCTTCTCGGCAGTGGCCTTGCCCACGCCAGGCAGCGCGTCAAGCTCCTTCTCGGTCGCGCTGTTGATGTCCACCAGAGCGCCCGACGCCGGGCTTGCCGCGGCCTGCGTGGCGCTCGTGCCGCCCTTGCCCTTCGTCCCGGTGTTGGCGGTCGCGGGTGCCAATGTGGCGGCTGCGGCCGCAGCAGCAGCGCCCACCGTCACGAGCGGCGTGATTTTGGCGATCGTGGCCTTCGAGACGCCGGCCTTGGCGAGGTCGTCCACCGAAGCGTACGGCCGACCCGCGACGATCTTCGCGGCCGTTGCCTTACCAACACCCGGCAGTGACTCCAGTTCCTTCTCGGTCGCGTTGTTGATGTCCACAAGCGTTGCGGCTGCGGGCGCCGCAGTCGGCGTCTTCTTCGCGGCGGCCACGGCCGGCGACGACGCCAGGACCGAGAACAACGCCGCTGCGATTGACCAGACGATGATATTCCTTGCGCGGTTGATCATTGGTAGGTCCCCCCTCTTCCTGAGATCCCTCAAAAGTTGGCCCTTTGATTTTGTCACGATGCAGGTCGCTTCTCAAGACGCGTGGCTCAACCCGAGGCGCATCCCTACCGTGGAACGATCTCTGCATCCGCTTCATCCCGCCTCGCTTGGTGCCGGCCTCCGAGGACGATCGTGCAGCGGAATCAGCGGCCTGTTGCGGCCGCGAGGTCGAAGTCGATGAATCCGCGCTCGACGTCGGTGTGCACGAGGCGGACCCTCACCTGGTGGCCAACGTCCGCGCCCTCGAAACCGTGGATCAGGCGCCCCTCCACCGGGGGGCTGAAAACCCGCACCCACGTCCCTTTCTCGGAGGCGCCGGTGACGATCCCGTCGAACTCCTGTCCCACCTTGTCGCCCAACAGCATCGCTGCAGCCGACTTGGCCACCTGGCGCTCGACCTTGTTGGCGGCGTCCTCCTGCTGGGTACAGTGCGTGGCCAACTGCGCCAGCTCCGCGCCGGCGTACGGCGGCGGCGAGCCGGCGAGGGCCGCCTTGAGCAAGCGTTGGGTAATGAGATCGGGAAAGCGGCGGTTGGGGGCCGTGGCGTGGGTGTAGTCCTTGACGGCCAGGCCGAAGTGGCCGGGCGCGTCCTGCCCCGGCAGCTCGACGACGTACTCGCCCGCGCCCAACAGCTTGATCACGGTGAGCGAGAGGTCGGGGAAGCGCAGCGGGTCGGCGGCGCGCCGTTTCGAGAGGAACTCTGCCAGTGCCTTCGGATCCGGCTGCCCGGGAAGCGTCACGCCCAGTTGCGCCGCGACCTCGACGATCCGGTCCCAGCGCTTGGGCGTGCGAACGACGCGCCGCAGCGAGGGGAGGTTCTTCGCGGCCAGGAAGCGCGCGGTGACGCCGTTGGCCGCGACCATGAGATCCTCGATCAGGTCCTTGGCCCGGTTGCGCTCCTCAGGCTTGAGGTCGCGAATCTCGTCCGCCTCGAACACCGGCCGGGTCTCGAGGCTCTGCAGGTCGAGGGCGCCGTGCTCGTGGCGGATCTCGCGCAGCTTCTGCGCGACCCTATCCTGCGTGCGGAGGTTGGCGTCGAGGCCGGGCACCGCCGCCAGCGCGGCCGGCACCGGCCCGTTCCCTTCCAGCCACGCGGCGAGGGAGTCGTAGGCCAGCTTGGCGTGGTTGCGGACCGCCGCGCGGTACACGTCCGAACCGGCGATCGAACCGTCGGCCCCCACGACGATCTCGACGACGACCGCCTGACGGTCCTGGCTGTCGGCGAGGGAGGTGAGGTCGGTCGAGAGCTTCTCCGGCAACATCGGGAAGATCTCCGCCGCCGTGTACACCGAGGTCGTGTTGGTCCGAGCGTGGTCGTCCACGGCGGAACCCTTGCCGACCAGCGCGTCCACGTCCGCAATCGCCACCAGGAGCTTGCCCCCCCCGCCCGGAAGCTCTTGCGCGACCGAAAGCTGGTCGAGGTCCATCGAGTCGTCGTTGTCGATCGAACACCACAGGAGGTCGCGCAGGTCGCGGCTGGAGGGCCCCGCCGCTGCGGGCGCCGGGCCCACAATCGCCGCGAGCTGGGCCAGGGCCTCAGGAGCGAAGTCGGGCGCGAGCCCGCGCGCGATCATGACGCGGTGGGCGATGCGCTGCAGGATTGCACGCTGTTGTCCGTTGCCGGTGTCCATTTGTGTATTTTACCGCGGCCCCAGCCTTGCTCCCCCCTACGGCGCCGGCCGCGAGAGCCCGAGGATCTCGAGGAGCGCCCGGGCGTTGTTGTGACGCTCGTCAAGGGCCGCGTACAGGAGCGTCACCCTTCGCTCCTCGGCGAGCTCCTTCAGGCGCTGCGCCGAACCGTTGCCGTCCAGCTCCCTTTGGTAGCGCTCCACGAATTCCCGATAGCGCGGCGGCGCGTGGCCGAACCAGCGCCGGAGCTTGTCCGAGGGCGCAAGCTCCTTCGCCCACCAGTCGATTCGTGCGTCTTCCCTGGCCAGACCACGAGGCCACAGCCTGTCCACCAGCACCCGGGCTCCATCCTCGGGCACCGGCGGTTCGTATGCCCGCTTCGTCCTGATCACGCGGCCTCCTCCGTCCGCCGTCGTGACGGCTCGCTTCCTTCACCCCTTCAACACACCCGAAACGCCGCGTGTTCCGGACCGTCACGCCGGCAAGGACCGCCGCGATCCGGGTACACTTGGCACACCGCGGCACGCAGTCGGGCCGCGAACCTCGTCATGACGAACGAACCGCACCCCCAGTCCCCCCGCCCGGGCAACCCGTCCCGCTCTCGGGACCACTTCCGCTGGGACGACCGGCACCACCAGCCGCACACGGACATGGGAAAGTGGGAGAAGTTCTTCGCGTCGCGCTCGGACGCCGCCCAGTTCCTGCGCCTGCTGGGACGAAATGTGGCCCGGCTCGCCCCGGTGACGCGCCGGTACCGAGCGCTTCTGCACACACCGCCCGTGCCGCAACCGGTGGCGGACGACACCTTCGGCGTCGCGGTGTCGCCGACCCCCCAGACCTGGAGCCGGTATCTGGAGCGGATCTGTGAGCTCGACGCCCACGCGCTGCTGATCCGCTTGCCGTCGTGGGAACCCGAACCGGTGTTCGCCCTGCACGACGAGCTCGCCCGCCTGCGCGAAGGAGGCACCCGTTTCACCTTCACCCTCCTGCAGAACCGCGAACTGGTCAACGACCCGGAGCGCTGGGGCGCATTCGTGCGCGAGGCGGCCGCGCGCCTCGGGGACCTCGAGCCCACGTTCCAGCTCGGCCACGCGATCAACCGGAAGAAATGGGGGATCTGGCACCCCGACGAGTATGTCCGTCTGATGGAGGCGGCGGCCCCCACACGCGAGGCATTCCCGTCGTGCCGGTGGATCGGGCCGCCGATCATCGACTTCGAGTACTACTTCACGACGCACTACCTCGTCGGCGAGAGGCCGTTCGACTTCGACGGGATCGCGGCGCTCCTCTACGTGGACCGGCGCGGCTCGCCGGACAACGTCCAGTACGGCCACTTCGACCTGTACCGGAAGATCCTGCTGCTCCGCGCCGTGATCCAGGCATCGGGTCACCCCGACATACCGATCTACCTCACCGAGTTCAACTGGCCGCTCAAAGGGTCGGGCAAGCACTCGCCTGCGGGCGAGCACGTCCAGACCGACGAGGTGGATCAGGCCCGCTTCCTTGTGCTCTATGACCTGACCGCGGCCGCGACCGGGCAGGTCGCCAGCACCTTCTGGTGGCAGCTCGTCGCGCGCGGCTACGGCCTCCTCGACGAAGACGACGCCTGGACCGAGCGCCGCGCATACCGCGCTTTCAAGCACCTCCTCGCCCGCACGCGCGGCCGCGAGGTCCACCGCCTCCCCGAGAGCCTCCGCCCGCTCAGGGGCTTCCTTCTTCAGCGCGACGACCAAACCGAAGCCGTCCTATACACCGCCGGCGAGGAGATCCGCCTCGACCCCACCCTCCCGGTTCAGGACGCCACCGATCTGGTCGGCGAGCAGCTCCCGACGACCAGCCTCGCCGCCGGCCCCGACCCGATCTATGTCACGCTCGGCGCGGCCGACCCTGCGGAGGTTGTGGAGGCTCTCGCCTCCCGGCGGAAGTGAGCGCCCCCTCCACTGGAGCGTTGCCTCTCAACCTCGCCTGACCGCGTCAACCGCGTGCCCGACAGGTGTCTGGTTCGTTCACATCGCTCCGCGCCGGACCAGGATGGCAGCCATGTACTCACCGCCATTATGAAAATCGCAGAACACCGTCTTCTCTTCCTCGCTGCATCCCACCAGCAGCTTGACCTCGACATCTCTTTTCAACGCGTCCGCCATGCACACCACGGCGTCCAGTCGTGCCGGCGTGCGTGTGCCCCGCCACACGTCCACCTCGTTCCCATCGCCGCCCGAGGTTCCCTTGAGATACCCGTAGTCCAAGGGATAGACCAGCGACGGGTACCGCGAATGCGACGACCCCTTGGGACGATCGATCACAAGCTCCGCTGACTCGAGCAACGCATCCAGATACGTCCAGAGTGACTTCCTCACGAGCGGTTCCCTGGTGGTCGTTGGGTCTCGTGCGTACCCTTCAAGCTCGCTCCGTTGCTCTGCCATGACCCTCTCTGCGTCTGATTCAGCATCACCTTTCGAAACCAGAGCCAGGCCATCGCTTGCAACGGTGAACCGGTCGCCGGTCTGCCGCGCTCGAACCAGCTACCCCTTCACACCACCGGCCGCCCGGCGGGCGGCCGCTACAGTTCGAGATCGGTAACGGTCTTGAGCAGTTTCTCCAGGCGGGCGCGGACCTCGGTGCGCTCGGTCTCGAGCTCCTGCACGCGCCCCTCGAGCTCATCCGTCGCCGAGCCGCCTTCCTTGAGCTTTCGGTTCTCCTCCTCGAGGCCAGCGACGCGGGCCTTCAGCTCCGTGTGGGCAGCGATCAGCTTCTCGATGCGTTCTTCAAGAGCAGCGTAGATGTCCATTCGGCCTCCCTACGAAAAGCTCACTGCCAGCTCGCGGCCGAGCCTGTCCATGAGTGCGAAGTGCGCGGCGTTGACCTCGTCCTGAGTGAGTGAGCGCTCGCCGTGACGATAGGTCAGGCGCACGGTGGTCTTGACCTCATCGCTCGCGACGCCCTCGCCACGATAGCGAACCACCGGCGAGACGGCCTCCAGCCACTCCGGCGCGGCCGCGGTGATGGCCGCCACGAGCTGGTCGTACGGCAGCGTCAGCTTGTGGCGCACGGTGAGGTCCGCCGTCACCGCGGGGAACCGCGGAAGCGGCTCGAACGTTGGCACGCTGGCGGCGGCCACGGCCGCCGTCAGGTCGATCTCGGCGACCCAGAGCGTTGCCGGGATGTCGAACACCGTCGAAACCGCGTCCGCCAGGCGTCCGGCGATTGCGATGACGCATCCGTCGCGCACGACCTCGGCCTGCTCTCCCGCTGCCAGGACGGGCGCCGTCGCGTGGCGCCATGCGGTCCCGGAGACACCGAGCTCTGCGAGTACCGCCTCGACGACCCCCTTGAGATCGAGGAAATCCGCCTGCCGCAGGGCATCCCACGGCCCGACCGCGCCCGCAACCGCGACCGCGAGACGCTCCTCTTCGGCGACTTTGCCGCCCTTCTCGAAGAAGACGCGTCCAACCTCGCCCAACAGCACGCGCTCGGCACCGCGCCGGAGGTTGCCCCCGGCGGCCTCCGCAAGGCCCGCGAGCAGCGACCGCCGCATCACGGCCATCCGTGCCGAGAGCGGGTTGTCGAGCGCAACAACCGCACCGCGGTCCGCCAGAGGCGACCCTGCAGTCGCCGCCTCGATTTCCTCGGAGACAAACGCGTAGGTGAACGCCTCGGCGGCGCCCACGGCGGTCAGCGCGTCGCGCCCCCGCTCGGTGAGCGGCCAGGTGCCGAGACGCGCCCCCGGCTTCATTGCCGCGGACGGCAACACCGACGGGACGTTCTCGTACCCGAAGTGGCGGAGCACCTCCTCGTAGAGATCCTCAGCCAATTCCAGGTCCACCCTGTGGGTCGGGACCGTGCACGTGACAGCGTCCCCGACGATCCTGGGCGCAAGCTCCAAGGCGGTCAGCACCCTGAGTGTGAGCTCCCGCGGAATCTCGCACCCGACGAACGCCGACAGGCGGCTCAACGAGAAGGGGATCTCGTGCGGAGCCGGCAGGTCCGGGTTCGAATCCAGGACTCCCGCCGCCACCTCGCCCCCGGCGAGGCGCACGATCAGCTCGGCCGCCAGGTCGACCGCCGTGCGCGCCATGGCGCGGTCGGCGCCGCGCTCGAAGCGGTGCGACGCCTCGGTCTTGAGGCCGAGACGACGAGCGGTCAGCCGCACGGAGCGCGCGTCGAAGTACGCCGACTCGATGAGCACGTCCTTCGTGGACGGCGCGATCTCGCTGTTGGCCGCGCCCATCACACCCGCAACCGCCACGGCGCGCGACGCGTCGGCGATCACGAGGTCGTCCGCCGTCAGCTTGCGCTCGACGCCGTCCAGGGTCGTGATCGGCTCGCCGGCGTGGGCCCGGCGCACGCGGATCTCCTGACCCTTCAGAAATGCGAGGTCGAACGCGTGCAGAGGGTGCCCAACGTCGAGGAGGACGCAGTTCGTCGCGTCCACGACGTTGTTGATCGGCCGCACGCCGCACCGCTGGAGGCGCTCGACGAGCCACGCCGGGGAGGGCCCGACCTTCACGCCGCGCACGACGCGGGCGCAGTACCTCGGGCATCCCTGAGCGTCCTCGACGGTGAGCCTCGCGAGCGTCCCGACAGGCGTCGCGCCCTCGGTGATATTGATCGCGAGCGGCTTGAGCGTCCCGCACGCGGCGGCGACGGCCTCGCGGGCGAGACCGCGGTGGTTCATCGCGTCGGGCCGGTTGGTGGTGACGTCGACGTCCCAAATCTCATCGGGTCCGGCGGGCTCTCGCACTTCGACGTTCATGCCGCAGGCGGTCAGGCGCTTCGCCAGCTCGTCGGCAGACGGTGCCCCCTCGAGATGGTCGCGCAACCAGGCCAAGCTCAGCTTCATCGCGCCACCCCCTCGAACTGACGCAGGAGGCGTTCGTCGCCGGAGAACAGCAAGCGCAGGTCGGGCAGGCGGTACTTGAGCAGCGCGACGCGATCGAGGCCGCACCCGAAAGCGAACCCGGAGACGCGTTCGGGGTCAAGCTTGCACGCGGAGAGCACACGCGGGTCCACCATCCCGGCGCCCAGGATCTCGATCCACCCGCTGCCGGAACACATGCCGCACCCCGCGCCGAGGCATAGCACGCAGGTGATGTCCACCTCGGCCGACGGCTCGGTGAAGGGGAAGAACGACGGGCGGAAGCGGACCGCCAGGCGCGGGTCGAACAGCACGTGCACGAACGCCTCGAGGGTGGCCTTGAGGTTTCCGAAGGTGATCCCCTCGCCCACCACGAGCCCCTCGACCTGGTGAAACATCGGCGAGTGGCGCAGGTCCGAGTCGCGCCGGTACACCCGCCCGGGGATGATCAGCCGGATCGGGAGCGGCATCGTTTCCATCGAGCGGATCTGCACCGGCGAGGTGTGCGTGCGCAGCAGCAGCCCGTCCTTGAGGAAAAAGGTGTCCTGAGTGTCGCGCGCCGGGTGGTCCGGCGGCATGTTGAGGGCGCCGAAGTTGTGCCAGTCGTCCTCGACCTCGGGGCCGTCGGCCACCGAGTACCCCATGCGCAGGAAGATCTCCTCGATCTCCCGCCGCACGAGGGTCACGGGGTGGAGCGCTCCCGTGACGGGCCGCCGGCCGGGCAGCGTCACGTCCAGAACCTGCCGCTGGATGCCGGCATCCTCGGCCGCCCGCTGCGCGGCCGCGAGGCGCTCCTCGACGAGCGTCTTCAGCTCGTTGAGCGCCTTGCCGTAGCCGGGCTTGGCTTCGCGCGGGAGCGCCTTGAGCGCGTCCTCGAGCTCGCGGAGCAGGCCCGAGCGCCGGCCGGCGAAGCGGACGCGCACGGCCTCCACCCGGGCGGGATCGCAGCCCGCCTCGGTTAGAGCGGCGAGGAACTCCTGCCGCGCCCGTTCCAGCGGCTCGGTCGCCATTAGGCGGCCGGTTTGGCCACCAGGCTCTTCTTGGCGGCCTGAACGAGCTCCGCGAACCCTTCGACGTCGCGCACCGCCATGTCGGCGAGCGCCTTGCGGTCGAGGGCGCACCCCGAGGCCTTGAGGCCCGCGATCAGCTGCGAGTACGAGATCTCGAACTGCCGCGCCGCCGCGTTGATGCGGATGATCCACAGCGCGCGCATGGAGCGCTTGCGCTGCCGGCGGTCGCGGTACGCGAACAGCAGAGACCGCTCGACCTGCAGCTTCGCCATGCGGTAGGCGTTGTGCTTGGTGAGGTAGTAGCCTTTGGCGAGCTTCAGCACCCTCTTGCGGCGTGCAACCCTGTTGTGTCCTCGCTTTACGCGCATGTCAGCCTCCTACTTTGCGTACGGGAGCATGCGCTCCACGACCTTGGCGTCGGCGTGCGTAAGAACCGCGTCCTTCTGCAGGTGGCGCTTCCGCTTGGCCGACTTCTTCGACAGGATGTGTGAGTGGAACGCGTGATGGCGCTTGATCTTGCCGGTCCCTGTCACCTTGAACCGCTTCGCCGCCGCGCGCAACGTCTTGATCTTCGGCATCGATGCCTCCTTACAACGTTCCAACGTTCGAACGTTCGAAGGTTCGAACGTTCAGGTCCGAATTGAAACCGGAGCGATCAGTCCCAGTGGGACGGACGGTCTCGGTCCCGGAAAATGAAGACCGGAGGCTCACTGCGCCTCCGGCCAGGGGTTTAAGGCGCGCTGCTTCGTAGTGGTGGTCATGGCCGCCACGATCTCGTCCAGGGTCTTCGACCCGAGGTCACCGCGGTGGCGGACCCTGACCGAGGCGCCCCCGGCCTCGGCCTCGCGCGCGCCGACGATCAGCAGCACCGGCACCTTGCCCAGCTCGCCGTCGCGGATTTTCGCGCCGAGCTTCTCCGACCGCTCGTCGACGTCGGCACGGAGTCCGGCCGCCACGAGGCGCGACTTCACCGCCCGCGCGGCGTCCAGGAACTTGTCCGAAACCGGCAGCACGCGCGCCTGCTCCGGAGCGAGCCAGAGCGGCAGGTCACCGGCGAAGTGCTCGAGCATCACCGCGAAAAAGCGCTCGACGGAGCCGAGCACGGCGCGGTGCAGCATCACGGGCCGCTGCTCGCCGCCGTCCTCACCGACGTACGCCAACTTGAAGCGCTCGGGGAGGTTCCAGTCGAGCTGGATGGTACCAAGCTGCCACTCGCGGCCGATCGCGTCGTGCACCACGAAGTCGATCTTGGGGCCGTAGAAGGCGCCGTCCCCGGCGTTGACCGTGTACGGCACGCCCCTCTCCTTCAGGCACTTCTCGAGTTGGGCCTCCGAGCTCTCCCAGAGCGCGGGGTCGCCCATCGCCTTCTCGGGCTTGGTCGAGAGGTAGATCACGGGCTCCGAAAAGCCGAACGTCCCGTACACCTCGAACATCATGTCGAACAGGGACGAGACCTCCTGCCCGATCTGCGACGGCATACAGAAGATATGGGCGTCGTCCTGGCAGAACGAGCGCACGCGGGTGAGCCCCTGGACGACGCCCGAGCGCTCGTAACGGTGCAGCCGCCCGAAGTCCGCGATCCGCAGCGGCAGCTCTCGGTACGAGTGGGCGTGCACGCCGAAGAGCACGCAGTGCGACGGGCAGTTCATCGGCTTGAGGCCGAACTCGTGCTCGTCCACCTCGCTGAAGAACATGTTCTCCTTGTAGTGGAAGTAGTGGCCGGAGGTCTTCCACAGCTCCGCATCGAAGAGCTGCGGCGTGATGACCTCCTGGTAGCCGTACTTCACGTACAGGGAGCGCATGAAGGCGAGCAGCTGGTTGTAGACCAGGGCACCCTTCGGGTGGAAGAACGGCGAGGCCGGGGCAAGCGGCGAGAACGAGAAGAGGTCGAGGTCCTTGCCGAGCCGGCGGTGGTCGCGGCGGCGGGCCTCCTCGATCTTCGCGAAGTAGGCGTCCAGCTCGTCCCTGGTGGCGAACGCGGTGCCGTAGATGCGTTGCAGCATCTCGTTGCGCTCGTCGCCCTTGAAGTACGCGCCCGACGTGTCGATCAGCTTGAAGGCGCCGATCTGGTCGGTGCGCTGGACGTGCGGGCCACGACAGAGGTCCACGAACTCGCCGTGCTGGAACACCGTAATCTCGTCGCCCTCGGGAATGTCCGCCAGGCGCACGAGCTTGATCTCCTCTTTCCGGTTCTTGAAGATCGCCGCGGCCTGCGTGCGGGTCACGACCTTGCGCTCGAACGGCCTTGCCTCCTTGACGATACGGGCCATCTCCTGCTCGATCTTCTCGAGGTCCTCGGGGGTGAACCCGCGCGGGAAGCGGAAGTCGTACTGAAACTTCTCCGCGTGGTCCTGGCGGCCGGCGTCGATGATGGTGCCGGGGAACAGGCGCTCGACCGCGTCCGCGAGGACGTGCTCGGCGGAGTGGCGGATCACGACCCCTGCCTCGGGGTCCCTGGGCGTGAGCACGCGGAACTTCCCCGACCGCCTGATCGGCGCCCGCAGGTCCACGATCGCCCCGTCGATCTCGCCCGCCACGGCCGCCTTCGCAAGGCGCTCCCCTATCGTCCGCGCCACCTCGAGAGGTGTCGCGCCCGCCGGGAACTCCCGCGCGCTGCCGTCAGGCAAGGTCAATGTGATCTTCTCTGCACTCATGGCCGGATCCCCCGACCTCCACTCCCGCGCCGTTCCGGAACGATTCCCGAACCGTCGCACAACAAAAAAGCCGTCCTCCGAAACGGGGACGGCACTGGCAAGCCACGCTCCAAACGTGGTAGGCGCGTGCGGGCTCGAACCGCAGACCTCATCCGTGTGAGGGATGCGCTCTACCAACTGAGCTACGCGCCTGTAGCTTACTCGTCTGCGGAGCCGACACGACATGGTAGGCGCGAGCGGACTCGAACCGCTGACCTCTACCGTGTCAAGGTAGCGCTCTAACCAAGCTGAGCTACGCGCCTGCTCCGCGGGCTGCCGGCGGGCGTCCTCGAGAGCCCACGGCTCCGCGAGGCTCTTATGGCCCGCCCTCGTCCCCAATTTCACTGCCAAAGAACACAAGCCCGGAAAAACCGGGAGGGTCACTCTAGCCCAGCCGGCCCGATACCGTCAAGCACACACAAGAAAAGAGCCGAGGAGCAGAGGGCTGAGGGGAAAGGGACAAAGCACCGCTTGCTCCTCGGCTCCTCTGCCGCAGTTGGTGTGGGTGTAGCGACGCAGCCGGCAACTTCAGGCGGGTCGGGCGACGACGCCCAGCCCGCGCAGGAACTCGACGAGGGTCCGGCCCATAGCTTTGGCGCTCTCGAGCGGCACCAAATGCCCACTTCCCGGGACCACCACTGACCGCGAGCCCGGGATACGCGCCGCGAGAAGTTCGGCCATCGCGACGAACTCGGGCACCTCGTGCTCGCCGCGCAGGATCAGGGTCGGCGCCGCGATCTCCGCAAGACGGTCGGTGACTGCCCAGTCGCGGTCCGGCACGTCGCGGACCGACGCCAGGTACTCCCCGGCAGGAAACGTGAGCACCATGGCTTCAAGCCGCTCCCGAGTTCCAGGGCGAGCCGCCGCCCTGGCGATCAGGGGGTGTGCGAGCCACACCTCGCGCATCGCCGGCTGCACCCCCCGCGCCCGGATCGCCCGGGCCAACTCCCGGAACGAGGTCATCATCGCCTCCGGGAGCGAATAGTCGGGCACGAGCGGCCCAATGAGCACGAGCGAGCGCACGAGGTCCGGGCGGCGCAGCGCGCACTCGAGCGCGATGCCGCCGCCCTTGGAGAGGCCGACGATGTGCGCAGCGGGGGGCCCGAGACACTCGATCAACCCGGCGAGGTCCGCGGTGTGGTCGCCCCAGCGGTAACCGCTCGGAGGCGAGCCGCTACGTCCATGCCCTCTCTGGTCGTACCTGACAACGCGGAAACCTGCGCCCATCAGCTCGGGCGCGACTTCGTCCCACACCCGAAGGTCGAGTGTGTGCCCGTGGAGCAGGACGACCGCTTCGCCGGCGCCCTCGGTGATGACGTTGAGCGCGACGCCGTCGCGTTCGATGATCATGGACGGTCCAAAGAACAGAGGGGCAAAGGGAAAAGGTGAAAGGTCAAACGTAAAGCACAGGAAACCGTGGAGGGACAGGGGCAACGAACGCTGACCACGGGTATTTGTCTTCCCTTTGCCCTTTGACCTTTCCCATTTGACCTCTTTGTTGCCCTTTTGCCTTTCCCGTTTGACCTCTATCAGCGGGCCGTTTTGAACGTGAAGCTCCCGGCCTTTTCCATTGCCTTGCCCGAGATGCCTTCCACGCCGTCCTGGTCGAGCGTCACGTGAAATGTGTCCCCGGGGGCGAGGTCTGTCCGCGGCTCCCAGATCACCCACCAGTGCTCGGGGTCGTAGCTCACCTGGCCGGCCACCAGCCCGCTGGACTCGCCCAGCACGGTCACGCTATCCCCCTTGACCTCGGCCGGCCGCAACGGCTCCGACATCGAGAAGAGCACTCGTGGCCGCCGGGCCGCAACGAGCGCCCCCGAAGCCGGAAAGTGCGAGGTCACCACCGGGGCCAACGCGGGGCCGGGTCCTGTCGAGCCTGCCACGAACGTCACGCCGATGCTGACATGGAAGACCACGTCGGCGAGGCCGGGCGGGGGCGGGGGCGGGACCGGCAAGCCTTGGTGTCCCCCTTTGGCGAGGATCACCCCAATCGCCACAACGGTCACGACGCCGAGTGCGACCAGACCCGTCGAAACGTGGTCGAGCACCGCCTGGACCTCGGTGACCGACCCCTCTTTGACTGCCACGCCGGTGGCATTGTCGCCCAGCCGCACCACGTTGCCCGCCTCGTCCAGGCGCGCGGGGAAGCGCAGCCGATAGCTGCCTGGAGGCAGGTCGACCACGGTCCACGTCGGGTTGAGAGATCGGAAGACAGGCACCCACGTCTTGCCGTCCTGCCGCTGCAACTCTCCGAGGATCCCCGAGGGGCTCGGTCGGCCGCCACGCCGTGCGCTGTCGTCGGCGAAAACCCGCGCTGCGACGCCGCCGCCAGTGCCGGAAGCTGGGTGCGAGCCGGTCGCCTCTACCGAAACGCAACTCGACAGGGTCAATGTGAGTTGCCCGACGGCGAGAAGCACCGCAATGGAGCGCCGGATCATGCTCGAAGTGTCGCACTCGGTATCGCCGCGCGCAAGCAACGTGGAGAAGGTTAAAGGTGAAACGGAAGAGGCAAAAACGAAAGACAAGTCAGGGCTCGATCTGCACATCGGTACTTCTTCTCCTCTGCCCGTCCGCTCCCCTGCTCCTCGGCTGATCGGAGAGGTTGGAACTCCGGGTTCTCGTCTTCCCTTTGACCTCTTACCTTTGACCTTTCACGGCCTGCATCTCACTTCCTCCGCGTCGCGAGAGCGAACGAGCGCGCGATCGCCTCGACCTCGCCGGGCAGCTCGGGAACGTCACCGAGCTCGCCGATCCGCTCGACGAGTGCCGAGCCGACCACCACTCCGTCGGCGAACTGGGCAATCCGGGTGACCTGCTCGGGCGTCGAGACGCCGAAACCGACGACCACCCTGGCCTTGGCGAGCTTGCGCACCAGCCGGACCTGATCCTCGAGACCCTCCTCAAGTGAGGTGCGCGGCCCGGTTACTCCGGCGCGAGCGATGAAGTAGACGAAGCTCCCCGCGAGGCGCCGCACCGCCTTGACGCGCGCCCGGGTCGAGGTGGGAGCCACCAGCAACACGAGTTCGATCCCAACCCGTTTCAGGGCCTCGTGTGCCACGGCCGCTTCGTCCACGGGAACGTCCGTGAACAGCACGCCGTCCACGCCGGCCGCCGCCGCGTCCACCGCGAAGCGCGCCATGCCGTAGGCGTGCACGGGGTTGAAGTACGTGAAGAGCACGACCGGTAGCTCGCTCGAGTAGCGCAGCTCGCGGACTAATCCCAGCACTCCCGATAGGGTCGTGCCTCGCGACAGGGCCCTCTCCGCAGCGCGCTGGTTCGTCGGGCCATCCGCGATCGGGTCGGTGAACGGCACGCCGAGCTCGAGGATGTCCGCCCCTGCGCGCTCGAGGGCGCGGGCCAGCACGACGGTGCGCTCCGGGTTCGGGTCACCGGCGGTGATGTAGGGGATGAACGCGGCGCGTTTCGCCTTCCGTGCCCGCGTGAATGCGCGCTCGATCCGCCCGCTCATAGCGCCACCCCTTCCAGCCGCGCCACCTCGGTGACGTCCTTGTCGCCGCGGCCCGAGAGGTTGACCAGGATCGCCTCCCCGCTCCCCATACGTGGCGCGACGCGCGCGACGTAGGCGAGGGCGTGGGCGGTCTCGAGCGCCGGCACGATCCCCTCGAACTCGGACAGCAGGTGGAAGGCGTCGAGCGCCTCGCCGTCCTCGACCCGGACGTAGGAGACGCGGCGTGAGTCATGCCACCACGCGTGTTCCGGCCCCACCGCGGGGTAGTCCAGACCCGCCGACACCGAGTGGGTTTGCACGATCAGGCCGTCCTGGTCCTGGAGCACGTAGCTGCGCGTCCCGTGCAGCACCCCGGGCGCTCCTCCGGCGAAGCGCGCCGCATGTTCGCCGAGCCGGGTGCCGCGGCCGCCTGCCTCCACCCCGACCAGCTCGACCTGCCTGTACGGCACGAACGCCGAGAAGATACCTGCCGCGTTGGAGCCGCCTCCCACGCACGCGACCACGAGCCTTGGCAGCGAGCGGTGCTGCTTGCGGATCTGGAGCAGGGCTTCGCTCCCGATCACCGACTGGAACTCCCGCACCATCGCGGGGTACGGGTGCGGCCCCAGCACGGAGCCGAGAACGTAGTGCGTGCTCGCGACGTTGGTCACCCAGTCCCGTAGCGACTCGTTGATCGCGTCCTTGAGCGTCCGCGAGCCGGCGTCCACGCCGACCACTTCGGCGCCCAGCAGCTTCATGCGGTAGACGTTGAGCGCCTGTCTGCGCTCGTCCTCGGTCCCCATGTAGACGCGGCAGCGCAGGCCGAGCAGCGCGGCTGCCGTGGCCACCGCCACGCCGTGCTGGCCCGCTCCGGTCTCCGCGATGACGCGCCCCTTGCCCATGCGGCGCGCAAGCAGACACTGGGCCAGGGCGTTGTTGATCTTGTGAGCACCGGTGTGGCAAAGATCCTCGCGTTTGAGGTACACCGCGGCGCCGCCGAAGTGCTTCGTGAGGCGGGCCGCGTGCGAGATCGGCGTGGGCCGGCCGCAGTAGTTCTCGAGCAGGTCCGCCAGTTCGCGCCGGAAAGCGCGGTCGCGGCGGGCCTCTTGCCAGGCCTGGGTGAGCTCCTCCAGAGGCGCCATCAGCGTCTCCGGCACGAACCGCCCGCCGTATGGCCCGAAGTACCCCCGACTGTCAGGTAGTGGCTTCACAACACCCCCAGGAAGCGGCCAAACGCTCAGAGGTTCGGACGTTTGACGGTTCGGAGAAGACAGTGAAGAGTGAAGAGTTGAGAGTGAAGAGTTCAAGAACCGCAGCAGCGCTGCGGCTCCGGTTCGAAGGCGCACAGGCTCGAAAGCTCGAAGGAGAAAGTGAAGGGTGAAGAGTCGAGAGTGAAGATTTGAGAGAAAGCGCACGGGCGGGAGCGGCGCCTCGAGCGGCCGGTGTTGGCTCACGCCACTGCCGAACCCCGAAAGACGCGGACGCCTTCCCCGGATGCTGGCACGCAGTTCGCCGCCCCAATTGGGATCTCAGGTCTTTCAACTCTTCACTCTTCACTCTCAACTCTTCACTCGTCCTTCCTCGAACGTTCGAACGCCCTTGACCGCCGCGATGAAGCGGCGGACCTTGTCGAGGTCCTTGCGACCGGGGGCCGCCTCGACTCCGCTCGCAACGTCGACCCCGGCCGGACCGACCTGCGCCACCGCACCCGCGACGTTTTCCGGCGTGAGCCCCCCGGCAAGCCAGAACTCGAGGCCAGCGGGCGCTTCGGCTAGCAGGTTCCAGTCGAATGGCGTGCCGGTACCGCCGCCGGACGGCGATGCGGTGTCGAACAACACGCGCGCCACCCATGCGTACTCCGCCACCTTGCCCAAGTCAATTTGCTGGCCGACCGAGATCGCCTTGATGACCCGAGCACGGCCTCCGAGCGCTTCGCACATCTCCGGAGGCTCGCTGCCGTGCAGCTGCACGAGGTCGAGAGCCGCGTCGACCCGCACCTTCCGGACCGTGGCTTCGTCCTCGTCCCGGAATACCCCGACCTTCGGCACCCCTTCGATGACTCGGATCCACGACGACGCGGAGGTCTCCAACGAACGGCTCGACTCCGGGAAGAACACGAAACCCAGGAAATCCGCACCCTCGACCGCGGCTGCCCGCGCATCGGTCGGGGTCGTGAGTCCGCAGATCTTGACCGTCACGCGCATGCGACGAGCTCCGCGAGGCTCGCACTCGGGTCGGCCGAGCTCAGGAGGTATTCCCCGACGAGGAAGTGCCGCAGGCCGAGCCTTGCGACTCCGCGAACGTCGTCGGGGCCGCCGACCCCGCTCTCCATCACGACGATCCGGTCCCGAGGGACCCGGTCCGCCAGCCTCGTCGCGGCTTCGAAGTCCACTCGGAAGCTGTCGAGGTTACGAGAGTTAATGCCTATGAGCCGTGCCGGCAGCGCGACGAGCCGGTCCAGGTCGCGCTCGTCGTAGGCCTCGACGAGAGTCTCCAGGCCCAACTCTTCCGCGACCGCCAGCATCTCGGCGAGCGCCGCACCCGGCAGCACACGCGCGATCAGCAGCACCGCGTCGCCACCGAGGATCGCGACCTCGAAGAGCTGGCGCGGCGCGAGGAGGAAGTCCTTTTGCAGGACCGGCAGCGCCACCGCACGCCGTACCGCCGGCACCCACCCCGGCTGTCCTGCGAAGAAATCCGGCTCGGTCACGACCGAGATCGCTGCGGCTCCACCGGTCTGGTAGGCGCGCGCCAACTCCACTGCGTCAAAGGGCTGCCGCAGCCAGCCTCTCGATGGGGAGCGCCGCTTGCACTCGGCGATGACGCGCACCCCGGGCGCCGCGAGCGAGCCGGCGAGACTCCGCCTTCCTTCCCTTCGGCGGACCCCCGCGGCCTCACGAGCGCGCGCCTCCAGCTGCGGCGGCGCCGGGTCCCTGGCCAGCCTGGCAATCACCGCCTCGGTGATCTGGACGAGGATGTCCGGTCCGGGTGCTCTCATCCGGCGAGCTCCCGTATCTTGCAGATCACCGAATCGAGCTTGGTCGCGCCTCGTCCCGCAGCCAGGCACGCCCGGCTGGAGGCCAGCGCTGCCGGCAGGTTGGGCTCCGCGCCCGCGACGAGAAGTGCCGCCGCCGCGTTGAGGGCGACCGCCTCGGCTGCGGGAGAGCGCTCTCTGCCCTCCAGGATCGCACGCAGCCGCCCGGCGTTCTCCTCGGCGTCACCCCCAGCGAGGTCGGCGTGGGAGCCCCGGCCAATCCCGAGCCGCTCCGGGTCGATGGTCAGATCGCCCGTGACCAGCCCATCACGCACCTCGATCACTCGGGTGGGGGCGCACACGGACAGCTCGTCGAGGCCGTCCTCGCTGTGCACGACCCAGGCCCGCTCGGCGCCCAGCTCCGCCAGAGCTCCCGCCACCAGCGGCATCACCTCGCGGTTGTAGACGCCGACGACCTGCCTCCTGACCCCGGCCGGGTTCGCGAGCGGCCCCAGCAGGTTGAAAGCCGTGCGCACGCCAAGGGCTCGGCGCACCGGCATCACTACCCGCATCGCGGGGTGCAGCCTCGGGGCGAACAGAAACGCGAACCCCTCCGAGTCGAGGAGCGCTCCGAGCTGCTCTGGTTCCAAATCGAGCCGCACCCCGAGCGCCTCCAGGACGTCCGCCGAGCCGCATCTCGAAGATACCGACCGGTTCCCGTGTTTGGCCACGCCGACGCCGCACGCCGCTGTGACGAGCGCCGCCCCGGTCGAGATGTTGATCGTGTGGGCGCCGTCGCCGCCCGTCCCGCACGTGTCGATGAGTCGCACCCGTGAGGTCGGGACCGCCACGGCGAATGAACGCAGCACGCGGGCTGCGGCGGCAACCTCGACCGCGGTTTCGCCCTTGGCCCGCAGGGCGACGAGGAACGCCGCCTGCTCGGGCTCGGACCAGTCCCCAGCCATCAGCGCCGTGAAGCACTCCTCGGTGGCCGCAGCGGGCAGGCTCTCGCGGGCGAGCAGCTTCTCCAGGACATCGCGGATCATCGCCGGCCCACCACCCACCCACCCGGCTGACAGTTCACAGCTGACAGCTGACAGCTCCCCCACCCGTCCGCGGCTCCGGTTGGAGTGCCGTGAGGCGTCAGTTCTTGGCTGTCAGCTGTCAGCTGTGAGCTGTGGGCTAGCCTCACGCGGCCACCTTTGCCTTGACCCCCGCAAGGGCGAGGAAGTTGGCGAGCAGACGCTTGCCCCCCTGCGTCAGGTACGCCTCGGGGTGGAACTGGACGCCGAAGTGCGGCCGACTGCGGTGCGAGAGGCCCATCACGAGGCCGTCGTCGGTCCACGCCGTGACCTCGAGCTCGTGCGGAAGCGACTCCCGCTGCGCGACGAGGGAGTGATAGCGGGTTGCCATGAATGGGTTCCGTAACCCCGCAAACACGCCGAGGCCGCTGTGGTGCACCTCGGAGGTCTTGCCGTGGCGGGGCTCGGGGGCGCGCACGACGCGGCCGCCGCACGCCACCGCCAGCGCTTGGTGCCCGAGGCAGACCCCGAGCAGCGGCACGTCGGCCGCACTGCGGATCAGCTCCACACACACTCCGGCGGCCTCCGGCACGCCGGGGCCGGGCGACAGCACAATGGCGCGCGGCCGCAGGGCGAAGATCTCGGCGGCCGCGACGACGTCGTTGCGAATCACGCGCACCTCTTCGCTCTCCGCCAGCTCCCGCAGATACTGGACGAGGTTATAGGTGAACGAGTCGTAGTTGTCCACGAGCACGATCAAGGCTGCATCCCCTCAGCCAGACGGGCCGCGAAAGCCAGGGCCCGGGCCTTGTTCGCGCACTCGGCGAGTTCGCTTTCCGGCAGCGAGTCGAACACGATCCCCGCGCCCGCCTGGATGTGCAGGCCGCCCTTGGCGACCACGGCCGTCCGGATCGCGATGCAGGCGTCCATGTCGCCCCCAAAGTCGAAGTAGCCGACCGCCCCGCCGTACACGCCGCGGCGGAGGACCTCGAGTTGCTCGATCAGCTCCATCGCCCGCACCTTCGGGGCGCCGGTCAGCGTGCCGGCCGGGAAGCACGCCAACAGCACGTCGAGCGCGTCGTGCCCGGTTTCCAGGTCGCCCACGACCTCGCTCGTGAGGTGCATGACCTGGGAGTAGCGCTCCACGTCCATGAAGCGCACGACCCTCACGCTGCCGGGCTTCGAAATCTTCCCGATGTCGTTCCGTCCAAGGTCCACCAGCATCAGGTGCTCGGCGCGCTCCTTCTCGTCGCCGGCAAGCTCGGCGGCCAGGCGCGCGTCCTCCGCCGCCGTGTGCCCGCGCTTGCGGGTGCCCGCGATCGGGCACGTGGCCGCGTGGCTCCCACGCAAGCGAGCCAGCGTCTCCGGCGAGGAGCCGAGGATCTGTGCGTCGCCGGCGTCCATGTAGAACATGTATGGAGAGGGGTTCGCGATGCGGAGCGCCCTGTAGAAGGCGATCGGCGACGCAGTTGCGGGCCGCGACCACCGGCGCGAGAGCACGATCTGGAAGCACTCCCCGGCCCGGATCTCCTCGCGCGCCCGCACGACCGCGGAGAGGAACCGCTCGTCCTCGGGGGCGACCCGCCACGACGCGTCGGGTTGCGCAGCCGCTTCGGCGACCGGCAGGGGTGCCGGACGTGCCTCGTCGAGGGGCGACGCCAGGACAACTTCCAGGCGGTCCAGGGCGGCGACGGCACGCTCATACGCAGCCTCGGCGCCCTCCTCGACGCTCACCGTGGCGATCAACAGGAGCCGCTGGCGGACGCGGTCGAGGGCCGCGATCACCGGGTAGATCGCGAACCATGCGTCGGGCAGTCCCAGCGGGTCCGGAAGGTGAGCTGGGACCCGCTCGATGAGGCGCACGACGTCGTATCCGAACCAGCCAACGGCTCCGCCCGCGAACGGCGGCAGATCCTCGAGTGGCGCCCGGTCCTTGCCGGTGATCTCTCCCCGCAGGACGTCGAGCGGCGCACTCGCCACCTCTTCCCCGTCGATGGTCGCCTTGGATCCCCTCACCGCCACGACCCTCGCGGGATCGGCGCCGGCGAACGACCACCGCGCAACGCGCTCGCCTCCCTCGACGCTCTCCAGGAGGAACGGATGCCGGCCGGCCCGGGCGAGCCGCAGCAGCATCCCGGTCGGGGTCACGGTGTCGGCCGTCAACTCCCGAACCACGGGCACGAGGCGGTGGCGGCCGGCCAGCTCGACGAACCGGGCGCGCGAGGGCCGGATCACATGCTGCTCCTCAAGGCGTCGCCTTGAACGGACAAACTGCGTCCTCTACGAGCTACGATGGGAGCGGTCTCGCTCACACTTTGCCCCGGCTCCCCGCCCGGAGGGATTCCTCGTGCAACGTCAGCTTCTCCTGAAGCGCCAGGACACCCGCGGCGTGAGCCAGAGCGGGGTAACGGTGGGCGGCCACGCTCACGACCGATGTCCGGTGCACGAAGTCCCAAACCCCGAGGGGCGAGGCGAACCGGGCCGCCCCGGTAGTCGGGAGCAGGTGGTTGATGCCGACCACGTAATCCCCGAGCGCCGACGCCGCCCACGGTCCCAGATAGACCGCGCCCGCCCTCTCGATGCCGTCGAGCAGCCGGAGCGGGTCGGAGACCAACAGCTCGACGTTCTCCGGGGCGATGCGGTTGACCACGTCGAGTGCCGCATCCATGTCGGGGACGAGCACGATCGCCCCCCAGTTCTTGATCGCAGCCCGCGCTGCGCTCTTCCTCGGCAAGGACCGAAGGCGCGCCGAAACCCGCCGCTCCACCTTCTCAGCCACCGCCTTCGACGGCGTCACCAGGACGGCGAGAGCGTCCGGGTCGTGCTCCGTCTGCGCCAGCATGTCGGCGGCGGCGATCGCGGCCTCGGCGTGGGAGTCCGCCACGACCACGATCTCGGAGGGGCCGCTCACGGCGTCCAGGCCGACGACGCCGAAGACCGCGCGCTTGGCGGCGGCGACCCACCTACCGCCCGGCCCCACGATCTTCTCCACGGGAGTCACGGAGTCGGTGCCGTACGCAAGCGCGGCGACCGCGTGCGCGCCGCCCATGAGGTACACCTCGTGAAGGTCGAGCCGGTCGAGGAGGTAGCGGAGGTGGGGTGACGCCAGGAACGCCCTCGGCGGGGTGGCCACGGCGATCCTGGACACGCCGGCGACACGAGCGGGGACGACCGCCATCAGCAGTGAGGAGAGGTACACCGCCGAGCCCCCGGGTACGTACACGCCGAGCGACTCGATCGGCCGCACTCTGACTCCCAGATCGCCGCCGTCCCCTTCAAGTGTGAAGCCCTTGGGCATCTGCGGCTCGTGGTAGGCCTTGAGGTTCGCGAGCGCCAGCTCAATGGCGTTGATGAACTCCTCGCCGACCTCCTCGCCGCCCTGGACCGTGCCGCGAAGACGGAAGTCCCCCACCGGCAGGCCCTTGAGGTCGTGGCGCCGGACCAGGGCGACGAGCGCCTTGTCGCCCTGCTTCGCCACCGAGGCCACGATCTTGCGCGCCTTCTCCTCGATTTGAGGCGGAAGCACTTCAGCCATGCGCCTCTCGACCCTCGCCAGGTAGCGTTCCCCCTTCTCATCGTCACTGCGCCAGATCTTCATCGTTCCCCTCCCAGCTCGTCAGCCCCCAGGAACGCCCCGTCAGGCGATCACAGTCCCTTCCGCCCCCTACCGCCAGTCCTCCACCGGGTGCGGCCCATTCTCGCGCACGGGACCGCCTCTTGCCACCTCGGGCGGACGCCACGGCCCTGCGCGGGCCCGTCCCCGACCGTCGCGCAGCGCGCCATCACTCGTCCCCATCCGCGAGTCCGACGGCGGCAGCCATTGCCCGGACCGGTGGCGGCGCGCCGGTCATCGCCGCGAACTGCGCCACGGCCTGGAAGAGCAACACGCTCCTTCCGCCCACGTACCGCCAGCCTTTGCGGGCCGCGAGCTGCTCGAGGAAGGTCGGAGCCTCGCCGTACGGCAGGTCGACGACAACAGCCCCTTCCGGGAGCCGCAACCGCTCCAACCACGGCGACGAGGCGCCGTCTGCGCCTGCCGGAGTGGCGTTGACCGCCACCCAAATTTCCTCGCTCGCGCCGATCTCGCCCGCCGAGACTCCGAGCCTCTTCGCCGCCGCCCCGGCGCGGCCCGGGTCGCGGGCGGCGATCGTCACATCGGCCCCGGCGAGCTGCAGCGCCACAGCCGCCGCGCGGGCCGCTCCGCCGGCACCGAGTACCAGCGCCCGAACACCGGGTAGCTCCACCCCTTCGTCGGCCAGGACGCGGGTGATCCCGTCCATGTCCGTGCAGTCGCCGAGCACCTTGCCCGCCCGCGGCAGGACCGTGTTCACCGCCCCCGCCCGCTCGGCCCGCGGCGCCAGGAGCGTGCAGCGTCGGGCCGCCTCGCCCTTCCACGGCATCGTGATCGCGAATCCGCCCGCAGGCAGCCCGAGGTCGTCGAGCCACGACTCTCCGGCGGGCACGAGCAGCTCCTCGAGCTCCTCGACGTCACGCACCTCAAGAGGAACGAAGGCATTCGGCAGGCCGAGCGCGCGGTACGCTGCGGCGTGCATGCGCGGCGAGAGCGAGCTGCCGACCGCCGAGCCGAGGACGGCAAAGAGCCTGCGCGGACGGCCGCCGAGGTGGCCTATGAGGGCATCGAGCTCTAGCGGGACGAACTGCCCGGCGGCGCCGTGCCGCCCGGGGGCCCACGCTGCGTACCCGAGCGGCGCCCCGAGC
>PMLC01000007.1 GCA_003158745.1 Acidobacteriota bacterium
CGCCGTCCGACACGGTGGATGCCGAACCGTCCCTGAGGACTGCGTCGCATGGTCGCTCCGGCTAACGTCCGGGCGCGCGCTCCACGGAACTAGCCCAGGCGGCGATCTCGGCCCGCCGCGATGCTCCGAGCTTGGCCAGGATGTGCTCCACGTGACTGCTGGCGGTCTTCGACGCGATCGACAGCTCACGGGCGATCTCGGCGTTCGTCAACCCTTCCGTGATCAGCCGCGCTACTTCGAACTCGCGGGCTGTCAACGGACGCCATGGTTCGTCGACAGACCCGTGACCGCGCGCCATCCGGTGCAGTGCATCCGCCCGCTCCGCGAGTGGCCGGCTGTCAAGTTGTGATGCGACTGCTCGAGCTTCCACGGCCAGCGCCACGGCGTCGGCGAACCGGTTCAGGCGTGTGAGGCAGTTCGCAAGGTCGAGGCGTGCCCAGGTCGCCTCCCAGACCCGTCCCCGCTCGTCCCATCCCTCGACCGCGGTCTCCAGCGCGTGGCGCGCCACGCCCGTCGCCCCGGCGGCGAGCGCGACCAGACCCTTGCCGTGGTCGAGAGCCGGGCGAGCCACAGCCGGCATCGACAAGAGGTGCTCGACACACGCTGCGAGCCACGCCTCGGCCTCCGCTGGCCGTCCGGCCGCCTGCTCNNCGCTCCAGTGCGTCATGGCAGCGCGCAGCCGCCTGCTCGGGACGGTCGGCGAGGAGGGCGGCCTCGGCGAGCCCCCAGAGCGGGGGAAGGACGAGGTCGACGGCGCCGCTCTCCTCCCCCACCGACAGCGCGGCCGACAACTCTGCTTCCGCTGTCTGGAAGTCCCCTCGGCCCAGAGATACATACCCGACCGCCCAGCGCGCCGTCGTGATCGCGCGCTGGCTTCCATGGTCGGCGATCGCCTGGCGGGCGGTCGCGGCCGCATCGCCCCAGTTGCCACCGGCCCAGTCGACGAGCGCGGACGTCGCGCCAATCACGTGTCGACAATGCGACTGCTCGATCGCGTCGGCGTAGCGCAAACCATCGGTGATCCAGCCTGCAGCGCGTTGGTACCGCACCCCCCGCACTGCCATGACTGCGGCGTCGCGGTAGGCGGCGATCCCGAGATCCTCGAAACCCCGTTCCCGTGCCTCGTGGGCAGCGGCCGAGATCCCGTCAAGACCTTCGGCAACGTGGCCATCGAGGACCGCAACCATCGCACCGAGTTCGTTGGCCTCGATCACAGCCCACGCATCGCCATGCGCGGTCGCGGTCGCACGCATCGTTTCGACGACCGAACGCGCGGCATCGATCTCCATCCTGTCCAGGTGGATCCGGACCACCTCGCTGAAGAGCCAGCCAGGCAGTTTCCGCCCACCCCAGAGGTTGCTCTCGGGAAGCGCGTCGAGTTCCACGAACAACGACGCGGCCAAGTCTGCCCGGTCCCCGACCGATCGGAGCTCGCGGCTCCAGATGTGGAGCACGCCGACGAGCATCTCGGTGGCCTTGGCCGGCTGTCCGGCGTCTTGGTAGGCCGCGCGGGCCTCACGTAACATGCGCTCAGCGAGCTCGTTCTGCTCGATCGCCATCGCCTCGACGGCATAGGCGTCAAGGAGCGCAGCTCGGTCGCCAGGGTCAAGGTCGCCCGGCAGGTTGGCGGCAGCGCGACGATAGAGCTCGAACGCCTCGCGGTGCGCCAACAGCCGCGCGGCGTCCCGAGCGCCCGCGACCGCTGCCGCAAATGCCTGACGGCGGAGGCCAGCGCGCTCGTAGTGGACGGAGGCGTGGACCTCCGAAGCTCCCTCGAGCTGGGCGCCGAACTCGCCGGCCCGCGCGTGGAAGCGGCGGCGCTCCCAGGTTGGGATCGTCCGGTACAGCGCGTCGCGCAGCAGCTGGTGGCGAAAGTCGTACAGGCCGCGCAGGCCAGGCGGGTCGAGGACGAAATGATCGACGAGCTCTTGGAGTGGTGCCTCGAGCGCCTCGGGCGGAACATCCATGATCCCCGCGAGGACCTCCGGGACGAAACAGCGGCCGATCACGGCCCCCGCGCGTGCGGCAGCCTGGGCCTCGGGTGAGCGCTGCGAAATCCGGGCGAGAACCGCGTCCTCGATCGTCTCGGGGACAGTTGCCTCCCGGATCGCCCTGCCGTCCGCTCGGGCCTCTGTGCTGAGCGCGCCGAGGAGTTCCTCGATATGGAGCGGGATCCCATCGGTCCGCTCGAACACCGCGACCGCCACGTCTCGCGGGGCCGGGAGCCCCGTGTCGAGGATCAAGGTCGTGACAAGGGCGGTCTCGACCTTGGTTAGCGGGGCGAGCCGGACCTCCTCCGCGATCCGCTGCGTGATGAGCCGTGCCCGCCAGTCCCGAAGGCTCGCGCCGGGCGCCACTTCTTCGGTCCGGTAGTCGCCGGTCAGCAGGAGTTGCCGGTCGCGGGACTGGCGGGCCAGCTCCGCGATGACCTCGAGGCTCAGGTCGTCGGCCCACTGCAGGTCCTCGAATGCCAGCATCGTCGGGCCCGGGAGCGAGATGAGGATCCGCTCGACAAGCCCCATCACCAGCCGCCGATGCTCGACATGCTCCGCTGATCTGGTCACGTCGCACAGGTCGAGCAGCTCCCGGCCGAGGGCGGCGAATGGCGGCAGCCGGGTCATCGACCGCGCGAGGTCGAGGATCGAGGCTGCCGGAACGTCGCGGTCCTGGGGGGCCACGGCCCCTTCGACCGCGGAGAACCCGCGGGCTTCTGCCTTGCGCCGGATCGCGGCGAGCAGGCGGGTCTTGCCGATCCCGGCCTCGCCAGCGAGCAGGAGGAGCTGACCGCGGCCGGCGATCGCGTCGTCGAGCCGCTGATCTGCGAGGACGAGCAGGTCGTCACGCCCGACGAGGAGCGGGCAGCGGACGGTTCTCAATGCCGTGTGCATGGCAGCCGAGTGTAGGGCACGCACATCCGAGGTCATCGGTCATTCGACTGATGACCTCTCGGCTTCGGTGGTCGACGCTGCGTCCAAGAGGCGCCGACCCCGTTGGTCGCGGCGCTCGCACAGGGGGTTGACGATGGCGAACTTCATGGACGTCCACTCGGGCTTCTTCGGCGTCACCGCCGAGCAGTTGAAGGAGGCCCACGAGCGCGACCTCGCGATCGAGGCGGACGAGGGCGTGCATTTCGAGCGTGCGTGGCTCGATCCCGAGCGGGGCAAGGTGTTCTGCCTTGCCAGCGGGCCGTCGCGCGAATCCGTCATACGCATCCACGAGCGGGCGGGCCATCCGACCGCCGAGGTCTACGAGCTCGTCGTGGAAGTGTAGTGATGNNGTCATGCGCAGGAAGACCCTTCTGCTCGGCACGGTCGTGGCTCTGCTGGCCATGGCGTTGCCTGGCACAGCGCTCGCAGCCAAGCTGGGCCCGGGAACCTGCTCGAGTGGCAGCATTGGCACGGGCACCTGGACAAGCTTCACCGTGACCGGCACGTGCACCATCGCCGACAATGCGACGGTGCAGATCAACGGCAACCTGATCGTCGCCAAGGGCGCGGTCCTCAACGACCACGCCGCCTCGAAGGCCGAGGTGGACGTCACCGGCAACGTCCTGGTCGGCAAGGGTGCGATCCTGGGCCTGGGCTACAACGCAGCCGCGGGCACGTTGGGACCCGACACGGTGGGCGGGAGCGTCGTCGCCATCAATCCCTTGACCCTCTACCTGGGCAATCTCAGCGTGGCGGGCAACGTGATCTCCATTGGTGGCGCATCGCCAATGCCGCCGGCGGCAGCCTCCCGCAACTTCCCCATCAAGGACAACACGATCGGTGGAAACCTGATCATCCAGGGCTGGCAGGGCGGCTGGCTCGGCGTCATCCGCAACAGTGTCGACGGGAACGTGATCGTCAACATGAACGTGAGCCTGTCGACTCCCGGGCCGGCTGGGTCAGGGGCGCTGGGCGCGCCGGGGATGGACCCGGACTCGACCGAGGTGCAGACGAACACCATCGCTGGCAACCTGATCTGCTTCGGTAACACCCCTGCCGCGCAGGTCAACCCGACCGACAAAGGGCAGCCCAACATCGTCGGTGGCAAGGCGATCGGCCAGTGCGCCGGACTGACGCAATAGGCGAGACGGCACACCGAACGTGAAGGTCGTCACCTGACGACAAGGACCGAATCGCTACGGCAACCAGAACGCGGCCGGGAGGGAGTGCCCTTCCGGCCGCTTCACGTTCCCAGTGATGGAGCGCGACTCGTCCCTTCTCCCTGAGATCGTAGGCGCATGTCGCGACTCATGGGTCGCTCATGTCGC
>PMLC01000090.1 GCA_003158745.1 Acidobacteriota bacterium
GAACTTTCGAACGTTGGAACTTTCGAACGGTTACTCCGAGAGGTCGTACTCACCGACGCGCTGGGTCTTGAGGTACATCTGCTCGATCAGGCCGGCGTAGCGCTCGGCCACCACCCGGCGGCGGACCTTCATGGTGGGCGTGATCTCGCCCTCTTCCAGGGATAGCTCGCGACTCAGGACCGCGAACCTGCGGATGCGCTCGTGCGTGGCGAGCTCCGAGTTCACCTGCTTCACCGCGGCCGCGATGAGCGCTTCGGTCTCGGGATGCTGGGCAACGTCGGCGCGTCCGAGGCCCGTCAGACCCTTGGCCGCAAGGTGCGCCTCGAGGTTCTCGAAGTTCGGAACGATGAGCGCTGTCAGATAGGGGAATTTGTCCCCGATCAGCACGGCCTGAGCCACGTACGGCGTCGCGCCGAGCCGGCCCTCGATCGGCTGCGGGGCGACGTTCTTGCCGCCCGAGGTCACGATGATGTCCTTCTTCCGGTCGGTGATGAACAGGTAGCCGTCCGAGTCGAGATAGCCGACGTCGCCGGTGTGGAGCCACCCTTCCGCGTCGACCGCCTCCGCCGAGGCCTCGGGCTTGCCCCAGTACCCGATCATGATGTTGGGGCCGCGGGCGAGGATCTCACCGTCGGACACGATGCGCACCTCCACGCCGGGCAGCACCTGGCCGACCGACCCGAGGCGGTTGGCGTCGAGCCGGTTGGCCGCGATCACCGGAGCGGACTCGGTCAGGCCATACCCCTGGATGATCGCGAGCCCCACGATGTCGAAGAACGCAGCCACCTCCCGCGCCAGAGGCGCGCCTCCCGAGATCGAGAAGCGCAGCCGGCCGCCCAGCCTCTCGAGGACCTTCGAGAACACTCGCGAACGGGCCACGACGAACTGGCCGCGGGCGAACGCCGACGCGCGCTCGCCGTTCCACTCGGCCTCGCGGACCTCGCGGCCCACCCGCAACGCCCATTCGAACAGGCGCCGCTTAGCTCCGCCCTCTTGCTGCACCTTCGAGATGATCTTGATGTAGGAGCGCTCGTACAACCGGGGCACCGAGACCATGATCGTCGGGCGAATCTCGGTGAGCTGCGCCGGCACACGCTCGATCGACTCCACGTAGTTGATCTGGGAGCCGCGGTCGAAGAAGACGTAGTCCACAGTGCGCTCGAAGACGTGCGAGAGCGGGAGGAACGACATGCAGATGTCGCGCTCGGTGATCGGGAATAGGTCCCGGACCGTGTTTACCTGCGACATGAAGTTGCGATGCGAGAGCATCACGCCTTTCGGCTCTCCCGTCGTGCCGGAGGTGTAGATCAGGCTGGCGAGGTCGTCGCCCGACAGCGGCGGCGGCACAGGCCACCGCCTCGCCGACGGCAGGACCAAGTCGTGGAGGCACTCGAGCCCCTCGGCGAGACCTGGATCGAGGCCCAGCACCCTCACGCCGGGAAGGTCGGAGCACGCCTCGAGGGCAGTCCGGGCGCGATCGGCGCCGGACACGACGAGCAGCTTCGACTGCGAGTCCTTCACGATGTAGCGCACCTGGTGAGCGGGCAGGGTCGAATAGAGCGGCACCGGAACCGCGGCGATGAGATGGCAGGCGAAATCCAGGATGTGCCATTCCGGGCGGTTCTCGGAGAACAGTGCGACCCTCTGCCCGGCGGCCACTCCGGCATTCGCCAAGCGCGCCGCGGTCTCGCGGGTGGCCCGCTCGAACTCCTTGACGGTGTACGTCCGCCACTCTTTCCGGCTGCGGATGCGCAGCAACTCCTTCCGAGCCGGATATGTCCTAACCACGTGCTCGAAGAGGTCCCGCAGCGTCTCCATGCCCACTCCCCCCAGCAGTCTGAAGCGCGATTGTACGCCCCAGTGCGGTCCCATGATCGTGGAAAGCGGCCATAATACCGGGATGGAAAGGGCGCCGCGAGTTGCGCTTCGGCTCGCCTACCTCGGGAGTTCGTTTGCCGGTTGGCAGCGGCAGCCCCGGAGCGCGACGGTCCAGGCAGCCCTCGAGAATGCGCTCGAACGGCTGTACGGAGGGCATGTACCGCTCGTGGGCGCCGGCCGCACCGACGCGGGTGTCCACGCGGCCGGACAGGTGGCGCACTTCGATCCGCCTCTCGCGATACCACCGCGCGGCATTCAGAGGGCCTTGAACTCGGCGCTTCCGGCCGGCGTCCGGGTGTTGCGGGCGTGGCCCGCCCCCGCCTCGTTCCATGCGCGTCGCAGCGCCAAGGGTAAGCAGTACCGCTACCGGATCTCCTGGGGACCGGTGCTGTCCCCCTGGGAGGCGCTCCGACGGGCCTGGTTCCCGCACCCGCTGAACGCGGCCGCCATGGCGCACACGCTGCTTCAGGTGCTCGGGGAGCACGACTTCGCGGCGTTCGCTCTCTCGGGCCATGCCGGCCATGGGCGGCGCGGAACCGTTCGGACGGTGACGGCGGCGAGGCTGCGCGGGCGCGGTCGAAGGCTCGACATCGTCCTGGAGGGAGACGGCTTCCTCCGCGGGATGGTGCGCCGCATCGTCGGCGCTCTCATCGAAGTGGGACGGGGCACGCAGCCGCCCACCTGGTTCGCCGCCCTCGTCCGCGAGCCGATCACACGCCCTCCGGCACCCACCGCGCCGGCACACGGCCTCACGCTGGAGCGCGTCTTCTACTAAAACAAAAGTCAACAGTCGACAGTCGACAGTTCCCCCACACTACCTAAACGACCCCAAACCGGGCAGAGCCGGTCGTTTGCTCTTGGCTTCTGACTGTCGACTGTTAACTGTCGACTGTTAACTGTCTTGCCGCGTGATAAACTGCGCCGGCCCATGAGGGAACTCGATCGCCTTGCCGCCCCAGGCACCTCCGAGCGAGAGATTCTCGATCGCCTTGAGCAGGATTCCCTGCCCCGCCACATTGCCATCATCATGGACGGCAACGGTCGTTGGGCGCGCCAGCGCGGCTTGCCGAGGGTCGAGGGCCACCGGGCCGCGATCCGGGCGGTGCGTGAGTCCCTCGAGTCGGCGGCCCGACTCGAGCTGGAGGCCCTCACCCTCTACGCGTTCTCTACGGAGAACTGGAAGCGACCGCGGTGGGAAGTCCTCACGCTGATGGCTCTCCTGAAGGAGTATCTGGCCAAGGAGCTGCGCACGATGATCGACAACAACGTGCGCTTCCGCCCTATCGGACGCCTCGCGGAGCTCGAGCCCGAGATCCAGGAGGGTCTGCAGCGCGCCGTCGAGGCGACCGCGCCCAATACCGGCCTCGTGTTCCAGATCGCCCTCAACTACTCGGGCCGCACCGAGCTCGTCGATCTGGCGCGTGCCGCCGCCGTCGCGGCGCGCGGGGGCTCGCTCGTCGGGGAGAACATCGACGAAGCCTGGGTCGCGGAGCACCTCAGCACCGCCGGGGTGCCGGATCCCGACCTTCTGATCCGCACGTCGGGCGAGTTGCGGATCTCCAACTTCATGCTCTGGCAAATCGCCTACGCCGAGCTGCACTTCACGCCGGTCCTCTGGCCGGACTTCACGACCCGCGACCTCCTGCTCGCCGTAGCGGACTACGCCCGCCGCGAGCGCCGGTACGGCGGGGTGGTCGAGCCCGGCCAGGACGCCGGCGACGAGGCGGCCGAATGAAGGGGACGCGCGAGGTCATTGCGTTTGCGTTCATCCCGATCGCCATGGGCGCGATCGTCTTCCTGCCGTCATGGGTATATTTGGCCATGATCTGGACGATCACGATGCTGTCGGCCCGCGAGCTGCTGGTTCTTCTGCGCCGTCTTGGGCAACCGGCGCCCCTCGCGCCGACGCTCGTCGCTCTCGGCTTGATGCTGCCGGTGCTGTGGACGGTCGGTCTCCACAAGGCCGGCGCGGTGATGGCCCTCGTCCTGCTCGTGATGCCGGCCGCCTACCTCTTCGGGCGCTACCCCATCGGAGGCGCAGCGGCGGCGATCACAGGCGCAACGTTCACGGCCCTCTACTTCCTGGTTACGGGCGGCGCCATGGGCCTCCTGCGCACGGCGTTCGAGGGCACCACGGGCACAAAAACAGTGCTGATCCACTGCCTGACCATCTGGGGCTGCGACTCCGGCGCCTATTACGTCGGAAGCAACTTCGGCAGGCATCGCCTAGCCCCGAACGTGAGTCCCAACAAGTCATGGGAGGGGATCCTCGGCGGTATCGCCCTCGCCGCCTTCGGGGTTTGGTTCTGCCGCACGGTCTTCTTCCACGAGCTGCCCCTCGGCACCGCGATGGCGCTCTTCCTCGCCGTGTCCGTGCTGGCGCCCATCGGCGACCTCGTCGAATCGGTGTTCAAGCGGGACGCCGGGGTGAAAGACTCATCGGATCTCATCCCGGGCCACGGCGGCTTCCTTGACCGCACCGACTCCCTGTTCTTTGCGGCACCGTTCGTGCTCGCTCTGTTCATCCTGCTCGGGGTTTCGGTTTGAAGCGTCTCGCCGTCCTGGGTTCGACGGGATCGATCGGCACCGCAACGCTGGACGTCGCAGCGCGGTTTCCCGATGCATTCCGGATCGTCGCCCTCGCGGCAGGCCACAACGTCGCTCTCCTGGAGCAGCAGATTCGCGACTTCCGGCCCAAGGCCGTCGCGGTCGCCGAGCAGGCCGACGCCGCGGCGCTGCAGGAGCTCTTTCCGGCCATCGAGGTGATGTCAGGGTCCGAGGGCCGCGAGGCGATAGCCACCCACCCCGATGCAACGACCGTCGTCGCCGCGTTCGTCGGCGCGCTCGGGCTCGTGCCGACCTTCCGCGCGCTCACGCTGGGGCGGGAGGTCGCGCTCGCCAACAAGGAGACGCTCGTCGCGGCGGGCGAGCTGATGATCGCCGCGGCGAAGGCAAGCGGCGGCTCGATCCTGCCGATCGATTCCGAGCACAACGCCCTCCACCAAGCGCTCCGGGTCGGACCCCCCGGGACCGCGAGGCGCCTGATCCTCACGGCCTCCGGCGGCCCTTTCCGGACCTGGTCGCAAGAGGCGCTGGCCACCGTCACGGTGGAGCAGGCGCTTGCCCACCCGACCTGGAGAATGGGCGCCAAGATCACGGTGGACTCGGCAACGATGATGAACAAGGGGCTCGAGATCATCGAGGCCCACCACCTCTTCGGCATGCCGGAGGACCGCATCGACGTGATCGTCCACCCCGAGAGCCGTGTGCACTCGCTCGTCGAGTACGCCGACGGTACGCTGATCGCCCAGCTCTCGGTCAACGACATGCGCTTCCCGATCCTGTACGCGCTCGCCTACCCCGACCGCCTGCCCACGCCGTTCGGGTCGCTCGACCTGGTCGGCGTCGGCGCGCTCCACTTCGAGCCTGCCGACGCGATCCGCTTCCCCTGCCTACGCCTCGCGCGCGAGGCGCTGAGGGCAGGCGGGACCGTCCCGGCTGTGCTCAACGCGGCGAACGAGGTCGCGGTCGCGGCGTTCCTCCAGGGCCACCTTGCCTTCATGGCAATCCCGGCGGTCGTCGAGGCGGCGATCGAGCGCGAGGCGGCCCGCACGCACGCCCTGACCAGCCTCGACGACGCCCTCGCGGCCGACCGGCGGGGACGGGCCTTGGCGGAAAACTTTGTTGCGAAATTCCCTCCGGCCTCGGGAGGTTCCCCGTGAGGATGCGAGTGGTGCGATGCTGCTGAACGTCTTTTCCCTCGTAGTGGTCCTCGGAGTACTCGTCCTCCTTCATGAGGGCGGGCACTTCTTGATCGCCCGCGCCCTGTCTGCGCGAGTCTCCGTGTTCTCCCTCGGCTTCGGCAAGCGGCTGTTCGGCGCCGAGCGCGGCGGGACCGACTATCGCGTGAGCCTGATTCCACTCGGCGGCTACGTGCGCATCCACGGGCTCGGGCCCGACGAGTCCGACGTCGTCGGCAAGGAAGCGGCGGCTCCCGAGCCGCTCCTCCCGCGGTGGCGCCGATCCCTCATCCTCCTGGCAGGCCCGGCCGCCAACATCGTGGGTGCGGTGCTGTTCGTCACCCTCGCTTTCGTCGTCGGCATGCAGGTGCCGGCGTCCGAGGACCGCCGGCCTGATGTGGCCTGGGTGGACCCGGGCTCGCCGGCGGCTGCCGCGGGCGTCCAGGCAGGAGATCTCGTGCTCGCCGTCAACGGCAAACCTGTGGAAACCTGGCGCGAGCTCGACATGGCGACGCTCGGCTCGCCGGGTCACCCGGTCGTCCTCAGGCTCCGGCGGGCGGGCGAGGAGCGCGAGGCGACGCTGACGCCGAAGTCCATGACGCGTTACGAGCTCGGGTATGCAGGGCTCGCCCCGGCCCTCCCGGCGGAGGTGCCGGGCGTGCTCGCAGGCAGCGCCGCGGAAAAAGCCGGTCTCCGTGCCGGCGACCGCATCCTCGCGGTGAACGGCGAGCCCGTGAAGCACTTTTTCGACGTCATGCGGCTTGTCGGCGCCAGCCCAAACCGCGAGCTCACGCTGACCATCGAGCGGGGGACCGAGACGCTGTCCGTGCGCGCGACACCCAGAGACGTGGGCGGCCAGGGGAAGCTCGGCATCCCGGCCCCCAACCCGACGGTCCTGAAGCGCCTCCCGGTGCCGAGCGCCCTGATCGAGGCCGTGCGTGAGAACGTGCGAATGACGAGAGAGACGTTCGCGGTGATCGGGCGCATGATCAGCGGGCGCGCATCGATGAAGCAGATGTCGGGACCGATCGACATCGCGCGCATCTCCGGCGCCGCCGCCCGCACCGGGCCAGTGTCCTTCATCTGGCTGCTCGGCGTGATCTCGCTCCAACTGGCGATCTTCAACCTGCTGCCGATCCCCGTGCTCGACGGCGGCCA
>PMLC01000057.1:0-29673 GCA_003158745.1 Acidobacteriota bacterium
AAACCGCAATGCGACCCACCGCGAGATCATCACAACGGTCACGGTGCCAACGGCGATTGGCAGCAAGCGCTGAACGTCATCCGAGAACCCGATTCGCCCCAACGCCCACTCCATGAGGTTTGCCAGCGGTGGATGCACATCGCTGCGGGACACGGACCAGGCGTGCGCGACTGTCCCTCGCGACCAGAGGCGACCCAGGATCTCGTCAAGCCACAGAGAAAAGGACCCGAAGTCCAGCAGCCGCCCAATGGCGGCAAGCACGCCGATGCAGACACCTTCCCAAGCTGAAAGGGCCCCGCGGTCCTCTTGCTGGTCTTCCGCCGACGTAAGCCAACGACTCGGTAGGACTTCGCTGGGTACGTTCAAATTCCTACCTCCGACCGCGAACGCGTTCAAAGTTGCTAGTCAATATCTTCTCATCCTTCCGCGATCGGCTCGCTTGGCCTCGACCGCTTCGAAGGGAGAAAGAAGAGCGGGGGGCGTGTGCCCCCCGCAGATGCGAACTGTTCGGTGCTGCGATTAACCTGCGGCTACGGTGCCGGTGTGGTGTCCCACCACGTCCCGCCGGGCCCGTAGTACGCCTTCAGCGTTGTCGCGAGTGTCGTCTCGAAAGCACCTGTCCAGGCCGTACCACTTTGGCTGCCCACCGTTGGGTCGATCCCCTGGCCAAACAGGTTGACCCTGGTGTTGTGGCACGACTCGGCGCAAGCGTTCGGGTACCCCACGTAGTTGCCCTTGGCGTCCTTCACGCCGCTGGTGGCGTACGTGAGGGTGTCCTCGGGCTTCGTGACGAACCAGGTGTGGCCTCCCGAGGCTGACATGTGGCAATCGACACAGTTGCTGAGGCCCATCATGCGCTCCGGTGCGAACGGGTGGTTGGTATGGGCCGAGACGGCCTTCGCAATCGCGTCGCGGTTGTTCGCGAAATCAGCCACCATGGCGGCAGTGAGCGTCGGGAACGTGTGCCCCGCGTGGCACGAGAGGCAGAGAGAATCGTTGTCGGGCGACGTCGGGATGGTGATCGAGCTTGCAGAACCCTCGCCCTGCCGCGACGTGACGATCTGGTCAGTCTGCTGCATGTCGTGCGGGTCGTGGCAATCGGAGCACGGAACGGCTGACCCGTTCTGGCCGTAATGACTCTGGCCGTGGGCCGACAGAACGAACTGATCCCACGGGCGCGGGTTCTTGGGGAGGACGCCGTCGCCCCAGTAGGTGAGCGCGCCGGTCCCTTGGAAGGTCGTCAGCTCAACCCAGCTGGCGGTCTGCTGCGGGATCCAGTCGGTGCTGGTGTCGTCGTGATACGGCCAGCCGTACGTGCCGGCCGGAACCGACTTGCCGCGGATGTGGCAACGGCCGCAAACCTCGGCGGACTGCGCGCCGGTCAGATTCGCCGGGTTGACGATTTTGGCCGGGTCGCCGTGGCCGATAACGTGCTGGGCGCCGGGGCCGTGACAGCTCTCGCAGCCGATGCTGGTGAGCAGTAGGTTGCCGTCGCCGTTGTAGTCGACGTACATGGGGTCGTTACCGTTATAGAGGGTGGCGTAGAAGCCCTGGAACTGGGCCTCCCCGGCCGAGTTGATATTCATCGACCGGATGCCGGTAACGTGGCAGCCGACGCAGTTCTTGGTGTGGCTGGACGGGCCGCCGCTAGCAACGAGCTGAGAGGACGTCGTGCTGGCGCTGAAAATCGGGTTGTAGCCAGCATCATACCAGCCGGTGCTCGCCGGGAGTGCACTCGCAGGCTGCCAGCCGCCGGTGCGCGAGAAGTTGGCCGGCGCGGCGTAGAGCGCCTTCGAGAGCTTCGTGTCGGTGTCCGTGACCGGGACGCGCAGCAGGTATCGCTGGTCCTGACCTGCGCTCCCGCCGAGCGTCGCGACGACCTGGCACTTGAGCACGCCAGTAGTCATCCAGTACGTGTCGGACGCGGCATCGTACGACAGCTTGGGCGCGTTGGCTCCGTACGAAGAGAAGGCACCGATCGTCGACAGGTCAACGCCAACCATGAAATCGTCGGTCGCCTGATGGGCCTGATTGGCGACCACGCCCAGGCCGTCCTGAAGCGTGTACTGACCCATCGGCCGCCGCATCATCTGCGAGTGGCGGGTGTGCTTCCAGGTGGACTTGTCCGACGGAAAGCCGGTGCTGCCGTTGTGGCACGCGAGGCAGACCTCGCTGCCGAGGTACGAGCTGGCCGCGGCGTTCCCGTAGAGGGCGGTGAGCTTCGCCGACAGGCCGGCGATGTCGACGGTCGCGCCCTTCGTGACGGTCGCGGTCAGGTGCGAGCGAACCAGGTTGGTCCCCGCCAGGGCTGTGCTCGCCAACAACATGGCGGCGAGGACTACTAAGACTTTACGCATAACTCCATCTCCTTTCTGGGTCTCCCCCACTGCTACTCCTGAAAGAGCTTCGGGTCACGTTGCGAACCGTGCACCGCGGCGTGACAGTTCACGCAGGCGCGATACGCTGGCTTGGACAGATCGTGGAACGTCGGCGTGTTCGTGTGACACTCGAGGCACAGCTGCGAGGTCGAGGCGCGGTTCAGCAGGAACGCGTTCGGCGAGCCGTGCGGGGTGTGGCATGCGATGCACCCGTTGACCGCCATGGGCGGGTGCGGGTACACCTGGGGGCCAGCCTTCTCAGTGTGGCATGCCACGCAGGGCTGCTGCCCGTCCTCCACCACCCTGCCGCGAACCGTGGTGCCGCCGTGCACCGTGTGGCACGACATGCACTCGAACGGTTCCTTGCCGTTGCGGTGTGCGTACGGCAACGCGAACTGCGCCGTTTGTGAGCCGTGGCAACCGGTGCAGAGGGCGCCGCGGGCGCGCGCCAGCATCGGCTCCGCCGCCGGGGCGGCGTGGCCTGACACGTGGCAGTCGAGGCACGCGATCCCGGCTCTCTCGTGGCCGTGTGTGCGGATCGCGAGGCCGCCCTTCTGGGCCGCGTGGCACGAGACGCATCCGGAAGAGGCATCAGCGGTACTCGCGCCCTTGAGCGACCGGATGTTCTTCGTGCTGGGGTCGTTGGCATGAGCCTCGCCCGGGCCGTGGCACGACTCGCACGAGCGGTCGAGCGTGCTTCCCTCGAGCTTCAGCAGGTTCTTGGGCGCGCGGTCGGCCATGGCCTTTCCGTGGGGCCCGGCGACGAACGCTTTCGCCACGTCTTCGTGGCACGTAGCACAGGTGTCTCGGCCCACCCAACCCTTCGGCAGGCCCGCAAGGAGCGGTGCTGCGGCCAGGAGAGCGATCGCTGCAAGCAAGCTCTTACGCATGGCTCAAAACCTCCGCCGCACGGAGATTCCGTAGCGGTTGACGTCGTAGTTCTGATCGCTGGCACTGGGGATGTCGTACGCCCAGTGGTTGCCGAACAGCGCCAAGCGACTTTTGAAAGGACCCGGCACCTCGACCTCGAGGTCGTACGCCTTGGAGGTGAACGGCAGCGAGTCGCCCCGGTCCTTGAGGTAGAGCCCGCCGCCCGTCAGGCGAACTGCGGGCCCAATGGGGATTGCGGCCCGCAGCGAGGTTGTCAGGACATCAGTGTCGTAGTGCGAGTCCCCGTTCGTGAGTCCGGGCGCGAAGTAAATGATCGCGGTGTCGCTCGTGAGCTTGAACGAGTCAACGCTCAGGCTCGCGAACGCGCCGCTCGTAGCGGTGTACGTTGCAGATACACCGTAGGAATCAGTCGGGCGCGAGACATCCGCGACCGTTGCCGGATTGTCGAGGGTCTCGTGGCTGCCGTGCGCGGCAAGCTCGAGGCCGGCCACGGGACGGGCTGTGAGCTTGCCCCATAGGCGCTTGACCGTCTCGGGATCGGTGCGGAACACGTAGTTCTCGAAGCTCGAACTGTCGTACCCGACCTGGGCGGTGAAGACCCTGCCGAGCGCCAGGGACGCCGTAGCGTCCCACCCGTTCGCGTCGCGTGTCACGTTTTGCTGCGTGTCGCCGTTCGTGTACTGGAAGCCGATCTCACGCGAGCCGTCGTGGTACCCGACCACGAGCCCGAACGGGCCGGCCTTGAACTCGGCTTCGCCGGCGATGTCTTTGTCGGTCCGATCGAGGTAGCCGCTGTCGTTGACGACGGACGGGAAGTCGAGGCTGCCTCCCGGACCGCTGAGCTGGAGGATCTCCTGGCCGATCAGCGTGCTGTTGGAGGAAACGTCTTCGTAGTGGCTCTTCACGCGGAGCGTGAGGTTGTCCGTCACGGCGAGCCCGAGTCGAAGATCGGCGAGCTTCGTGTCAGAGTCCGCGGAACCCATCACGGCGTCGAGATAGCTGATCTGTCCGGCCTGACCGCCGTTGATCGCGTACGACGTCGTGTCGTTGCGGTCGGCTTCGAGACGATCCCGCCGGTAGAGCCCCTGCCCTACCAGCTCGAACGTGCCGTTGTTGTAGACCGCGGAGAGACGTGTCGTGGGCACCGTGCTCGAGTCTTTGCCGGGCGTGTCGTACGTCGCCAAGGTGTTTGTGCCGGTGGCGAGGAGCGGTTGCCCGTCGTTTCCGGGGCCCCCGCGCGGGTCGCGAACGTATTTCGTGAAGTCCTGCTCGAAGACCAGCTTGACCGGAAGGGTACGGGTCTCGAGCGAGAGCCCGACCTCCTGGGTCTTCTCGTCGAGAGAGTTGAGGGCCACGTATGGCCCGCCGAGACCGTAGTACGCGAAGAGCTGGTCGCCGCTGCGCTGCACGTCGCGGAGGTCGAGACGGAGCCGAGCGGCCTTCCAGCCGTCCCACGTAAGCGAGCCGGTCCAGCGGGCGATGCTGAACCGACCGCCGTTCGCGAGGTTGCCGGTCGTCGGGGGCATCCCGGTCAGTCCCGTCAAGTCAAGGGCGGGAGAAGGGAGCACCGCTTCGTTGCGTGTGAAGTCGATCTTCAGAGACCACTCGCGGTCCCAGTCGACCATGTTGAGCGAGACGTGCTGGTGCGGATCGCCTCCGAACCCCTCCGCCTTGAACTCGAAGCGGTCGTACCCGGCGAAGTAATGCCGGAGGTCGAGGTTGAGGTTCTCAAGGAAAGCGCCCTGCGAAAGGTCGTACTGGCTTGCGAAGGCATCCTTGTTGCCGCTCGTCTGCTGCCAGGCGTAGCCGATGCCGATGCTCCCGACGTCCTGGCCGAACCCGGATGCCGCCGCACCGATGCATGCGCAGGCCAGCCAGCAAAGTTTCCCCTTCATGGACCCTCCCCAAGCGCGCCCGAACACTGGAGTCAACCTCAGTAAATTCCCCTTACAATATTGCGACGATTTTGTGACGCTTGTCAAGACCTGACCACCTCCGGTTCTACGGTGGCAAGAGCAGCGGAGGGAGACGACAAACGGAGACGAAGTGGAGTTTATGGAGTAAATTCAGAGAGGTCGCCGCGCCGGCGACCTCACCGCTGCTGGAACGGTTGTGAAAGGTGGTTACAATACACATGGAGGTTGGCATGAGTTTTCTGGAGGAACTACCGGACCGTGCACGCGCGTTTCACGGTCACGTCGTGCTCGTCGAGGGCGACGACCCCCGCATCGTGGAGGCGGCCGAGGTCTTGTGTCACGAGAGAATTGCAAGGGTCACAATTCTGTGCCCCGCGGAGAAACGGGGCACTGGGCATGATCGTCTGGGCTCGCTGGGTGTCACGGTCACCGACCCGGCCAGTGACCCGAGACGTGGGCGCCTGTTCGACCTGCTCTATTCGCGGCGGGCTCCCAAGGGCTGGTCGAAGGAACAGACCGACGCGGCACTCGGCGATCCGCTCTACTTCGGCTCGCTGTTGGTAGCTGCGGGCGAGTGCGACGCGTCCGTCGGGGGGGCGGTACGCACGACGGCGGACACGGTCCGCGCGGCGCTTCACGCTATCGGGGCTGCGCCCGGGATCAAGACCGTGTCGTCAGCGTTCGTGATGGTTCACCCAGAGACGAAGTGGGGCGACAACGGACTCATGGTGTTCGCCGACTGTGCCGTGCTGCCGGATCCCGATCCGGAGCAACTGGCGGATGTGGCCGTCGGCGCCGCCGCGACCTTCCGCGCGATCATCGGCAGTGAGCCGCGTGTCGCTCTTCTGTCGTTCTCGACCAAGGGCTCGGCGGAGCATCCACTGGTGGACAAGGTCCGCGCTGCCGGAGCAGCCCTCGCGAGTCGCGGCGTCGATTTCGAGTACGACTTCGAACTGCAACTGGATGCGGCGATCCTCCCGTCGGTGGGTTCCCGCAAGGCGCCCGGCTCGAAGGTGGCCGGGCGGGCCAACGTGCTGATCTTTCCCGATCTCAACGCGGGGAACATCGGCTACAAGCTCACCGAGCGGCTCGGCGGTGCCCGGGCGGTTGGCCCGCTGCTCCAGGGTTTGGCGCGACCCGCCAACGATCTCTCCCGCGGCTGTTCCTCGAGGGATGTCGTCGAGACCGCCTGTCTGTCTCTACTGCAGGCGGCCGTCGTCGCCGGGAGTCGACGTTGAGGATCCTCGTGATCGGGAGTGGCGCACGCGAGCACGCTCTCGCGTGGAAGCTCTCTCGTGCCGAGGGTCTCGACGAACTGTACGTCGCCCCGGGGAACCCTGGTGTGAGCGCGATCGCAAACTGCGTTCCTATCGCCGCGGACGCGACGGTCGAGCTGGCCGAGTTTGCAGTGTCGCTACGGATCGACGTCACCGTGGTCGGGCCGGAGCTCCCGCTGGTTCTCGGGATCGCCGACGAGTTCGCCCGGCGCGGGCTGCTTCTCGTCGGGCCGACACGCGCGGCCGCAGAACTCGAAGGCAGCAAGGTCTTTACCAAGGAGTTCTGCCTGCGGCACGACATCCCTACCGGGCAGGCGCTCGTGGCGCGCGATCGGGATCAGGCAGCGGCAGCCGTGAAGAAACTCGGCGTTCCGGTGGTGTTCAAGGCCGATGGTCTCGCGGCGGGCAAGGGTGTCCAAGTCTGCCACACCAAAGACGAGGCGGACGCCGCGATCGTTCAGTATTTCGAGGACCATGCGTTCGGGGCTGCCGGCGAAAGGGTCCTTGTCGAGGAGTGTCTCGAAGGCGAGGAAGTCTCGTTCATGGTGCTGAGCGATGGGACTGGCGTGTTGCCTCTCGCCTCGGCACGTGACTACAAGCGCCTGGCCGACGACGATCAGGGCCCGAACACGGGCGGGATGGGTGCGGTGTCGCCGGTTCCCCTCGAGTCCGGCCTGGCAGCCACGATCCTTCGCGCCATCGTTCACCCTACCATTGCCGGGCTGGCTGCCGAGGGACGAACGTACCGCGGCGTTCTGTACGCCGGCGTGATGCTCACACGCGACGGCCCGAAGCTGCTCGAGTACAACTGCCGACTCGGCGACCCGGAGACTCAAGTCGTGATCCCTCGTCTCGATGGTGACCTGCTGCCCCTCCTTCGTGCCACCGCAGCTGGAGAACTGGGCTCTGTTCGGGCGACCTGGAAACGCGAAGCGGCGGTCTGCGTCGTCCTCGCCGCCGGCGGGTATCCCGGGACACCGCTCCGTGGGGAGCCGATCACCGGGCTCGGAGACGCGCTGGCGCAATCCGGGGTGCTCACTTTCCACGCCGGCACAGCGCTCCAGGAAGGGGCACTGGTAACCGCGGGAGGACGGGTGCTGTCGATCGTAGGGCGGGGAGCCACGCCGGCAGAGGCTGCGGGTGTCGCGTACGACGCGGTTGCCAAGATCCGGTTCAACGGTATGCAGTACCGTCGCGACGTCGGCAGGGGGATGGGATGAGTGGGACGGTAATGATCCTCATGGGGTCGAAGAACGACTGGGAGACCCTGCAGGAAGCGGGCCGGGAGCTCGATCGCCTCGGTCTGGCATGGAGCGCCCACGTCGCCTCGGCGCACCGTTCCTTGAACCGCACGGTCGATCTCGTCCGCGGCGCGGAAGCGGAAGGGACCAGAGTTTTCATCTGCGGAGCCGGGATGGCGGCCCACCTGGCCGGCGTTGTCGCAGCGACAACGATCCTCCCGGTCATCGGCGTCCCGCTCGCGGGCGGAATCGCGGATGGCCTAGACGCCTTGCTCTCCACCGTCCAGATGCCCGGTGGCGTACCGGTCGCCACGGTGGCCGTCGGCAAGGCCGGCGCGCGCAACGCCGCCGTGCTCGCCGCCCAGATGCTCGCGCTGGGGGACCACGAGCTCGCCTCCCGGTTACGGCACCTTCGGGTGGAACAGGCTGACGCGGTTGCCGCCGCCGATGCGGCAATCGGCGGGATAGGGAAGGGACAATGAGCTGCTCGGAGTGTCCAAGCAGCATCCGACCGCAGCCCGGCCTCGCTCGGATCACGTTTTCGGCGGACCTTCCGGGGCAAGTATGCTCGCTCAAGGAAGGTGTCGAGCTTGAGGCGGGTGGGCACTACCTGGTCGCCAGTGCGGACGGCGAGCGAGTCGGCCAGGCAGTCGGCCACGAGATCCCGGTACTCCGGGCGTGCAATGGGAGAGTCGCGGGTAGCGTCATGCGCCGAGCGTCACCTTCCGAGGTTGCCCGCAGCGATGAGCTTGCGCAGGTGGCGCGCGACGCCTTGCGGTTCTGCAGGGAACGTGCGCGAGAGCTCAACTTGGCGATGCGGCCAGTGACGGCCATTGTGCCCCTGGACCGCGATACTGTCGTGATTACCTTCGCCGCCGAGGAGAGGGTCGATTTTCGCGAGTTGCTGCGGGACCTCGGTCGGCGAACCCGCCGACGGGTGGAGCTCCGGCAGATCGGAGTGCGCGACCAGGCCAAGGCGAGCGGAGGTTGGGGGCCGTGTGGACGCACGTTGTGTTGCTCGACGTTCATGGCCCGGTTCAACTCCGTGACGATCCGCATGGCGAAAGCCCAGAGGTTGTCGCTTAACCCAAGCCGTATATCGGGAATGTGCGGCAGGCTCATGTGCTGCCTCGCGCACGAAGCCGGAGAAGCCGACACGACCAAGCGACCCGCGGCAGCTAAGTAAACGACTCAGGGCGTCGCTCCGTATTCTTACCAATGAGTCCGCGGGGTGGTATACTACGCCTCAGTCAGTACGACGGGGAAACGATGAAGGAATTTGAACGCACGGGGGACCAACCCCTTACGAGCCGTCGCCTCATCCGGCCATCGATCTCGGAGGTTGCAGATCGCACTCCTCTCCGGGGAATGATGCACCGCAAGCAGGCGCCCCCTGATCAGACCAACGCCGAGAACTACTACTTCATCAAGCAGATGCAGAACAAGACGGCGATGGTCGTGATGCTTGACGACGGGACGGAGCTGCACGGGTGGGTTGAGTGGTACGACCGCAACTGCATCAAGCTCAACCGCACGGACGGACCAAACTTGATGATCTACAAGCACGCCATTCGGTATATGTTCAAGGAAGAGGAGCTGCGCCAACGCCGGCGTCGGAATCGGGAGTGAACGGCGCGACCGCCCTGAGTACTGCTTGAACAAGCTCAAAGGGGGTGAGGAGCTGCCGTTGTCCGAAGCGATCCGGCGGCAGGCTCGACAGGGCGTGGAGGGCGCGGCGCGCGATGTATGCGAAGTTGTCACGCACCTGCAGCGCAGCTGGATCCCGGTGCATCGCGTTCAGCACATCGAGCTGATCGATGAGGGCGTGCTCCGCGTCGATTGAGAGCAGGTAGTCCACGGTGCTGCGGGGTTTCGGAGGCGAGCTTCTCGCTCCCGGCAGGCCGGCGAGCGTGAGGAGATCGGCGAAGACCGGGTCGTGGTGAACTTGGCTTGCCGGAGCCGGCGTCAGCACGATCGGCTTCTTCCGACAGTTGCTTTCGTGCACATCGCGGGAGTTGACGATCCAGCCGAGGTTGTGGATCCCTATCTGGGCGGAGATCTGGCTCTGAAGCAGCCGCACGAAGGGCTCCACGGCCGATTCGAACGACTCCTTGACGCCGTCGAAGAGATTGAGGACAAAGAAAACTCCGAAGCTCGCGATGTTTTCGGCCAGTGCGCGCACGACCGGCGCATCGCCGAAAGCCTCGAACAGATCGGCGAGAAAGGCGTCCAGGTTCGGAATGCGGCCGTCGTACGAATCCTCGACCTGGTCGAGGAGGGCGTTGATCGTCGCGAGCTGCGAAGGCGCTCCGGCCGTCGCGGCGAGCGGTCCGTCGGTCGAAAAGACGAGGCGCAGTTTTCGGAACAGCAACGCCTTGACGATGTCGGCGGCCGCCATCGTTGCCGCGGGGTGGTGCGGCGTGAAGACCAGGATTCCCGAGTTGGAGTGGGGCAGGAAATCGAGCACGCTGGCATCGAGGCCCGCACGGAGATCGAGAATCGCGTAGGTAGCCGGCAGCTGATTGATCGCCCTGATGAGGCGAACCCGATTGGTGTCGGAGAGATTGGTGAACTCCTCGATGGCGTGTTGAGGCGCGGCGACGAACGCGAAGTTCTTGAAGTGCCCCTCGTGGTCGAGCTTGTCCGGGAGTCGGGTGAGGCACCGCTCGAGCGGTTCTCCCTTTCGGAAGAAGTGGTAGAGGTCGCGCTCGACCGGGGCATCTACGGTGTTTCGGATGGACGACGTTCCCGTGTCGAGGTCAACGAGCACCGTCGGCGCTACCCGCGAGAGGGTCAGGGCGAAGTTGACCGCAAAGGTGCTCTTGCCGACTCCGCCCTTTCCCGACGCGACGGTGATGATCCGGCGGACCGTCATGCCGTTGCAGGTTGGAGCAGGGCTTCGACCCGGGAGCACACGACGTCGAGAGCCACCGGGTTGAACCCACCCTCCGGGATGATGAGATCGGCCCAGCGCTTCGAAGGTTCGACAAACTCAAGGTGCATGGGGCGCACGGTCTCGAGGTACTGTGCGATGACGTTCTCCACGGTGCGACCGCGCTCGACGAGGTCGCGGCGAAGCCGGCGGATGAAACGGAGATCGGCGTCAGTGTCGACGAAGATCTTGATGTCGAAGAGCTCCCGCAACGCCGGCTCGCTGAAGATCAGGATCCCCTCCACCAGCACGGCGCCAAGCGGGTCGACCCTGCGGGTCTTTCCGGTCCGAACGTGCCGGGTGAAGTCGTAGATTGGCACCTCGACTGGGATACGCGACTTGAGAGACCGCACATGCTGCGTGAGCAACTCGGTTTCCAGGGCATCAGGATGGTCGAAGTTGTGGTGCAGCAAGATCTCTCGTTCACATCCGGTGAGATCGCGGTAGTAGCTGTCGTGTTGGATGTAGGCGATCCGTTCTCGACCGATGCGGGAGACGATCGCCTCCGCCACCGTTGTCTTACCGGAGCCGGTGCCCCCGGCTACCCCGATCACGACCACGTCGCTCATATCCCCGCTCCGCCGTGCGCGCAGTCTCGTACCCATCCGCCGGGCTGATCCCGCACCGTGCAGCCGTCATCATACCCTGCGCTAGAGGCGTCCGGAACCGCGAGGAGATCGTCGCCACGAGGTTGCGCCGGCAATCCCAACCCGCGGAGCAGGTGGCGACCGGCAGGCCGATCTCGAGCCTGAAGCGGCTGGGTGTGGCTGCCAAACCAGCGGTCCGCACCCGACCGGCGGAGAGGCCTCGACGATCCGGCCGGAACCCGCCGAGCGATGAAACCTCCTGCGGGGACTGATCTCCCGGATTTCGCCCGCTCCAGCCTCGGGGCCTTGACAAGCCTCCTGGTGCGTCCTAAAGTACTAATGATCTAATGAACTAGGACATAGGTGAATGCGATGCCCACCAGCTTTCGCCTCGACCCGCCGTCCGGGGTGCCTTTCTACCGCCAGATCATCGACCAGATCCTGGCGGCGGTGGCGACGGACGCCTTGACCGCCGGTGACCAGTTGCCCACTGTGCGTGCGCTTGCAGTCGAGCTTCAGGTAAACCTCAACACGGTGGCGAAGGCCTACAAGGAGCTCGAGATCCGAGGAGTGCTCAACACCCGGCAGGGATCAGGCACCTATGTGTCGTCGGTCAGGGTTGAGCGTGATGAGGTCGAGCGTCGAAGGCAGGTGATCCAGCTCGTCGACGAGTTCCTGGCGAGGGCTGCCGGTTCCGGATTGCCGCTGGCGGAGTTCCTTCAGGAATTCTCCGCCAGGATGAAGGAGGATCCGAAATGAACGCCGCTCTCAAGCTCGCCGCCGCTTTGGCGATGACAGCCGAAGTCATCATCGAGGGAGACGGATACCTCAGGGCGCCCGGGTTCGCCATGATCTCGAAGACACTCGTCGCCCTTTGCCTGTGGCCGCTGTCGGAAGCGCGGCCGTCTTGTTGGCACAAATCCTAGGAGGAAAAAGAGTGTTGCCGATCATCTCGATTTTGACACGAAATAAGGACAAGGAGAGAGACCAGAAGAAACCGCGTCAGGAGATCGCAGCGAGCCCGCTACAGGCGCACGCCTCGGGTGCGCGGCGCTCCGTCAACGGATTCTCGGCTTCGGTGGCGGCTGTCGTTTGGATTGCCGGCATGGTCGCAACGGTCGTGCTTGGAACAGTGTCTCACAGAAGCGACCTAGTGCCGGCCGCGCTGCTGTCTTTCCTTCTCATTGGTCTGTTCCTGCTGTTCTCGATCAAGCTGGCAGACCAGTGGGAGAAAGCCGTCGTCCTGCGCTTAGGAAAGTACCGCGGGCTGTGGGGACCGGGTGTCTTCTGGATCATCCCGGTCGTGGACGTCATCTCGCACCTTGTCGACCAGCGCGCCCGCGCGACGGAAGTCACTGCGGAGTCCGCGCTCACCCGGGACACGGTGCCGGTGAACGTCGACGCCATCGTGTTCTGGCTGGTCTGGGACGCAGAGAAGGCGGTGCTCGAGGTGCAGTCCTACTTCAACGCCATCTTCCTGTCCTCGCAGTCCGCATTGCGGGAGGCAATCGGACGGCACAACCTCGCGGAGATGACCACCGAAAGGGAAAAGATCGGCCGGGAGCTCGCCAAGATCCTCGATGAAAAGACCAAACCCTGGGGGATAACCGTCCAGTCGGTGGAGATTCGTGACGTGCGCATCCCCTCGGAGTTCGAGGACGCGATGTCGCGCCGTGCTCAGGCCGAACACGAACGTCATGCGCAGATCATCCTCGGCAGGGAGGAGACCGTAATTGCAGAGCTCTTCGCCAAGGCTTCGGAGCTGTACCGAGAGAACCCAACCGCGATGCACCTGCGAGCGATGAACATGCTCTACGAGGCGATCAAGGAGAAGGGGAGCATGGTGATCGTGCCGTCGTCGGCGGTCGAGACGATGGGATCAGGTGAGATGCCGGGAATGACGGCGCTCGACGCCGCTGGGCAGACCAAACCCGCCTGACGTTGCCGAAGAGGAATCTGGGGTGTCGTTGCGCCGCCAGGCCAGCCCAGGCGCTACACCTTCGTGGCGGCCTCACCGAGGGGAAAGACGGGATGGCGCTCGGTGGTCGCGTACCGGTTGCTGCCCAGGTAGAGGAGCGGACTCAGGTTTCGAATCCGTAGCACGCCGTCGGCGTCAAAGGCGTCCGGGGCGGCGTGGATCTGGTGGACCTCGCCGACGAGAAGCGTCTGGTCTCCCACATGGTGTCTCTCGACCAGCGCGCACTCCGCGGCGACGTATGCGACCGTCAGGATCGGGGTCGAGAGCGCCTCGCCGGGCTCGAGATCCAGCGCCAGCGCCTTGACCTTGTCGGTCTCGCGGCCGGACAGCCGCCCCAGGTTGTCGGCGAGGGCGGCATGCTTCTGGGTGAGGAAGTTCACGGTGAACTCGCCGGTCTTGAGGACGAGTTGGTGGCTGTACGTCTTGGGGGAAAGGCACACGCCGAACAGCGGCGGGTCGGAGGAAAGGGGCGTGGTCCAAGCGACCGGAGCGAAGTTGGTCGTGGCCTTGCTCTCGTCACGGACGCCGACCACGCAAACCAGCCTTGGGTAGTAGAAATAGTAGGAACCGGGGACAGACGAGACATGGACCATGCGCCCTCCCACTGGTGGCTCATCATACCGCGAGCGAGTTGGATCGTCGCCTCGGTCGGACGTTGCCGGCCCGACTGCCCTTGACACCCCGGGGGCCATCGCGTAGGTTGCCGGACGCCCGCGTGCGGGTGGAGATCTCTCGTGGCACGTCTCGCAGAGTTCAAAGGAAAACAGGTCCTCCTCGGCGCCGGCATTTCTGTGCCGCGCGGCGCGCTGGCCAGATCCGCTGCCGAGGCCGCAGCGGTCGCCGCAAGCCTCGGTGGTGCTGTCGTCGTGAAAGCTCAAGCCTGGACGACGAGCCGTGCGGCACAGGGCCTGGTGTGTTTCGCGGAGTCGGCCGAAGCGGCCGGGGACGCCGCGGCCGCAATTCTCGCGGCAAACGCGGGAGGGTTCCCGATCATCGAGGTCCTGGTCGAGGAGCGGGTCGCGATTGCGAGCGAGCGCTACGCCGGCGTCATCCTGGACGACCGGAGGCGCTGCCCGGTGCTCTTGATCTCTGCCAGGGGAGGTTCGGGGATCGAGGACACCGCACGCGAGCACCCGGAAGCGGTCGCCGAGCTCCCGCTCGACGTTGTCGAAGGTCTGCCGCTGCACGCTGCGCGCGAGCTCTGGCGGCGCGTGGGCGTGCACGGTGAAGAGCAGCGGAAGCTCGCCGAGTCTTCGGTGCGTCTCGTAGCCGCCGCCCGCCAACTCGAGGCGCGCTCGGCCGAGATCAATCCCATGGTCCTCGCGGCCGACGGCCGGGTGATGGCCCTCGATTGCCGGATCACGCTGGACGACGCCGCGGTGTTCCGGCACCCGGATCTCGGGATCGAGGTTGCGCGCGAACTCGGTCACCCACCGACCCCGTTAGAGCGCATCGCGTGGGATGTCGAGAAGGACGACTATCGCGGGACCTTCTACTTCCTGCAGATGCGCGAAGGGTTCGGTCGGGGGCAGCGCGTGGTCGCATTCCACGGCGCCGGCGGCGGTGGGTCGATGATGGGGATGGACGCCCTGCAGCGTCACGGGTTCTCCGTCGCGAACTTCTGCGACACGTCGGGAAACCCTCCCGCCTCGAAGGTGTACAGGGCTGCGCGAATTCTGCTCTCGCAGCCCGGTGTGGACGGGTACTTCGGTACCGGTTCTGGCGTGGCGTCGCAGGAGCAGTTCCACTCCGCGCGCGGCCTCGTCAAGGCGTTCCTCGAGGAGCCGCTGGCAGTCCCGGCGGTCGTCCGCCTCGGAGGGAACGGCGAGGAAAAGGCGATCGAGATCCTGACGGGATACACCAGGGAGATCGGGGTGCCCATCGAGTGCTACGGTAAGGACACGCCGGTCGATTTCTGCGCCGAGCGGCTCGAGTCGCTCGTGGCGTCGTTCACCGCACAGGCGCCCCGCCCTCCGCAGCGCGCGCCGAAGCCTCCGTCCCGGCCCTACACGTTCAAGACGCCGACCGGCGAGATCACGTACGACCACGCCGTCTGCGAACATTGCAAGAGCAAAGCGTGCGTGGCTGCCTGTGTGCCCCAGATCTTGAAGCTCAGCGAGAACGGCGTCCCGGTGCTCAAGGTGACGCTTGAGGAAGCCGCGCGCGGCCGTTGCACCGAGTGCCTCGCGTGCGAGGTGGACTGCCGGGCCCTTGGTGCCGGGGGCGGCCACGTTCATCTTCCCGTCCCCGGCCTCGACGAGTACCGCGCGAGCCGGGGAATGGAATAGGTCATGGCCATCCTCGTGAACGGGAGCACGCGCGTTTTAGTCCAGGGCATCACCGGCCGAGAGGGTCGCGCAAGGGCCAAACTGATGCGCGACTACGGGACAAAGGTCGTTGCCGGGTGCACGCCGGGTCGCGGCGGCGAGAGCGTGGATGGCACGCCCGTGTACGACACGGTTCTCGAGGCGCTCGAAACCACGGGCAGGATCGATGCGTCCGTGATCTTCGTGCCCGCGCCTCTCGTCAAGGACGCGGCGCTCGAGTCGATCGCGGCGGGGATCCCGCTCACCGTCCTGGTGGGCGACCGCGTCCCGGTGTGGGACGTGATGGAGATCGCCCGCGCCGCGGAGCGCAGGGGTGTCGACTTCCTCGGCCCCAACACGCTCGGCGTCCTGTCGGTTGGGAAAGGCGTCCTGGGTATGATCGGCGGGCGCGCGGAGTCGGCCCGCTCGTGGTTCAGACCAGGTGGAGTCGGCGTGGCCTCGCGCTCGGGCGGGATGACCTCCTCGACCGGCTATTACCTGTGCCGTGCGGGCATCGGCCTCACGACCCTGGTGCACGTCGGCGGCGACGGCATCATCGGCCTGCCGCTACCCGCCGTCGCGCGGCTCTTCCAGGGCGACCCGGAGACCAGGTGCATTGCATTGTTCGGTGAGATCGGCGGTTCGCAGGAGGAGCGCGTTGCCGAGATGATCGCGAGCAGCGAGGTCAGCAAACCGGTGGTGGCGTTCATCGGCGGGCGCGCCGCGACGAAGGGTGTCCGTTTCTCTCACGCGGGAGCGATCGTCGAGGGTGGTCGGGGGACACACGAGGGCAAGGTTGCGGCGCTGCGCGAGGCCGGGGCCACGGTGGTCGATGCGTTCGATGCCCTGCCGGCGGCCGTCGCGAAGGTCCTGGAGGGATGATCATGGCGGAGAAGGAATGGGTCACGGCGGTCACATCGATCAAGCCGAACGAGATTCTCGTCCGCGGGTATCGGCTCGACGACCTTATGGGCCGGGTCTCTTTCGGTGAGGCCGTCTACCTGATTCTGCGCGGCGAGCTGCCGGGCGCGGCGGTGGGGCAACTCATGGAAGCAATCCTCGTCGCCTCGATCGACCACGGCGTGACGCCTCCCTCGACGCTGGCGGTCCGCAACGCCGCGTCCACGGGCGCCTCGCTCAACGCCTGCATCGCGTCGGGAGCGCTGGCGGTGAACAGGCACCACGGGGGAGCGGTCGAAGACTGCATGCACCTGCTCGGCCGCGGCGCCGCCAAAGTCGCCGCCGGCGAGAGCGCAAAATCAGTCGCGAAGACGCTGATCACCGAAGAGAAGGCGGCGGGGCGAAGACTCCCCGGGTTTGGACACCGCGTCCACACCGACGACCCGCGCTCCCACCGGCTGGTCGCGCTCGCGAAGACCGCCAACGCGTCGGGCCCCCACGTGGAAGTGGCCGAGGCGATCGTTCAAGAACTGGCCGCGGGCGGAAAGGCGCTGCCTCTCAACGTGGACGGCGCGATCGCCGCCGTCCTTGCCGACCTCGGCTTCCACCCCGACCTTGCCAACGGGTTCTTCATCTTGGCCCGGACGGCCGGGTGGATGGCGCAGGTGCTCGAGGAACGCCAGCGCGAGAAGCCGATGCGGCGGATTGACCAGAGCGCCGCCGCGTACGACGGACCGCCCGCCCGCGAGCTGCCCAGGGACTGAGGGACCACGCCGCGGCGGCGGGTGCCCCGCGTTGAAAAGAGTGAGCAGGAAAGGGAGAGACGAAATGGCCAAGTACAAGATCGCCTGGCTGCCCGGAGACGGGATCGGCAACGACGTCATGGAGGCGGCCCGGATCGTTCTCGACGCGCTCGAACTGGACGCCGAATACATCCACGGTGATATCGGATGGGAGTTCTGGTGCAAGGAAGGCGATGCCTTTCCGGAACGCACCGTGAATCTGCTGAAGAGCGTGGACGCAGCGCTGTTCGGCGCGATTACCTCGAAGCCGGTGAAGGCTGCCGAGGCGGAGTTGGTTGAGGAGCTCAAGGGCAAGGGGCTCATATACCGCTCGCCGATCGTCCGGATGCGCCAGATGTTCGACCTCTACACGTGCCTGCGGCCGTGCAAGGCCTACGCGGGGAACCCGCTCAACTTCAAGGAGACGATCGACCTCGTGGTGTTCCGCGAGAACACCGAGGGGCTCTACTCCGGAGTCGAGTTTGCACCGGTCCCGGAGAAGTTGCGTGACATCCTCAAGGAGGTCTCCAAGCCGTTCGCACACTTCGCCGAGATTCCGTTGGACCAGTACGCCATTACATGCAAGATCAACACGAAGAAAGGCTCCGAGCGAATCATCCGGGCGGCATTCGAGTACGCCAAGAAGTACCGCTACCCCAAGGTCACGGTCGTCCACAAGGCCAATGTGGTGCGGGCCACCGAGGGTCTGTTCCTTGAGACCGCAAAGGAGGTCGCGAAGGATTACTCCGGGGTCGCGATGGACGACGCCAACGTCGACGCGATCTGCATGTGGCTGCTCAAGGACCCCGAGAAGTACGGCGTTCTCGTCGCGACCAACCTGTTCGGCGACATCATCTCCGACCTGTGCGCTCAGATGGTGGGCGGCCTCGGGTTTGGGTGCTCCGGCAACATCGGCGAGAAGCTCGCGGTGTTCGAGCCCACGCACGGCTCGGCGCCGAAGTACGCGGGCAAGTACAAGGTCAACCCGATCGCCACGATCCTGGCGGCCAAAATGATGGTGGATTGGCTCGGCGAGAAGGCGATGGCGTCAAAGGTGGAGAGCGCCGTAGCGGCGGTGATCGAAGACGGCAAGATCCGCACCTACGACATGCGCGGCTCGGCGACTACGCTGGACATGGCAAGGGCGATCGCCGCGAAGCTGTAGAGGAAGGCAGCCAGGTCGGGTGCATCGGGCTGAATTGGCCTAACAACATACCAAGCAAAGGACGCGCACCGCGGAGGGACTCGCGGCGCGCCGCTCTTTGTGGGCGGATTGTGGGAGGTTCGGAGGTGTCAACGGAGTCGGTGGAAGATCGTCTCCCAAGACGACCGCAGAACGCCGGGGCGGCCTACGGGAGGCACGACGATGAAATGCTCGATCCGGAAGTTGACCGTCCTTGCCGGCGCAGCCGTCCTAACCGGCACGCTGGCCGTGGCCGCCGTCTACCCCGGCCCCGGAGGGCAGAAAGCGAAACCGGGAATTGGGCCGGCGTACAGGGTGGCGCTCGCGAGGGTCGGCCTCACGACTGAGCAGAAGGGAAGGATCAGGGCGATCGTAGTGGCCGAGCGGCCGAACGTCGAGGCTCTCAGGGGGCAGCAGCAAACGAGCAAGGCCGCGCTGGACGCGGCGCTCCAGGCGCCCAGTCCGGATCCGACGGCAGTCGGCAACGCGCTGCTGAGGACTCGGGCCGACCGCCAGGCGCTGCGCGCCGAGATGAAGAAGCTGCGCAACCAGACCGTCTCCGTGCTGACGCCCGAACAGAGGGCGAAGCTCGACGGATACCTGGAAGGATCTCGCGCACTTCGCCGCCGAAACGATCGCTGATCCGACCGGCTTTCTGACCGGAAGGACCGACCCGGTCCACGGGACGGGACACGCCGACCACTCACATCGATAGCGCCCGACCGGTCCGCCGGGATATCCTTCCGCGAGAATGCTCATGCCGCCGGTCGTCGACATCCACATCCACATCGCGGCCAGGAATCAGGCCGGGTGCAAGGTTTCGACGGTCATGGAACGACAACCGGCCTTCGTTTTCATGCTCCTGGCCGACGGCGTTGAGCGTGAGGACCTGCGGTCCGACTTCGACGGGACGATCCGAAAGACAATCGTAGGGGCCCTCGACGGAGCGGCGAGCGTGGACCGTGGCGTGGTGCTGGCGCTCGACGCGATGTCGAGCGACGACGGCATCCGGCACGACGAGGCCAGCCACCTCGTTGTCGCAAACGACTACGTGCGCACCATCGCGGCGGCTCACCCCAAGGTGCTCTTCGGGGCATCAGTTCACCCGAATCGCGGCGTGGTCGCGGGCCGGGAGGAGCTCGAGCGCTGCCTCTTCGGCGAACCGCCGGCGGCGCTGGTGAAGTGGATCCCGAACTCGCAGCTGATCGACCCGTCCGACCGGCGACACGACTGGTTCTATGAGGCTCTAGCAGAAGCCGGCGTTCCCCTCCTGTGCCACACCGGTCCAGAGCACGCCGTTCCGGTGCCACCGCCCGTGGCGGAGCATCAGCGACTCGGGGATCCGCGCCGGCTCCGCCGTGCGCTGGACATCGGCGTCACCGTGATCGCGGCCCACGCCAGCGCACGTTTTTTCCCCTTCGAGGTCGATTACCTTGATGATCTTGCGGGGATGATGCGGGAAGCCGAATCGAACGGGCGCTGGCGCCTCTTCACCGACGTGTCCGCGATGTGCCTGTGGCCCAGGGTCGCCACGGTACCGCGGGTGTTGGGGTCTATCCCGTCCGAGCGCATGGTGCTAGGGAGCGACTACCCGATCCCGATCGTTGACATGCCGCCGTTGCTGGTGCGCGGGCTGACACCGGCCGAGTACGGCAGAATACGCAAGATCCGTAATCCGATCGAGAAGAACTACCGGCAACTCCTGGCGATGGGCTTCCCGGAGACGATCGGCTCGCGGGCGTGCGAGCTAATCTCGGAGCGGGCCCAAGTCTGGACGCAGCGAGAGCATGTGGGGTAGGCGCGTGCCGGTAGAATCCACAGTGTGAGCGGAGACTCGATTTCTCGGGTCTGAAGGAGTCGCTTGCCGGAACGCAGTCCGACTCTCTCGGAAGGCCAAGATCACGATGAGGCCGATGACCACCGTGCGCCGCACCATTTGGATCGTCAGCTCGGAACAGGAGTGAGCGGAACGGTTGCGTGAGATCGACTCGCCGCTCTACACGCACGTGGGCGGGATGGCCTAGGCTGGGACGGGGCGGAGCGACGGATCGCTGGCCCGGAGGAACGGTGCCCGATAGCGGCAACTGGGCTGCTGTGGCGGCTGCGCTTCCCATGGCGGCCCGAGCGGAGCGCGAACGGCCGTTCTGGCAGGCGCTCGCGGCGTTCTGGGGCTGGAGGAAGGTCGTCGACGCCGGGTGCGGCGCGGGGTTCCACGTGCGCCTGCTGGGGGAGATCGGTGTGGAAGCAGTCGGCTTCGATGCCGTTCTCGCAGCGGTGAAAGACCGAGCAGGGGCTCGGCTCATGGTGGCGGATGTCGCGAGCCCACCGTTGCGGGACAAGGCGTTTGACGCCGCGTTGTGCGTCGGTAACACCTTGTCGCTGCTGCCGTCGCGAGCGGCGCAGCGGGGCGCGCTCGACGCTATGGCGCGGGCGGTCCGTCCCGGTGGCGTGGTCGTTCTACAGGGCGAGGATGCCGGGGAGTTGGTCGCGCGCGGGTCGGTAGTCCGCACCCGGAGGCTGAGCGACGGCGCGCTTCACGTCAGGGTGTTCGAGCATTTCGGGCGAAGAGTTAGGATGCTGGCGGGGGCGGTCCGGGATGGTGCGGAGTCGCCGCTGGAAACCACGCTGCTGCTTCCGACGTCTTCGGTCGTTCTTGCGCCGATGAGCCGTGATTTGGGCCTCGAGCGTGTGGTGCTGCCCCTCACACCTCCCGGGGGCGACGTCACGTGGTGGTTTGTGCTCAGCGTTCCATAGCCCGGATCTTGAGGATCAGAAGGACCATGGCGAGGGCGATCACCGCGAGTGAAATGAAGAGCCCCGAGCGGCGGTAGCGGATTTCCGTCTCGGAGGCGGCGGCCAACTTGTCGGCGGCTGCCAGCGCGCCTAGCACCGTCTTCGTCTGCGCCTCGACACGCCCGACGCTGGTGGTGTGGATCTCCAACTGGGCCATGACGAACGCCTGATGGGCCTCCTCGAGCTTGACGCTCGCCTCGTCCATCAGCATGCCGGCGCGCTCCACGCGCTGGACGCGTGCAAGGGTTGTGACATCGGCCGACGACGCTTTCCCGAGTGCGGACGCGATTCTGGCCGCGGCCGTGGCCCCGGCGTCGCCGGTGCTGTGGCAGGAGCCGCAAACCTGCTTGTCGTCCATCCCTATCCAGGAGTCCTGGGGATGAAGAATGGCGTGGTTGCTGTGGCAGCTCTCACACGCCGGCTGCTGGAGTGCCGCAAAGGCGTCCTTGTGCGGCGACTGGTCGAACCGCTCGCGCTGGGAAAGGTGGCACGTTCCGCACACGTTGGACACCGACGAGATCCCCGGTGGCATTGCGCCGTGGGCACCGTGACACGACTTGCACGTGGGGGCCGAAAGGTCGTTCTTCGTGACGAGCGCGGCGTAGTGGACCGACCGTTTGTATTCGGAGATCTCGTTGCCCTTGATGCCGTAGCGGCTCATGAGGGCTGCGTTGCCGTGGCAGTGTCCGCACGTTTCGACGATCCGCGTCGGGTACACGGGCGACCGTGCGTCGGCGGGCGGGAGGATTCCGTGGGCGCCATGGCACGATGTGCAGACCGCGACGTTGGTATCGCCCGTGGCAAGTGCCTGGCCGTGTTTGGAGGTGCGGTACTGGGCAAGCTGGTCGGTGGGGATGTTTGGGGAGTAGCGCAGCATGAATGCGGCGTTGGAGTGGCACGAGCCGCACATCTCGGGGATGGCCTTGTGAGTGAACTTCGCAACGAAGCCGCGCTTCGGGTCCATCGCCACGGCCGGGTCGTCCGAGGTCGGATCGCCGCTGTGACAGCCGGCGCACGAGACCCCCTGGGTGTGGTGGACGTCGGAGTTCGCCGCTTCGGCCGGCGCCCGGAGACGGCTGTCCTCGAGCTTGCTGTGACAGCCAACACAGGAGTCTTCTGCGTGCTTGCCGGGTGTGCCGACTGCCGACGTCGGAGGTGCAGCGAATGCCGCAACGGCCGCGAGGGAGAGCACGACGGTGGCGGTCAGGATGCGGTCGGTCATTTGAACACCCCCGCCAGAGATGCCAGCGTGAACGAGACGATGTACGCGAGAAGGAACCACCCAAGCACGAGGAATGCCCTGGTACGATGGCCCGTGCGGCTGCCGCGATCGAGGACGGGGACGAGGAACCAGACCAGCCCGCCGAGGCCGAACACGCCGAGGCCCAGGAGCTCGCCCTCGATCCCAAGAACGTGCGCCGGGATGAGCTTCAACGTCTCGAACATGAAAAGGAAGTACCACTCGGGATGAATGCCGGCGGGCGCGCTCGCGAACGGATCGGCCTTGATGCCGAGTTCCCACGGGAAGAACGCGGCGAGCGCCGCGAGCGCCGCGAGGCCCAGGAGCCACACGGCGCCTTCGCGCAGCATGAAATTGGGCACGAACCGGATTGGCTTCCTGGCCTTGGCCTCCTTCTCGAGGCTCTCCGGCACATGCATCCCTTGCCTCTGGATGAGGGCGAGATGGAGACTGAGAAGAGCGGCGGTGATCATGGGGAGCACCGCGACGTGGAAGCCGAAGAACCGTGTCAGCGTCGCGCCGGTCACCTCCTCCCCGCCGCGAAGGAACTTCAAGAGCCATGCGCCGGCGAAAGGCACCTTGCTCATCATGTCGGTGCCGATCCGCGTGGCGAAGAACGCCAGCTCGTTCCAGGGCAGCAGATACCCTGAGAAACCGAACCCCATCGCGAGCGCCAGCAGGGCGAAACCACTCCACCAGGTGAGCTCGCGCGGCTTTGCGTACGAGCCCATGAAGTAGACGGAGAACATGTGGGCGAACGCGGAGAGAATCATGAGGTTGGCCGACCACGAGTGGACCGAGCGCACCAGCCAGCCGAACGGAACGCGTGTGACGATGAACTGGACGCTCTCAAACGCCGCTTCCGAGGTGGGCCGGTAGTAGAGCAGCAGCAGGATGCCCGTGGTGATCTGGACGAGGAAGAAGAACAGGGTGAGCCCGCCGAAGTAGTACGCCCACGAGTGCCTGTGACGCGGCACCTCCTTGTGGGTTGCGAATTCCACCAGAGGCGCGAGGTCGAACCGTTCGTCAAGGGCGTGCCAGAACTTCTCAAGCGCGCGCATCGCTCATGTCCTCTTGGTGACGTACACTTCATCCCCTGCGATGTCCACCTTGTACGCGTCGAGCGGCCGCGGTGGCGGACCGGCGATGTTCTTGCCCTGCAGGTCGTAGTGCCCGTTGTGGCAGGCACACCAGATGTGCTGGAAGTCGGGGCGGTACTGCACCGTGCACGCGAGGTGCGTGCACACGGCGGAAAAGGCGCGTACGTCACCGGTCACCGTGCGGATCAGGATGCCCGGTTTGGACCCGAATCGGAAGATCTTCCCGGAGTTGGTCGGGAGCTCCGACAGCTTGCCTGCCAGAACGCGGTTGACGGGCGCCTCGGCCACCTCGGGAGGGATGACGAAGCGGAAGACCGGGTACAGGGCGGCCGCGAGCGTCGCGCCGAGCGAGGTTCCCAGCAGCCAGTTCAACGCACCCCTGCGCGAGATCACGCGTCCTTCGTGAGCAGCAGGCATTGCACCCCCCTGCGCAAACCTCGCGGCCATTGTCCGGGGCGAACCGACAGTCGTCAAGCGCCCGCTCTGACACCATGCACTCGTGGGGCCAGAGCTTGCCGCCGCGCTGCGGCGCATCACGCTTTTCAACGCTCTGCCATCGACCCTGCTCGACGAGCTGGGCCGCCCGTGCGGGGTTCGGCGGGTATGCAAGGGAGAGTTGCTCTTCTCGGAGGGTGACCCAGCCGACTTCCTGCCGTTGCTGCTCTCGGGGCGGGTGAAGCTGGCTCGTAGCGGCCCGGATGGGAGGGAGCAACTTCTCCACCTCGTGCAGGGTCCGGCGTCGTTCGCAGAGGCCGCCGTCTTTGGCCTGGGCGTTTTCCCTGCCACCGCGACGGTTGTCGAAGGCGGGATGCTGGCTACCTTGAACCGCCCCGCCCTCGTCGATCTGCTCCGCCACCGGCCGGAAGTCGCGCCGGCCTTGCTGGCCTCGATGTCGCTCTGGCTGCGACGGCTTACGGACCTCGTCGAGGGGTTGGCACTCCATACGGTTGAAGAGAGGGTCGCAGCGTACCTCTCGTCGGCGTTCGTGCGGTTTGCCAGTGCGCCGCTGCCGGGCGCCGAGATCCGCCTCCAGGAGCCGGAGAGGCTGATCGCGGCGCTGTGCGGAACCGCTCCGGAGGTGCTTTCACGCACCTTCCGCAGCCTCGCAAACGACGGCGTTGTTCGGGTGCACGTACCGGTTGCGAGGATGCTCGATCCGGGCGCACTTGCCGCGTTGGCCGGCAGCGGGTGAGAGAGCTCAACATCGAGGCGTTAGCCGCTCCAGGCACGAGACCTTCACCGGGCGACGTGTATCCTTCCCCCAGATGAGCTGGGGGCTGCGCGATGATCCGTGTGCTTTTCGTAGGAGACGTGGTGGGCAAAGTGGGGAGGCGCCTTCTGACGGAGAGGCTGCGCCGCACCCAGTCCGACGTGAAGGCCGACGTCACGATCGTCAACGTGGAGAACGCCGCCGGAGGCTTCGGCCTCACCGGCTCGGTGTGGGACGAACTCCGGCGCCTGCCGGTGGATGTCTTCACGTCGGGTAACCATATCTGGGACAAGAAGGAAACGGCGGCGCTGCTCGATATCGAGCCGCGCCTGCTGCGCCCGGCCAACTACCCGGCAGGGAACCCCGGCCGAGGAAGCTGCGTGGTGGCGTCCAAGAGCGGCGTTCCGATCGCGGTGATCAACCTGCAGGGGTTGACATTCATGATCGCGATGGAGAGCCCGTTCCTGGCCGCCGACCGCATCCTCGCGGAGATCGGCGGACAAGCAGCCGTTAAGATCGTGGACTTCCACGCGGAGGCGACATCGGAGAAACAGGCCATGGCCTGGCACCTGGACGGCAGGGTGAGCGCGGTGCTGGGCACCCACACTCACGTCCAGACTGCTGACGAACGCGTCCTGCCGCGCGGCACCGCGGCGTTGACGGACGCTGGCATGACCGGACCGTACGAGGGAGTCATCGGATTCAAGCCTCAGGCCGTCCTGGAGCGTTTCCTGCTGGCAACTCCCCGGACGCTGGAGCCGGCCACGCGGGGTGGTGCGTTGTGCGGCGCGGTGATCGAGGTGGACGAAACGACGGGGCGCGCCCTCGCTATCCGGCGGCTTCGCGTCGAGGAGGGCGAGAGGGAGTGAGCGTCCCTCTCACGGTTCTCGTATCCGCGCTCGACGAGGAGGAGTTGCTCCCCGGTGCGCTGGCGAGTGTGGAAGGGTGGGCCGAGGAGGTCCTCGTTGTGGTGGACCCGCGCACGACGGACCGCACGCGGGAGGTTGCGTCCGGCTCCGGAGCAAACGTCCTCGAGCATGAGTTCGAGTCGAGCGGTGCCCAGAGCAACTGGGGCATCGAGCGGTGCCGAATGGACTGGGTGTTCATACTGGATGCTGACGAGCGCGTGACCCCGCGCCTGAAGGAGGGGATCGGACGGGCGATCGCGGCGCCAACCGACGCGGCATACGCGGTCCGTCGCGTCAATTTCGTGTTCGGACGCCCACTTTCTTTCGGGGACTGGGGGCGCGACGAGATCGTGCGGCTCATCGACCGGCGCCAGGCCCGCTTCGCAGAGCGGGCGGTTCACGGTGCGGTGACCGCGCCATCCGTTGGCCTGCTTCGCGGTGCCGTCGAGCACGACACCCTTCGGTCGCTGGCGCAGTACCTGCCGAAGCTCAACGACTACGCGCTCCGAGGGGCCGCGGACCTCCTCGCGGCAGGACGCAGATCGACGCTCCTGGGAGCCGTGATGCACGCGAAGTGGCGTTTCGTGCGCTCATTTATCGTGCGTCTGGGTTTCCTCGACGGCGCCGCGGGCTTCGTCGTGGCGGTGCTTGCAGCGTACGGAACGTTCCTCAAATGGGCCGTGGTCTGGGAATCCTCGACGCAACGGCGTCCGCGTTCGTAGACGAATCATGACCTCCCTCCCGGCCCGTCTACTTGTCGACCTGCCCAACTGGCTTGGCGATTTCGTGCACACGCTGCCGGCGCTCGCCGCCTTGAAGAGCGCCAACCGTGGCGGGGAGACCACGGCGTTGCTTCCGGCCGCTCACGCACCGCTCGCGCGACTCCTGGGCGTCACGGCGATCGTGCGACCGGTCGGTGCCGGTTTCGGATGGTCGCGCCGCTGCGTTTTCGGGAGCTTCGATGTGGCGCTCACGGCACGTCACAGCAGCCGAGCGAAGTTGCTGCTCGCAGGGACCGGGACGAAGACATGCCTGGCGAGTGAAGGCCGAGGTGCCGCGGCGCTCGGTCTCGTGACATTTCCCGTCGAGCGACGCCATCACCAGCGTCACGACCTTGATGGTGCCCTGAAGTGGCTCGGGCTTCAGCCTGTATCTCCGGCACCGTTTCGTCTGCAACTCCCGGAGAAACTCAACCGGCAGGGCCTGCGCCAGCGTGCACTGATGGCTGAACTGCCGGGGATGGTGGCGTTTCTGCCTGCCACGCGTGGATCGGAGGACAAACGATACCCGGTCCGGAACTTCCTCGCGGTGGCGGCGGAGCTGGCCGAGGAGGGGATCGCGCCCTTGGTAATGGTGGGGCCCGGCGAAGAGCGAATGGCGACACCGTTCGTCACTGGAGTGGCCGCGCACGTCGCGCCGACGGTATGGCCTCTGCACGAGATCGCTGCGCTGCTGGCAGCGTGCGATGCTGCCGTCGGAAACGACTCGGGGCTGACCCATCTCGCGGCAGTCGTCGGTTGTCCCACGATTGCACTGTTCGGCCCGACCGATCCCGCTCGCACGGCGCCGGTGGGGGGTGCCAGGGTTCTGCAGCCCCCCGCCCCTGTCTGGGGTGCCGCGGCTCGGCTGGAGGACCTCGACCCGGCAGACGTGCTCGTAGCTGTCCGCACGATGGTCGCAACACGACCGGAGCTTCCGTGTGCGCTGGCCTCTGGTGTACGATCAGGGGTTGCGCTGGAAACAGCGCAACGTTATGATTGGGCCCAGCGGGTGGGCCGCTAGCTCAACTGGCAGAGCAAGGGACTCTTAATCCCTAGGTTGTAGGTTCGACTCCTACGCGGCTCACCAATCCCGTCCCGCGAAAGTGGCGGAACCGGTAGACGCGCGAGACTTAGGATCTCGTGGGCGCTGCCCATGGGGGTTCGAATCCCCCCTTTCGCACCAATAACTTACGAGGCAGCACCAGGCTGCGGGAACGGTTCGGTTCAACCCCAGTTCAACTTCAGCCCCCCTTGGAAAGCCCTGCCGGGCACTCTCCCGAACCGCACCCCGACGGGTACGTCAACCTCGGTTCAACCCAGGTTCAACCCTCGCACTCACCCGGTGTCGCTCCCTCCTTGGCCCCCTTAGCGGGCGATAACCATAGCTCATCCCCCCGGCGAAAGTTCTGGGACATTCTCCGAATTCCGGTGAGTTCTTTCCTCTCTGCATACTCGATTTCTAGGATCACCTCGATGGAGGCGGCGCTGGCTAACCTCTGCATCGCCCGTTCCGAGTTCCACGCCCCGGTCTCATCATCCACAGTACCCTCTCAACAAGGTCACCCGAAGAGTACAGTCGGGTGCCCGCCTCGGTCCCTACGAGATCGTCGCCCCTATCGGCGCGGGCGGGATGGGTGAGGAGTTCCGTGCCCGCGACACGCACAATGGCCGCGACGTTGCGATGGAGATGAAGCCGGTTGAGCTCGGGACAGATCGCACGCGAGGCTGAGTTGGTCGCTGTAGACTAGGTGAGACATCTTGCGACGAGCTCACGCGCGAAACACTGGAGACCCCGTCATGCCTGCCACCGACGACCGCAAGGGTGCACCACCAGACCTCCCGAGTCCCGGCACGACGGTCGTGCCGCCGACTGGTGGCACGCTGGGCTCTTCTTCGGTCCAACGCATCCTCGGGGGGCGGTACGACGTCCGGGGCGTGCTCGGGCGCGGGGGGATGGGCGAGGTGTGGCTCGCGCGGGACGTCAAGCTCCAGGTCGACGTCGCGCTCAAGGTCGTGCGGCCCGAGCGATTGGGTGAGGCGGGGGCGCTCGAGCGGCTGCGGTCGGAGGTACGCTCCGCTCGTGCCGTCGCCTCGCCGCACGTCTGCCGGGTGTACGACCTCGTCGAGGCGGAGGGTCTCGAGTGCGTCTCGATGGAGTACGTGGACGGCACCACCCTGCGCCAGCTCCTCGACGCCCGCAGCCCGCTGAGCCTTGCCGAGGCGAGGGAGATCGCCCTTCAGCTGCTCGCGGGCCTGGGGGCCATCCACGAGGCGGGCTTAGTTCACCGGGACGTCAAGCCGGAGAACGTCATGCGGACCCGGGCGGGGCGGGTCGTGCTGATGGACTTCGGCATCGCGAAGGCGGTGGCGTCGGGCGGCACCGTCGCCGGCACGCCGGCGTACTGGGCGCCGGAGCAGGCGGCGGGGGCCGCCGCGGACCCGCGCGCGGACGTCTTCGCGACCGGCATCGTCCTGGCGGAGATGGTCGCCCCGGGTGGAGCACGGGATTCGGAAACCCGCCGTGCGCTCTGGCTTGGCTTGCGGGAGGATCCCCCGCAGGTCCCCGACACCCCGTGGTCGGACGCGATCCAGAGAGCGGTCGCCAGGGAACCGAGCGAGCGTTACCCCTCCGCGCAGGCGCTCGCGCGCGCCCTGGAGGAGATCGCCCACCGGGTGACGGGGATCGACGAGGCACAGCCGTACCCCGGACTCTCCGCCTTCACCGAGGCGGAAGCGGAGTACTTCTTCGGGAGAGAGGCCGAAGTCGAGGAGGTGTGGAAGAAGCTGCCGGGGAGGCACCTCCTGGCGGTTGTCGGTCCCTCCGGAGCAGGCAAGAGCAGTTTCCTGCGTGCAGGATTGATCCCTGCCAAGCCCGAAGGGTGGGCGCACCTCATCTGCACGCCTGGCGACGCCCCGTTCGTCGCCCTCGGGCAGGCGCTCGTCCCGGAGGTCTCGCGCGACACCCACGCCATGCGCCAGATGCTGCGGTTCGAGGACGCCGACGTCGCGGTCGACCTGTTCCGCCGCTGGAGAAGTGACCATGCCGAAGCGCTGGTCATCGTCGACCAGCTCGAGGAGCTGTTCACCCTGAATCCACCCGATGTGCAGGCGCGCTTCGCGTCCCTGCTCTCGCGTCTCGTCCTCGAGGCGGACGTCCACGTCCTGCTCGCGATCCGGGACGACTTCCTGCTGCGCTGCCAGGAGTACGGGGCGCTGCGGCCGATCTTCGAAGGGCTCGTTCCTCTCGGACCGCCCACCGGCGATGCCCTGCGCCGCGCCCTGGTCCAGCC
>PMLC01000057.1:29693-39765 GCA_003158745.1 Acidobacteriota bacterium
TACGAGGCGATCGGAGGGGTGGCAGGCGCCCTCGCGCAGCACGCCGAGGCGACGCTCGAGAAGGTCGGGACGGACAAGCTCCCCCTCGTGCGGGAGATGTTCCGAAACCTCGTCACCGCCGAGGGCACGCGTGCGGTGCGCGACGTGGACGAGCTGATCACGGTGTTTCCCGAGGATCAGCGGCGCGATGCCGACGAAGTCCTGAAGACGCTCATCGATGCTCGCTTGCTCACGAGCTACGAGGCGCACGCGACCGAGCCGGGGCAGACGGCGGGGCGGCGGGTCGAGGTGGTGCACGAGAGCCTGCTCAGCGCCTGGCCTCGTCTCGTGCACTGGCGCACCGAGGACGAGGGCTCGGCGCAGCTCCGCGATCAGCTCCGCCAGGTGGCACACCTGTGGCAGGAGAAGGGGCGGCCGGACGACCTGCTCTGGACCGGGACGTCGTACCAGGAGTACCAGGTGTGGCGCGCCCGCTACCCGGGAGGGCTCTCGGAGATGGAGGAGACTTTCGCCCGGGCAATGACCGCGCGTGCCGGCCACCGCCGCCGGGTGCGAAGGCTCGTCGTCGCCGCCGTGATCACACTGCTCGGCGCCGGTCTCGCCGTGGTGGGCTCCTTCTGGCGCCGCAGCGTGCGGGAGGTCGGCCAGCGCGAGGCGGCGCAACTCCTGGCACTCGGCCGGTTGCGACTTTCCGACCACCCCAACGCCGCCCTCGCCTACGCGATCGCGAGCATCGAGCGCAGCGACAACCAACCCGCGCGTCGGTTCGCCGTCGAGGCCCTCGCCCAAGGCCCCCCGGCGCTCTTCCTTTTGGACCAGGTCGCCTCGACGGGCCTTGCGTGGAGTGCGGACGGGGAACACCTCGCAGTGAACGGCAATGCGGGCCTCGTGCTCGTGAGCCGGCAGACAGGAGAGCGACACAGGCTCAGCTCGACCTTCGAGGGCACGGTGGGCTTCACCCCGGACGGGCGCCGGCTCGTGACCCGGACTCCGATTGGCACACGCCAGGCCCTCCACATCTGGTCGCTGCCGGAAGGGCGACTCGAGCGTACCGTGGAGATCGGTCTCCGCAAGAACCTCTACCCCCCAGTGGACGACCATCTGCCGGCCGTCGAGTTTGATCCCTCCGTGCCGGAGGCAGAACGCTCGGCGCTCGTGCGCCGCATCTTTCTCGACGGCTCGCCCGACCAGGTGCTTGGGCGCTTTGGGGCGCCCGGCATGACCGACTATGACATCGACGGGAGCGAAACGTGGATCGTCTTCCTGCAGCACAACCGTCTCTCCGCGCAGCGGCTCGGCGATGCCTCCGCGCCGCCCCGCGAGGTCGGCACCCACGAGGGAGGAGATCCGGGCGTCATGATGTGGGCGTCGCGCGACCGGGCGGTCACCAGCGACGAGCGCGGCGTGGTGCGTGTCTGGGACGTACCCTCGGCGCGGCTCGAGCGCACGCTAAAAAGCCCCGCGAGCGTCCGAGGTGTTGCGCTAGATCCGAAGGGGCGGTTTCTCGCCACGGACCCGGGCACGGCGATGCCCCCGCGCTCGCTGGTCCTCTTCGATCTCGCGGCGCCGCCCAGCGCGGAGCCCGTGCCTCTGCTCGACAGCGAAATCAACCAGATCAACGGCATACTCTTCAGCCCGGACGGGTCCTGGCTTGCCAGCAACCACGACGGCACCGACATCCTGTGGCACACCGCCGGCGCGCGCTCGATCGTGCTCGGCCGGCACGAGCCGCCCAACGTGGCGGTGGCGTTCACACCGGACGGACACCTGCTGTCGTCCTCGGACGGTGGTGTACTGCGGCGCTGGCCGCTTGCACCCGCGAGCGGCGAGGGCGTGCGGGTGCTGTGGTCGCAGCCGGGCGCGTGGATCGGCGCCGACGGGGGTCGAAACCTCGAGGTTGACCGCCAGGGGGGCTTCGTCGTCGCGACTCAGATGAACGGGGCCAAGATCATCGTCGTCCCTCTCGGCGGTTCGCCGGCCTCGGCCTTCCAGGCGCAGGTCCCGCCGGGAACAGGTATGCTGCTTAGTACGAACCCCAGGCTCGATCCCAGCGGGAGACTTGTCGCTGTGCCCTTCTTGCGGCTTGCCCATCCGGAACTGACCTCGATTCGGATCCGCGACCTTGCGACCGGCGCCGAGCGCACCCTCGACACCCGTCCCACGGGCGAGAGTGCGTGGGGGCAACGCGGGACTATCGGGGAGGCGTACGCAGCCCCCGCGTGGCTGCCGGACGGGCGCCTGGTGACGGACGGCGCTGCCGGGCTCCGGCTCTGGGATCTCGCCAACGGCACGAGCCGCCTCCTGCGGCCCGTCAGACAGCCCTCGACCCCGTCAACCGGTCTCCTGGTGGTGGCGAGTCCCGATGCAAGGAACATCCTGAGCCTCCAATGGGTCGGACAGGAGGGAACCACCTCCTCGCTCTCGGTGTTCGACCTCGTGTCGAACGCGACGCGGGAGATCAAGTCGCACGGCAACAGGATCACGACGCTCGCCCTCGACCCTCGCGGCGGGATCCTCGTGACCGGCGACATGAACGGCGTTGTTCGGGTCGGCCCGCTCACCGGTGGGGAGCCGCACTTGCTGTTCGGCCACACCGGCCAAGTGACAAGCGTTGCCATCTCCCCCGACGGGCGCACGATCGCTTCCGGCAGCGACGACGGCACGATCCGCCTGTGGCCGATGCCGGACCTCTCCAGGCTGCCACTCCACACCCTGCCGCATGACGAGTTGGTGGCGACGCTGCGCGCGCTCACGAACCTGCGCGCCGTGCGCGACCCCGCGTCGGACTCCGGCTGGAAGGTCGAGATCGGCCCGTTCCCGGGCTGGGCAAAGGTCCCGGAGTGGCAGCCGTGATCGGATCTCGCCTCGGCCCCCGCGCGACCGTCGCCACGATCAGCGCGGGCGGACTGGGCACCGTTCCTGGCACCCAGCACGCAGCCGAGACAGCGTGACCTGCGCGGGTCACTCGAACCGGCACTGACGGGAGGTCCGGGTCATCGCGACCGGGGCTTTCGGCCGTGTTCGGGAGTCGTTCAAAAGCGCACGCCAAAGGAAACGACGAAGGTGCGAGGCATCTGGAAGTCGCCGGCTGTGTTCGCGGCCGTGGTTGGCACCTCTGGCTGGCCGAATGTCGGGGCGAGTTGCCAGTTGGCGCCCATCGCCGAACACTGGACGGGGGAATCGCCCTGCGGGCACTCGACCGGCGTGGTGGTGAAGGGGCTGAACCTCACCAGTCCCTTGCCGGTGGTTCGAGAGGTGTACACGGTGGTGTCGACATTGAGGACGGCGTGGTTGTTGAACACGTTGGTCACTCGCGGCTCGAGGAAGAACTGGAAGCCGGCGCCGAGGCTCGGGATCACGAACGCGTAGTTGAAGGAGAAGTCGGTGGAGTTGAGGCTGTCCATGCGAAACGCGCCGCGCGGGCTGAAGTAGTAGTTGGCATAGCTAGGCGGATTGAGGTAGCCCGGGTTCGTTACGTACGGTCGGATCGCGATGGCGCCGATTGCCGAGTACGGGGTCCCGGAGGCGTACGTTTCCATCACGCTCACCGACAGCCGGTTGTGCTTGGCGTTGAGGAGGTCCCAGACGCCGAAGACGCGGAGTCGATTGCGCTGGTCGGCCGAAAGATAGCCAACGGGGTTGTGCTGGGCGAACGCGTTGTACTCCGGATACGCGAGGCTCCCCCAGACAGGACCCCAGGTCTCACCACCGACGTTACCTTTGAGGGTCGACCAGGTGTAATTGCCGCCGAGCTGGAAGGAGTCGGTGATACGGTACTCGCCGGACACGTGGACGCCGTTGTACTCGCGCTTGCTGGCGTTGCTGTTCTCGAGGTAGGTCATGTCGTAGACGTTGCCATACGGGTCAGGCTGCGACTGGCCGGTGCTCATGTTGGTGACGGTAGTGTAGAAGTCCTTATACTTACGGTTGACGTAGTCGAGGCGAACCCGGCCTCTGGGGCCGAGCCTGATGCTGACGCCGACCGTGGTCTCCTGGACGTTCGGCGATCTAAGCGAGTCCTTGACGACCAGGTTGTAGCCCGGGACGGACGCGTAAGCGAGCTGCGCGTCCTGGTCCGCCGGGGACAGTCCCGTGAACCAGGTCAACACCTCTTGCGCCGCTTGCCGGGCCGGCACGCACCCAGTGGCAACGGGATTGGCCGGGTCGCACGTGGCGTTGATACTCGGGCCGGCGTACAGGTACGAGAGGGAGGCCGGCACGCCTGCAGGGGAAATGTCGGAAGCGACACTGTTGATCGCGGCTACATAGTTCGCGTAGCTGGCGTTGAACTGCCACNNTTGTCGAGGCGCCACTTGTCATTGAGGAAAAGCGACTCGGTGCGAAAGTCGTTTCCAGGGCTGATGTCTGCGATCGGGAAAAACCAAACGTACGACGAGCCGGAGTTGCCGATGAACACCGGGTACGGCGAGCCGTTCGGATCGAGTCCGGGCGTCGCGCCGGTGACGAGGCCCGGGACGTAGCCGGCTTCGCCGTCGGCCACCAGATCGTAGCTCGAGCCGGACTGCCAGTTGTTGTAGAGGACCTTGTCGTCAAACCGGTCGAACCCGAGCACGATGTCGTGCGAGCCGGCGCCCTGGCTCGAGAGGAACCACGACGCCTTCGCGAGGACGTCCTGGTTGTCGTAGTGGGTGGTCGAGTTGGGGCACACCGCGCAGAAGATCGGAGAGTTGTAGAACTCGGTGTTCGAGAAGTTCCCGAGGTCGATGATCGGAGTGCCCTGTGCGAGGTCGGTATAGTGCGAGCCCTCGTTCTCGAAAATGAAGGTCTTCTTCGAATACTGGCCCTCGACGAACAGGGTATCCGTCAGCACGCCGGTGTAGTTGACGGCCGTGAGGTCGTTCGGCGTTTGGCGGTCGTAGACGCTGTTGAGGTCCAAGACGCCGCCGAAGACGTAGCCGATATTGGTGTGGTCCACCTTCAGGTACGAACCGATGATGCGGTGGTTGGGCGTGATGGCCAGCGTGAGCTTGCCCTCGTAGCGCTGCTCGTCGACTCCCGTCGGGTAGGGAATGTCGGTGATGGCGGTCTCGCCGGTCAGATTGGTATTGATGTCGCGGCCGGCCACGAAGAACCACAGCCGGTCCTTGACGATAAAGCCGCCCAACGTGCCCTCGTACTGGTTGTTGATCGTGCCGTTGCGGACGCTTGTCTGAAGCGGCGACTCGGCGGTCCACTTGTCGGAGGTGAGGGTGTTGCGAAGCGAGGCGTGGAAGTCGTTACCGCCCGACTTGGTCAACATGTTGACTACACCGCCGGTGAACCGGCCGTACTCCGCCGAGATGCCCGAGACCGATGTCGTGGTCTCCTGGACCGCGTCCTCGATGTAGAGGGGCGTCGGACCACCGCTTCCGTTGGCCATCACCGGCACGCCGTTGACCAGGAATTGGTTCTCGGACGAGGTCCCGCCGGAGATGTTCAGGACGTTTGGCCCGCCGGGGTTGGCGACGACACCGGCATTAAGCAGTGCGATGCTGATCATGTCCTTGGCAACCGGGAGCCTATACACGAGATTGTGGTCCATCGAGGTGGCGGCGGTGCCTTCGGCCTGAATCGTGTCGGCGGTGCCGGTGACCGTCACCTCTTCCGCGACCTTGGCCTGCGGCATGGTTGCGTCGAGCCTCTGGTTCTGTGCGGCGTTGATTCGGGCCGTAGTGTCAATCGTTTCGAACCCCTGCAGCTCGAACTTCACCCGGTACTCCCCGGGTGGCAGGAACGTGAAGATGTAGTCGCCGCTGGCGCCGGTGGTCGCGGTCCGCGTACCCTGCATGCTGGGCGAGGTGACCGTCACCGTGACGCCGGGCGCAGCGTTCGTGCCATCGGTCGCGTGGCCCGACAAGGTGCCGGTCGGCATCTGGGCGAACAACGGGAGCGCCAATAACCCGACCAAAATGGCGAAGATCGCACAGGGCTTCATCCGTCCCTCCTCTGTCCGTCGAACCCGTGGTGTACAAGGGCTTCCGTTTCTGCTGGGCACGGCAACGCCTAGGGAAATCGCGACCTGGGAGCCTCTCCCTTGCCACCCGCTCTGACTGAATTGCCGAGAGAGAGTCGCAAACAATCGAGAAAAGCATTCTGCGGCCAGTATAGACCCTGATGGTCCTACGCGGATGCGTGCACCATTCGCGTACGAGTGTTGTGCGCGCCGAGACACCGGGGTCGCGTCTCCACACCGTCATGGCCCGCGAAATGCTATGCGAGGTTTTCGGACTCGGGGCGAGCTCCTTCCTCCCTGCTTACCGGATCTCTGGGATGGTCACTCATGGAGGCTGGCGCGGGCCAACGCTTGGCATCCTTCGATCCCAAAAGGACGCTTACTCTCCCCACTCGTCGTACAATCTCAGGAAGGAGATCCAACACGTGCAGCCGGGCACCTCGGACTATCAGGCCCTGGACGGCCGTTTCTGGATCGACAACCCGCACGACTGCATGCACCCGCTGACGCCGACCTCCCTGCCGCTGCGCGAGTTCGGCCGGCTCTACGCCGAGCAGGTGGTCGAGGGCACCGCCCTTACGCCGGCGCGCATCGAGCACCGGCCCCTGCTGCTGCCCGACATCCTGCGCATCTTCGTCGCCTCCCGGCGTTACGCGCACGGCTACCAGAAGCTATACCAGGACTATCCGCGCGAGCTGTGGGACTAGGCCCGATCATGCGCACCATTCTCGTCTACCACAACCCGTCGCGCGAGATGCTGCTGGCGCCGCCGGTGGGGCTCGCCTATGTCGCCTCGGCGGCGGCTGACGCCGGCCATTCGGTGCGCTTCCTCGACCTCTCGCACCGCCGCCAACCGGAGGCGGTGCTAGCCCGAGCGCTGCGCAAGGATCGCCCGGGGGTGGTCGCCTTCTCGGTCCGCAACCTCGACAACGCAGTGCACCAGCGCTTGGAGAGCCACTTGCGGGCCCACGACCCGCTGATCGAGCTCGCCCGACGGGCGGGCGCTCAAGTGGTGGTGGGCGGGCCGGCGGTGTCGCTGCTAGGCGAGCGCAGCCTGGACGTGCTGGCGGCAGACTTCGCGGTTCTCGGCGAGGGTGAGGAGGCCTTCCCCGCTCTGCTCGCTGCACTCGACGAGGGCCGCGACCCACGCCCGATTCCCGGCGTCGCCGCCCGCGACGAGACCGGGCGCCCGACCGCGACCCCGCCGCGGCGCCTGGCGCGCTTCGGGGCGTCGGGCCTCGAGCGATGGATCGATTGGCCGGCCTATGGCCGCCGGGGCTTCACCTGGCCGATTCAGTCCAAACGGGGCTGTGCTCTCGGCTGCACCTACTGCTCATACCCGAGCCTCGAGGGGCGCGTGCATCGCCTGCGACCCACCGCCGAGGTCGTCGACGAGATCGAGCACGTGGCGCGCGTCGCCCGCCCGTACACTTTCGAGCTGGTCGACTCGACCTTCAACGTGCCGGTCGAGCCGGCCCTAGCGCTGTGCCGCGAGATCCGGCGGCGCGGACTCCTGGTCACCCTGACCGCGACGGGGGTCAACCCGATCGGCGCGACCGAGGAGCTGTTCGCCGAGATGGAGTCGGCCGGCTTCAACTCCTGCATGATCACCCCCGAGTCGGCCTCCGAGCAGATGCTCGAGAGCTACCACAAGGGATTCGGGCGGGACGCAGTCGAGCGCACCGCGGAGCGCATCCGCCGCTCGCGCCTGGCCTGTGCCTGGTTCTTCCTGCTCGGTGGCCCCGGAGAAACCGAGGCGACGATCGCCGAGTCCGTCGACTTCATCGAGAGCCACCTCGACTGGCCGCGCTGTCTGACGATCATCTTCACCGGCGTCCGCCTTCACCCGGGAACCGCCCTCGCCCGCAGCGAGGAGGCGGCCGGGCGGCTGTCTCCTGACGAGGATCTCTCGCGGCCGGTCTTCTACCTCTCCCCCGACGTGCGGGAGAGCTGGATGCTCGAGCGGATCAACCGGCTGATCGCCCGCCGGCCCAACGTCGTCCATGCCGGCGAAGGCTCGCCCTCGACCTGGCGGAGACTGTTCGAACGCTCCCTTCACACCTGCGGCGTGCCGCCTCCCTACTGGCGATTCGTGCCGCGCTACCTCGCCTGGCCTCCGATCCGGGCCCTGCGCGAGCGCCACCCATTTGTCGGTGAGGTCGGACCGTGAGCCTCCAGCGCGTCGTGGTGGTGAGCAGCGGCCTCGCCGGCCGAAGCTGCCGACCGCATCCACCTTCGTTTCGTCGCCGCAAGTGTCGCCGTGATCTGGCATAATCGGATCGAGCCGCTCCACCCGTTCTGGTCGCGAGCGTGCCTCCCCGAACGGAGGCGACGGATCGCCTCGCAACCCGACCTCCGGCGCCCTTCATGATGCCTTCGGCGCGCGTATCATGGCCCAGGGTGGGAAAGGAAACGCCTATCCCTGATCTCTCGCCGCAGGTGCCGGAGGGCCTCATCCAGGAGCACGTCAACGCCGCCATCCGCAGGGACGTCCGCGTGGTGCAGGCGGCCGAGGAGGGAGCCTCGGCCCGGCAGCAGCTCCTCGACCGCACCCTCCATGCGGTCCGGGTGGCCCCTCCCTGCATTCGTTTCCTGCCGCTCCTGCTGCGGAGGCCCAACCTGGCGCTGCTGCGCCGGGCCTTCCTCTCAATCCGGGCGACGGACAGGACGGGCACCGTCGAAGCTCCCGCACCGTCTCCGGCGGAGACTGGTTCCGCGCCGTCCGACGCGGCGCCCGCATGAGCGCCCCTCGCCAATCCTCTCCGCCACCCGTGCTGGAGGCGGAGTCGGTTTCGAAGTCCTACCGCCTCGGCGCATCGCTCGTCACAGCCATCCAGGACGTCTCCCTCTCCGTTGCGAGCGGCGAGCTGATCGCCCTGAAGGGACCGAGCGGCTCCGGCAAGACCACGCTCCTCAACCTGATGGGTCTGCTGGATCGGCCCGATCGCGGAGTGGTGCGCGTGGGAGGTGTCGAGGCGGAAGGGCTGGACGAGAACGCGCGCTCGGACCTGCGGCGCGACCAGTTCGGGTTCGTCTTTCAGGGCTTCAACCTGATCCCCGTCCTGAGCGCGGCGGAGAACGTGAGCTACCCCATGGCACTCAAGGGTGTGGGCCGGCAGGAGCGTCGCCGGCGCGCCATCGAGCTGCTCGAGTCGGTGGGGATCGGCCACAAGCATGCCGTGCGTCCGGACCTCCTCTCCGGAGGCGAGCGCCAGCGCGTGGCCATCGCCCGCGCACTCGCCAATGGTCCCCGCGTGGTCTTCGCGGACGAGGCCACTGCCAACCTCGACTCGCACACCGCCGACGAGGTGCTGGGACTCGTGCGCAGGCTGAACGAGTCACAGGGGGTGGCCTTTCTCCTGGCCACCCATGACCCGCGGGTGGTGGCACGCGCCCATCGCGTCGTCCACCTGCACGACGGGCGCATCCTGGATCAGGCGCCGTGAACGCCTTCTCCCTCGCCTATCGGAACCTGGCCCGGCAGCGCCGGCGCACTCTGCTCATCGAGGCCGTCGTCGCCTTCGGCTTCGCGGCCCTGGCCCTGGCCACGGGGTTCATGATCCAGTCCTTCGACAGCCTTCGCGCGGCCATGATCCAGCAGATCGGTCATCTCCAGGTCATGCATCCCAGCGCCGCCACAAATTCTGAGGAGACCACGCTGGAGTTCGGCATCCCGCACGCCGTCCGCGCGCGCGCCCTGGCCGCCACAGTGCCCTCGGTCGTCGCCGTGCTCCCCCGGATCGAATGGGTCGGCCTGGTCACGAACGGGACGCGCTCCGTGCCCTACCTCGGCTTGGGCGTCGACCCGGGGCCGGAGTTCGCGGCGACCCGACAGNNATGGGCACGGGCCTGGCCCGCGCCCTGGGGGTGAGAACCGGCGATCAGCTCACCCTGCTCGCGAGCACCGTGGACGGGAGCCTGAACGCGGTGGACGTTCGTGTGCGCGGGCTCCTGGCCATCCCCATCAAGGAGCTGAACGACCGCACACTGGTGGGGGGCATCACCCTCGTGTCGCAGCTGCTGCACAGCGAAGGGACGGTCTCGAAGCTGGTCGTCTTTTTAAGAAGCGAGCGTGACCTGGAGGCGGCGTCGGCGGCCCTCGCCGTGCGCCTCGCCCCA
>PMLC01000057.1:39901-45184 GCA_003158745.1 Acidobacteriota bacterium
CCGGGGGCGGCCGTGGGCATGCCCATCCACGTGGGCCTCTATCCGAGCGCCTACCTGTTCGGTCTGGCGGTGATGGTGGGCACTATGCTGCTCGCGTCCTTCTTCCCTGCGCGCCGGGCGGCACACCTCTCCATCGTCGAGGCCCTCACGCATGTCTAGGCGGAGCCCTCTCACGCTAGCGATCGCCTTCGTCTTGGTGATCGTCCGCCCGTTGGCGGCGGCGACCCCCGAAGAGGTCAGGGTCTGGCTCCGGGACGTGGACGCCGTCCGACAGCCCTATCCGGAGGCGATCATCTCCGTTCGCCAGACGGAGAGGGTCGGAGGTGTGGCGCGCAGTGCCGACGAGTTCGACCTCTACATGAAGGGGCGCGACCGGACCCTGCTCGTCTTCACGGGAGGGAAGCAAATCGGTAGGAAGATCCTGATCGTGGGCGAGAAGATGTGGCTGATCCTTCCCACCGCCCACCCTGTCCCCATCAGCCCGCACCAGCGGATCATGGGCGCGGCGGCGCTTTCTGAAGTGGCCCGCTTCCGGGCCGCTGACGACTACGAGGCGTCGGTGCGTGCCGAGGAAGAAGAACAGGGCGGGCACAGGTGCCGAGTGGTTGACCTCGCCGCCCGGTCGCCGAAGAGCCACTACTCCCGGATCGAGCTGTGGATCGATGCACGTAACCAACCGCGGAAGGCCCGCTTCTTCCTACCGTCGGGGAGGCAGGCCCAGGAGATTGTGTTCCTGAGGTTCGAGGAGAAGGAGGGCCGGACGCTCCTTGCCGAGATGGAGTGCCACGACCTCCTCGCCCCCGGCGCAGGGCTCACACTCACGCTTGAGTACCTCCGGTATCGTCCCGCCCGCATCGACGACTCCCTCTACACCCTCGAGGGAGCACGCTAGAAGACCTTCAGACAGCCCCGGAACGAGCGGGCTATACTTTTTCCATCCACACTCAGCCGCCCGTCCCTGCTTGGGGGCTGCAGCTCGGAGTGACACTTGATGATGGTCCAGGCCAAACGAATCACCTTCGTCCACCCTCACGGAGAGAACTGGGTCTCGGGCACGAAGGACATCGTCCGCCTCGCCAACGTCATGCCGCCCCACGGCCTGCTCATGCTGGCGGCCGTGGCCGAGCGGGCGGGCTTCCCCGCCACCCTCCTCGACTTCTTCGCGCACCCGCTCCCCGAGGACCAGGCCGTGCAGGCCGTGCTCGCCACCCATCCCGACGCCATCGGCTTCTCGGCCACCACCGCGGGTTTCATGGGCGGCTACCGGCTGGCGGTTCGGCTCAAACAGGCTCGACCCGATATCCCGATCCTGTTCGGAGGACCCCACCCGACCTCACTGTGGTCACGATTGCTGCGCGAGTTCCCCGCGTTGGACATGATCGTGGTGGGCGAAGGAGAGGAGACGCTGCTGGAGCTGCTCCAGGCGGATCTCGTCCCCTCTCCGGACATCGCGGGGCTCGCCTACCGCGGCCGCGATGGCGAGTTGTTCTTCACGGGGCCCCGGCGCGCGCTCTCCGATCTCGATCATCTGCCCTATCCCGCCTACGAGAAGCTCACGGGCTACCCGGCCGCGTACCCCCTGCCGATCTTCAACTATCCTCGCTCGCCGGCCACCACATTCATCACCAGCCGCGGCTGCCCCTACTCGTGCAGCTATTGCGATCGGTCCGTGTTCGGCAGCTCGTTCCGCGCCCACAGCGCGGAGTACCTGGTTGACCACCTTGCCTTCCTTAAGAGCCGCTACGGGATCCGTCACGTGAACATCTACGACGACAACTTCACCCTGAAGAAGCCCCGGGTCGGGGAGTTCGTGGAGAAGCTACGCTCGCGGGATCTCGGCATCACCTTCAACTGCATCGGCCGCCCCAACCACCTGGACGGCGATCTCATCCGGACCCTCAAGCGGGGGGGGTGCTGGATGATCAACCTGGGCGTGGAGTCCGGGGATCAGGACCTCATCAACGAGCACCGCACGCGCAGTGACCTGGAAGAAGTCGCCCAGACCGTGCATCGGGTGCGCGAGGCGGGCATCCGGGTCAAGGGTCTGTTCATGATGGGCATCCCCGGCGAGACGGAGGACTCCATCGCCCGCACCATCGCCTATGCCGTGCGGCACCCATTCAGCGACGTCAACCTCACGAAGTTCACGCCTTTCCCGGGCTCACCGATCTATCGCACGATCCTCGAACACGGCGAGTTCGACGAGGACTGGGAGAAGATGAACTGCGCGAACTTCGTATTCATCCCGCGGGGCTTCACCCAGGAGCGGCTCGAGGAGCTGTACTTCCGGTTCTACCGCACCTTTTACAAGCGGCCGTCCGGCTTGTTGAACTTTGTGAGCATGATCTGGAAATCGCCAGAGAGCTCGCGCCGCTTCGTGGGCAACATGGGGGCCTTCCTAGGTGTCGCGCGGCAGATGAAGTCCCGCTCGTCGGCGGAGGTGGGTGGTTCTCGCGGGCAGGGCGCACCCACGGAAGACTGAGATTGCGCCGGTGTCGTTTCGCGGGGTGAAGCGGGGTGAAGCTTGTATCGCCGCTCACCATGGTCTATGCTCTTATGCCCCGAAGAGGGCAGTTTGCCATGCATAAGATACGCAGCCCGCACCTCCTGCATCGTCGGTTCAACTCGGCGCGCGCTGCGCGCCTCGGCAGGGGTCACAGCCACACGCCATCCGCGGAGAGCCTTCAATAGACCGAGAATCTCGTGGGCGCTGCCCATGGGGGTTCGAGTCCCCCCTTTCGCACCATCAGGAGCAAGCATGAGTTACGAGATCGAACGCGTCACGCCCTGCCGGGTCGTCCTGACGGCCACCATTGACCCGGAAGAGGTGCGTGCCGAACGCGAGCACGTTCTCGCCGACTGGTTGCGATCCGCTCGTATCGACGGTTTCCGCAAGGGCAAGGCACCGCGTCTGTTGGTCGAGCGGCGCTTCGCCGAGTCGATTCGGGAGGATCTCGAGGAGCACCTCACACGCAAGGTGTGGGACCAGGTGCGGCGCGAGGAGAAGCTCAACCCCGCGTCGCCGCTTGGCATCCGCGAGTCGAAGTGGCTGGAATCCGGTGAGTTCCATGTCAATGCCGACTTCGACATCTACCCCGCAATCGAGCTTCCCGCCCTGGATTCCTTTGCACCGCCGCCATTCGAGTTGACCCCCTCCGATGAAGAGTTGACCGGGGCGCTCGAGCAGCTTCGCGAGCGCCAGGCTGCATGGGAGCCCGTCGAGGGCGAGCCCGCAGCGGAGGGGATGCTCGTCGAGGCGGAGGTGCATGGGGAGTTCCCGGAGGGAAACGGCGAGCCCTTCCACGAAGAACGCTCTCTGTTCCAGCTCGGGCGGGACGAGGTCTATCCGGAGATCGACTCGGCCGTCCGCGGCCGATCGGTCGGCGAGGAGGTCGCCGCCGAGCGAACCATCGGCGACGAAGGGGGCGACGACCGAAAAGGCAAGCGGATCGCGTACAGGGTGCGGATCAAGAGCCTGCGCCGCAAGCGACTTCCCCACGTCGACGAAGCATTCGCGACGTCGCTTGGGGTCGACAAGGGAGTTGAAGCCTTGAAAGCGCGTCTTCGCGAGGGCGTGATGGCAAGCAAGGCGGAGCGCCGTCGCGAAACCTGGCGCGAGGCGCTCGTAACGTACCTTGCCGAAGGCAAGACGATCGACCTGCCGGAAGGGGTCGTCCGGGACGATACGCGCAAGGAGGTGCTGGAGTTCGCCCAGGCGTTGGCACAGCGCGGGATCAACCCCGACGAGGCGAAGGTCGAGTGGGACAAGCTCGAAAAGGAGATGAAGGGTCGGGTGGAGAAACGTCTCCGCTCCGAGCTTCTCCTCGACGTCCTGGCCGACTCGCTCGAAATCCAGGTGTCGGTCGCCGATGTTGACCATGAGGTGGAGCACCAGGCCAGGAGGATCGGGGTGCCGTTCGCGGAGCTACGCGGAAACCTCGCAAAAGGGGGAGGCCTCGAGCGCGTGGGCGCCGTCCTGCGCCGTGAGCGGGCGGTGGACGAGGCCCTCAAGCGATTCACCGAGGCCAAGACGTGAGCGGCCGCTGCGCCCGTATCGTGGATGCCTGTCTGGCCGCCGGGGGGAGCGAGACATGCTGATACCCATGGTTGTCGAGCAGACCAGCCGGGGAGAGCGCGCGTATGACATCTTCTCGCGCCTCCTCAAGGACAACGTGATCTTCCTGGGCGATACGATCGACGATCACCAGGCCTCGGTGGTGATCGCTCAGATGCTCTTCCTCGAGGCGGAGAACCCGGAGAAGGACATCTACCTGTACATCAACTCCCCGGGCGGTTCGGTGAGTGCCGGGCTCGCGATCTACGACACCATGCAGTATGTGAAGCCGGATGTTGCGACGATCTGCATGGGCCAAGCTGCCTCGATGGCGGCCGTGCTCTTGGCCGGCGGGTCCAAGGGTAAGCGTTTCGCGCTTCCACACGCGCGTGTGCTCCTCCACCAACCGCTGCTCTTCGGCCTTGGCGGACAAGCCACGGACATCGACATTCATGCGAAGGACATCATCCGCTTGCGGCAGCGCCTGAACGAAATCCTGCAGCATCACACAGGCCAGCCGATCGAGCGCATCTTCACCGACACCGAGCGCGACTTCATCCTCGAGGCACCCGATGCGCTCGGGTATGGGCTCATCGACAAGGTTATCGAACACAGGGAATAGCCTCTTGAAGGGAGCGTTACGACGGCCGGGTGTAGAATGAGCTTGGAGCCAGCACCATGGTGACCCGCGAGACCTCGTCCGAATTGCTGCGCTGCAGCTTCTGCAACAAGTCGCAGCGGGAGGTCCGGAAACTCATCGCCGGCCCCAACGTCTACATCTGCGATGAGTGCGTGGACATCTGCCTCGACATCATTGCGGAAGACCGCGCCCGGGAAGCACGTGAGTCTCGCCGCAGTCTTGCCAAGCCTGAAGAAATCAAGCAGTTCCTCGACTCCTACGTGATCGGGCAGGAGCCCGCGAAGAAGAAGCTTGCGGTGTCCGTCTACAACCACTACCGAAGGATCGACTACCTCTCACACTCGGCGCGGCCCGATGTCGAGCTCTCCAAGTCCAACATCCTGCTGATCGGCCCCACCGGCACCGGCAAGACGCTCCTCGCTCAGACGCTCGCACGCATGCTCGAAGTGCCTTTCACGATCGTGGACGCGACGACGCTGACGGAGGCCGGATACGTCGGTGAGGACGTGGAGAACATCCTGCTGCGACTGTATCAGGCGGCGGAGGGTGACCGCGAGCGAACCGAACGCGGCATCGTCTACATCGACGA
>PMLC01000012.1 GCA_003158745.1 Acidobacteriota bacterium
GCGATCAGCGCCAAGCTGGCCGAGCTTGATCCTTCCGGCAAAGCAACCTTCGACTCGAACCTGGCCGCGTTCGAGGCCAGGCTCACTGCGAAGGAGCGCGAGTGGGATGCGAAGATGGCGCCGTTTGCGGGCGCCAGGATCGTGACGTTCCACGAGTCGTGGCCCAACTTCGCCAAGCACTTCAGGCTCCAAATCGTCGGGACGGTGGAGCCGAAGCCGGGCATCCCGCCGTCGCCGACGCACACCCTGGAAATCATCAACCTGATCGCGAAGGAGAAAGTTGGCGTGATCCTGGTGGAGCCGTACTTCGACCGCAAGACCCCCGATTACATCGCGGAGAAGACTGGCTCCACGGTGGTCACGTTCTACCCATCGGTGGGCGGCATTCCCGAGATCAAGGACTACTTCGACGTGTTCGACCGCAACGTGGATGCCTTCGTCAAGGCCATGAACCGAAAGGGCGCCCGATGACCGCCTTCCAGATCCTACTCCCCGCCTTCATCGCCAGCCTCATCCTGACCGGCATCCACGCCTACCTGGGTGTGCACGTCGTGGAGCGCGGCGTGATCTTCGTTGACCTGTCGCTGGCGCAGATCGCCGCCCTTGGCCTCACTGTCGCCTACCTCGCAGGGTACGACATCCATACCTCGCACCAGGCCTACCTCTTCTCTCTGGGCTTCACTTTCATAGGCGCGGCGATCTTCGCGTTCACGCGCACGCACCGAAAGACGCGCATCCCGCAGGAGGCGATCATCGGCATCGTGTACGCGGTGTCTGCCGCGGTGGCCATCCTCCTGATGTCCAAAGCCACGCAGGAGACGGAACACCTCAAGGAGATGCTGGTCGGCAACATCCTCGCCGTGTCCTGGTATGAGATTGCCAAGACCGCGGTGATGTACTCGCTCGTCGGGCTGTTCCACTTCGTGTTCCGCCGGAGGTTTCTGCTCATCTCGATGGATGAGCCCGAAGCGGAGCGGCAGGGCGTGAACATCCGGTTCTGGGATTTCCTGTTCTACATGTCGTTCGGCTTCGTGGTCACATCGTCCGTGGCGATTGCCGGCGTACTCCTGGTGTTCTGCTTCCTGATCGTGCCGTCGGTGGCGGCGATGCTGTTCTCCGAGCGGCTGGGCGTGCGCTTGGCGATCGGCTGGACGATGGGCGCGGTCGTCTCGGCCGGGGGCGTCGCGCTGTCTTTCGTGCTGGACCTTCCGACCGGCGCCACGATCGTCGCGACCTTCGGAGCGGCGCTGCTTCTGGTCGCCACTTACCGTGCGCTCTTCTTTCGTGGCGCCGCCATTCGGTAATTCGCGAAGCTCGCGAAACTGCGGCGCCGGTCCTTCCCAACATCGTGGGAAGAGGAATGACGGCCTATTCCCTGCGAAGGTTGTTCGTCACGTGTCTAGATCCGGGAGACATGGATTGCCATGTAGATGATCAACGCCCCGAGCATCGTCAGCAAGCTCGTGACCAGCTTGGGATGGCGATGCTGGGCCTCCGGAAGCAGGTCGCTGGCGCCGATGAAGAGGAAGAAGCCGCAGAACAGCGCCAGCACCAGGCCAAGCTCTGCCTCGTGCAGAGAAAAGAAGAAGGTCGAGATAACGCCGAGGGGCGGGGCCACCGCATCGACCAGCAACCACCGGAACGCCTGCCGGCGCTCCCCCGTGTTCTTGAGGACCATGCCCACGGTGTTGATGCCGTCCGAGAAGTCGTGCGCCAGGACCGCCATCGCCACCACTACGCCCACCGCCGTGGACGCCTGGAAAGCCAATCCGATCCCCATGCCGTCGAGGAAGCTGTGGATGGAAAGACTGCCCGCCCCCAGCCAGGCCGGTGTGCTCTCGGAGGAGGCGTCATCCTCGAGCGCGTGGGGGTGGAGCAGGACGACGCGGTTGAGCAGCATGTACAACAGGAAACCCGCCGCGATAATCGTGGCGACCGCGGACGCGCCGTAACGTTTCGTGCCGAGCTCCAAGGCCTCGGGCAACAGATCGAAGAAGGCCACGCCGATCACGGCGCCGGCACTGAAGCCGAGGATGAGGTGCAGCTTGTCGTGCCACTTCAAGGCGAGCAGCCCGCCCAGCAAGGTCGAGAAGACAGCGGCAAAGCCTAGGAGCAGGGCCATGACAACTCCAATCGCGTCAGGGGCCGGAAGGGAACGATGGCCATCCCTCCCGGGGCCGTCCGGGGTGCACTCGAGCGGGAATGGACGACACCGCCATCGGGTCGGCAGTCCTCAATTCGGTTGTCTCTGCAGGCGCCCGACGTGCCGTGGAGGACCTCAAACGTCGCCATTGGACTTCAGTTTGCCAGATTGCCGGGCCTGACGCACCTCCGGGAGTTCTTGACACTGATCTCGATTTCGAGTAGATACGTGAACGTGTTGACGCGCCTCCGAGGCTACAAGCGAGCTACGGGCCTCGTGCTGGCCGCCGTGACAATGCTTGGGGCGGGAAGTGCGACGCTGCACAGCCATCCTGGCGGCGGCGCCGCCGAGCAACTCGGCCTGCTCTCGCACGTGCCCATCTCGGTAATTGCCGATCCGGACGCGCGGTCGGCTGCGTTTCACCTGCATTCCGGCTCAACGGTTCCGAACGAGCCCTGCGTCGCGTGTGTGCTGTCCAACGCGGGCGGCCACGTACCGCTCGCGATCGCGCCGACACCGACCGCGTCTTGCGTCCACATCGCCCTGATCGCGGTGCCGGTACCGGCGGCGCCTCCTCTCATCTGCGCCGATTCGCGTTCGCCGCCAACTGTGGCCTGACCACTCCCTGCTTTTTCCGCGTTTCTCCACTTGCTCTGCCGCGTGCGGCGGCAGGGTCCGTTTGCGGCATTGGGAGACTAGGCTATGTCGAACTCGACTCGTTTGGTTGCAAAGAGCTTTTTCCCCGTCGCTCTCTTTTCGCTCTGGGTCGGTGTCTTTTCCGCACGCGCCGAGACGGCCGGCGCCGTGGTGGGGCACGTGGTGGATCAGGACGGGCGACCCGTGGCCGCCGTCACCGCCTTGCTCAAGAACGACATTGCGGGATTCAAGGCGGCAGCGGTGACCGCGAAGGACGGCAGCTTCAAGTTCTTCAACGTGCCGTTTAACCCTTACGAGCTTCACGTGGAGGTCGAGGGGTTCAAGACCGTGCACCAGTACGTTGAGGTGCGCTCGATCGTTGCGGCGAACGTCACGGTTCGTCTCGAGCTGGCGCCTGTCACGGCTGCCGTCACGGTCGAAGCCGAGCCCACAGCAGTGCAGCTCGAGACCGACACGTCGATGAGCCACATCGACATCGACAAGTCCTACATCGCCAGGGTGCCGGCCACCATCTCGGGTCGCGCGATGGAGGAGATCATCACTGCGACGCCCGGCTTCTCAAAGGACGAGAACGGACGGTTTCACTTCCAGGGGGCGCACAGTCAGGGCGAGTACGTGATCGACGGGCAGATCATCTCCGACCAGACGGGGATCACCTTCTCGAACTCGATCGACCCCGGGATCGCGCAGGCGATCGAGGTCATCTACGGAAACGTCCCTGCCGAGTTCGGCGAGAAGATCGGCGCCGTCATCAACCTCACCACGAAGAGCGGGCTCGGCAGCGGCGGAGTCAAGGGCGACGTGTTTGTGGGCGCCTCCAGCTATTCCACCGAGGAAGGGGGCGCGTCGGTCGGGTACGGGACCGACTCGTTCGGCCTGTTTGCTTCAGTCAACGGGTCCAAGTCGGACCGCTTCGTCGACCCGGTCAACTTCGACAACCTCCACAACCAGGGCAACACGGGGCGCGCGTTCTTGCGGCTTGACTGGGTGCCGAACACCTCGAACACCTTCCATCTGTCGATGTTGGCGGGGCGCACGGACCGGGACGTGCCGAACACCTATACGCAGGACGCCGCAGGTCAGAATGAGCGCGTCTTCACCCGCGACGCCAACTACAACCTCGGCTACCAGGGTGTGCTCTCGTCGGATTCCGTGCTGGACGTTGCCGCGTTCGCGCGCCTGTCCACCTTCGAGCTCGATTCGTCGCCGGGCGACACGCCGGTTCAGGCGGCATCGAGTCGCTCGCTCGACAACTACGGCCTGGCACCTTCGATCACGTGGGCCACCGGGGTGCACGAGATCAAGTCCGGCGGCGAGATCAAGCGGTTCCCCATCGAGGAGAACTTCACCTTCGGGATCACGGACCCGACCCTCAACGACCCGGCGTCGCCCGACTACAACCCCAACCTCGCCCCGTACGACCTCACCCGTGGCGGAAGCCTCTTCCTCTTCCATGCGCAGCAGACGGGTACGTACTATGCCGGATATCTGCAGGACAACATCCGGCTGGGGAACTTCACCGCCAACCTCGGTGTCCGCTACGACCACAACAACCTCCCCGTCAACGACTCCCAGATCGAGCCGAGAATCGGAGCGGTCTATTACATCCCGGAGACCCGCACCGCCTTCAGGGTGTCGTACAACCGAGTGCTCTACACCCCGGAGTACGAGAACATCCTGGTCAGCTCGTCGCCCGAGGCGGCCGCGCTCGCCCCGCCGGCGATCCAGGAATCGCGCGCCCTGGGGGGCGGCAGTCTGCTCGTCCATTCCGAACTGCAGAACGCCTTCACCGTCGGCGCTCAGCAGGCGATCGGATCGAAGATCCGTCTCGACGTGGACTTCTGGCACCGGCAGTCGACCTACGCCGGCGACCAGGACCAGTTCTTCAACACCGGCATCGTCTTCCCTGTCGCGTTCTCGCGCGGCGACCTGCACGGCTGGGACCTGCGCTTGGATCTCGCTCCGACGGACGGGTTCCGGGGTTTCCTGTCGTTGGGCCACACCCGCGCGATCTACGTTGCGCCCCCGGTGGGCGGGCTGTTTATCGACCCGGCGTATCTCGGCTCCCTGACGGCCGGCCCGTTCATCATCGACCACGACGAGAACCTGGCGCTTCAGAGCGGCGTGACGTACGACTTCGGCGCGACCGGGGCGTGGCTCGGCGCGAACGTGCGCTACGACTCGGGCCTCGTATCCGGCGCCGCACCATCCGACCTGGTGGGTGACGCCGACAACTCGTGGGCGATTCCGTACATCCAGGTCACCGACAGCACGAACCTCAACCCGGATCGGATCAAGTCACGGACCATCTGGGACTTTTCGGCAGGCGCCGATCTCGCTCGCTACCACATTCCGTTCTCGGTCCAGCTCGACGTGCTCAACGCGTTCAACTACAAAGGCGTTTACAACATCCTCTCCACATTCGGCGGCACACACGTGATCCCTCCCCGGACCTTCGCTTTTCGGGTGCACTACCACTTCTGACGGGCGAGGGGATGCCGGCCACAGCGGTCTGCCGGCGTCCCCACCTCTTCCTTCCGCGGGTGCCGGTCGGTGAGGGCGCGTGACGAAACGATCGGGTCGAATCGAAGCGGACGCTTCGAGACGCGGAGAAGAGGCAGGGAGATAGGGCGGCTGTTCAGCTCGCGCCCGGTGTTCCGAACCGGCGGCGAATGGGAGCGAACTGCGGCACAGTCCGCTGACTCCAGCGCCAGGGCCCCAGATGACGCAGCGGGCCGCGAGCGAGCGGGCCAACAAGCTGAGGATGCATCCAGCGGAAGGTGCTCGCGCCTCGTCGCGGCTGAGACGATCGAGGGTTGATAAAAGTGAAGGCGGCCGGTGGCCGCCTTTTCTTGCCCGATTGGAACCTTCGAGGGTTCTCCGGAACTCAGCTGGAGAACGCTCCAACTTTGGAGGTTGTCCCTCCCGACGAGACACCGCCCACGTCAGCCATTCGGCCCACGGGGGTGGCGCTCGAAGACCCGCGAGCGCGGGCCTACTTCTTCTTCGCTACTTTCTTCACGGCCTTCTTCGGTGCAGCCTTCTTCACCACCTTCTTCACGGCCTTCTTCGGTGCAGCTTTCTTTACAACCTTCTTTACAGCCTTCTTCGCTACCTTAGCCTGTGGCATTGGTGCTCCTCCTTATTTCGATTATACACACAGAGCGCGCGTGTCAAGCCCAGGGCACGATGCCGCGGCGTCATGCGCGTCGCGCTCCATGCGTCGTTGTGGTGAAAGCTCCTCGAGGATCGTGTCTGCGGGAGAGAGATGGTTCGCTGCGATGGGTCTGCCACCGGTGTGGAACAGAACGGGCGTAGCGACTATCGTCCTGCACTGGCGGTTTCGAGCGGCGGTCCCCACTCGTCACTCGACGAGGATGCCGTCGAGGGCGAGTGCGTGTGCGATGCGCGTCGCGGAGTCAAGCGGCCGGCTTCGATGCGGTGAGGGCTTGCGCGGCGATGAAGAAGCGCGCACGCGTCATCTTTCGCGTGTGCGGCTGCGCTGTGCGTCCGTGCCCTCTGGTGCAACGCGTTCCTCCGTGCTTCGTGTCTTATAACAATCTCGGTGATGTTTCTCTTCCTGTCAACTCCGACCCGTTGTGGACCTCTCCGGCAGTCGCGCGTAGAGTGTGCCGGGAGGTGAGAGATGGCGGCGGTCAACCAGAAGTGTCAGCGCTGTCTTCGGGACGTTCCGGCGGGTGCCTGCTTCTGTCTGGTGTGCGGCGCGCGCGTCGCAGGCGCGCCGCGCGAGCTTCACCGCCGGCGCGACCTCGAGAAGCTCGCGGGAGTGTGCGCGGGCCTAGCGGACTACTTCGACCTGGACCCCACGCTCGTACGGGTCGTGTTCGCAGTCGCGACATTCTTCACCGGCATCCTGCCGGGCCTCATCCTCTACGTGATCCTCGCGCTCGTCATCCCGGCGAGGTAGAAGGTGTCCTCACCCTGGGGGGGCCTGGCCGTCGGGAGCGGTGGCACGCGCCGCATTCTGCGCCGTCCGCCGACACGACGACGGCTCGCCGGCCCGGGATCCGCGACATGGACCCATGGAGCGGAAGGGTCTATCGTTTCGGCATGAACGCCGAGCCAATCCTCGCGCCGCACCGTTCGGTTCGCGTGTTCCGGCCCGGGCCGCTTCCGGAGGGTATGCTCGAGCGGATAGTCCGCGAAGGGCAGCGGGCGCCGACCGACGCGACCGCCCAAATGTACTCGTTCGTCCGTGTCACGTCTGGGGACGTACGGCGGCGGATCGCCGAGTTCTCCGGCGATCAGAGTCACGTCGCGGCGGCGGCGGAGTTCCTCGTCGTCTGTGCGGACCTTCACCGACTCGAGGCTGTGCTCGAGAGCCGTGGGTGCCAGCCGGGCACCTATCCGGCGACTGGGCTCCACTTCGCGATCGTGGATGCGACGCTCGCGGCGCAGCGCTTGGTCGACGCCGCGGAGGCGCTCGGTCTCGGCACGGTCTGTATCGGGGGGATCCTCAACGGCATCGAGGAGCTTGTCGGCCTGCTCGCGCTGCCGCGTGGCGTGCTGCCGCTCTTCGGCCTGTGCCTGGGATGGCCCGGCGAGGCGCCGGTCGAGCGTCCGCGCGTCGACGTCGCCTCCGTACTGCACACGGATCGTTATCAGGGGCAGACGCCGGAGGCGATCTATACCGACGTCGCGACGATGGCGGCGATCACTCGAAGCGGGGACTGGATCGGGGTGCTGGCCCGCTACTTCGCGTCGGGCGGCACGATGGAGCAGCGCGAGGGTGCACTTCGGCGGGTGCTCGAGCGTCAGGGGTTTGCGTGGTGAACGGCAAGGAAGACGGAAGACGGAAGACGGTAGACGGTAGAAGGTAGAGGACAGACAAAGGCCAGCAGCCGTCGGACGGTTTCCGTCTTCCCTCTTCCTTCTTCCCTTTCCCTGTTCCCGATATACTGCCCGCGTGAAGCAGCCGCTGATCCTGTTGAGCAACGACGACGGCTACCACTCCGAGGGGATCCACGTTCTGTCCGATGCCCTGGAGTCCCTCGGCGAGGTTTGGGTGGTCGCGCCGGATCGCGAGAACTCCGCCGTGTCGCACGCGCTGACGCTCTCGCGGCCCCTGCGGTTGACCCAACTCGCCGAGCGCGGCTTCGCCGTCGACGGCACACCGACCGACTGCGTAACGCTCGGTGTCGGCCAGGTTCTCAAGGGGCGCGCGCCCGACCTCGTGGTTTCGGGCATCAACTTCGGCGCGAACATGGGCGACGACGTGCACTACTCGGGGACTGTCTCTGCCGCGTTCGAAGCGGTGATCCTCGGCGTACCGGCGATTGCGATCTCGCAGGTGATCTGGCACGAGTTCTCGTTCGCGTTCGCGGGGCGGTTTGCGCGGTTGATCGCGAGCCGCGTGCTCGCGCGCGGGCTCCCGCCTGGTACGCTGCTCAACGTCAACGTGCCACCCAACCCGCCGAAGGGTGTACGGTTCACGCGGCTCGGCAAGCGGACCTACACCGAGGGCGTCGTGGAGGACACCGACCCGCGCGGCCGAAAGTGCTACTGGATCGGCGGCGGCGACCCGGTGTGGGAGGACATCCCAGGCACCGACTTCGCGGCGGTGGGCGCCGGCTACATCTCGGTATCGCCGCTGCAGCTCGACATGACGGACCGTGATCAGCTCGTCCGGCTGGAGAGCGAGGCCGCCGCATGGGACCTGGAGGGCTCCTGAGGTGAGCGCGGCAGTTCCCGCGCGCCGTAGGGCACTGGTCGAATACCTGCGCGAGATCGGCGTCACCGACGAGCGGGTGCTGGCGGCCGTCGCCGCCGTTCCGCGCGAGGTCTTCGTCCCTAAGAGCTTCCGTCACCAGGCGTACGACGACTACCCTCTCGAGATCGGCGAGGGCCAGACGATCTCGCAGCCTTCGGTGGTGGCCCGCATCACGGAGCTCGCCCAGGTCGGCGCCCGCGAACGGGTGCTGGAGATCGGGGCCGGGTCGGGGTACCAGGCGGCGGTGCTCGCTCAGCTTGCCCGGTTCGTCTTCACCGTGGAGCGCCTGCCTCGCCTGGCAGAGGGCGCCCGCAGCCGGCTGGCGGAGCTCGGCTACAGGAACGTCTCGGTGCAGGTGATGGACGGCACGCTCGGCTGGCGCGCTCAGGCACCGTTCGATGTCATCATCGTGAGCGCGGCCGCCCCGGCGATCCCGCGCGCTCTGGTGGAGCAGCTCATCGAGGGAGGCCGCCTGATCATCCCGATCGGGGAGCTTCGCCGACAGGAGCTGGTGCGGGTCGTCCGTCATGGCGAGAGCTATGACGAGTCGAGGCACGGGTCTGCGACGTTCGTACCCCTCGTCGGGCGAGAGGGTTTCTAGCCTGGACCATCCGTGGGGGTTCTGCTGCGAACGTGGATCTGGCCGGCCTTGCGGGCATACTCGGGGTTCGGAGCCTGCGGGTTATCGCAGAGGATACGGCTCGGCTCCTCACGCTGGATCGAGCGAGGCTCCGCTTCGCGAGCTCGGGGGGCTTGAGGCGCCGGTCGGGTATGTGGAGCGGCGCCGTGCTCCCCGCAGCGGTTGGTCGCCCACCATGCCAGCTACTTCCGCGTTTCCGCGGCGAGCCCTCACGGAGGGTTCAGGCGCCGACTTCTGCTACGCTATTCGGGAAGCGAGCCATGACCACGAAGAAGTTCGTCGTCAGCGGTCGGGTCCAAGGCGTCGGATTCCGCTACTTTGTCGTGCGCGAAGCGGAAGCGCTCTCCCTCGCTGGCTGGGTGCGCAACCTCCCGGACGGCCGGGTCGAGGTGCTCGCTTCAGGCGACGACGGCCCGGTCGATGTCCTCGAGGGACGTCTCTGGCAGGGGCCGCCGCACGCGCGCGTTGCCGGCGTCGAGATGTCTCCGGCGGAGGCGCCCGCCCACGCGGAGTTTCGCGTGCGCTCAACGGAGTGGTGACCTCGAGTTTCGTCAGTACCCTGGTGACGAGCCGCAGAGTCACCTCGGGGTTGTGATTTCCA
>PMLC01000045.1 GCA_003158745.1 Acidobacteriota bacterium
CACGTCGCCTGGGCCGACCCCGACTCGAACGCCCATTGGCCCGACCCCGACACCGACGCCGACGGGACAGGTCCCGACACCGCTGCCGGTCGTGGCGCCGAGCTCGATTACAAACGCGGTCTTGTCCACCATGGGCCTGATCGGCACCAAGTCGCCCAGCCTCGACTCGCTGGTCTCCACGGCCCTCACGACCGGTGTGCCGGCGCTCGTCAACATGGCGGTCAACTACAGCCCTTCCGTCCGCTCGGCTCTCCCGAACGGGGTGCGGTGGAACTTCGGGAGCGGAACGACCAACCCTCATGGCACGTACACCGGCACCATCGACGTCACGTACAGCAACGTGCAGATCAACGGCAACGCGATCAGCGGGCAATACAACGTCCAGACGACCAACTTCACCAAGAACGGCGCGGTGCGGCCGTACGATCACGTGTCGGGCTCGGTCAACGCGCAGCAGAGCTCCAACGGCAAGACGACGGGAACGGTCACGCTCAACGGCGGCGGGACCGTCACATACTCCAACGGTTCAACGGTCACGAGTGCGGCGATCCCGCTGACGGGCAGCGTGCAGTTCGACACTTCCCGGTGTGCGAAGTACCCGATCGGCGGCACGATCACCACGGACTACTCGACCCTCTTCGAGCAGCCCGCGAACACGGTGGCCGGATCGACGACTTTCAACGGCGCCTGCGACGGCACCTACCAGTACACGGGCCCCGTCGAGGTCTTGGCGTCCCCCCAGGAGACCGGCGGAGGCTCATCCTGTGAAGCCCCCTGGTGGTGGGGTGAGTTCGCCACGGTTACGTGGACCGGAACGACATTCCAGGGGAGTGTGAACAGGACGACGACCGACAAGTACGGCGTTGTTGAGGTTGACCAGACGACTCTGCAGGGATCGGTCTCCGCGGACGGCAAGACGGTATTCAGCCTCCATGCCGACAGCTACGTGAAATCCACCTACCCTGCAGGCTACGGGAGTTGCCCTGCCGGAGGGTGCACCAGCGAGCGGTGGGTGAGTGTCACGATCGGCAACCTGGGATTCCTAGAAAAGCTCGCGTTCTTCGACGTCTACTCGCGCCAGGGAGCGGCGACGTTCACGTTGTGGAGCGATCACGTGGTCGCTTCGGGCTTCCCCGACCCATCAGACAACTACGATTGCACATACGCGATCGATCAGTCGAAGCCGGACAGCGGGGGTGGGGACGTGATCCTGGCCAGGCCCTAGCCTGGACTGATGATGAGGTTTCTGCTGCCAATGGGTCGAAGGTGAGGGCTGTGCCGGCAGACCGCTGGCTGGCGGGACTTGACGGGCAGGCGTCAACCCCGTGGGTGCCGCGGTACGCCCCGTCATCGCGCCGGAGCGGCCCGAGCGTCCGTCGATGAATATCGTTGGCCTCGTCCTTCGCGATCTGACACGCCGCCCATGGCGATCGGGCTTCACTATTGCCGGAGTGGCGGCCGGAGCGTGCGTCTATTCGCTGATCATCGGCTCGACCGAGAACTTCGTGCAAAAGTTCCACGACCTGTCATCAGTGCTCGGCGACAGCCTCGTCGTCCAGCGCGCGGGCTCTCTGACGCCTCTGGCCTCCGTCCTTCCCAACGACTTGACCGAGCGGCTGCGGTCCTTGCCTGGCGTAGCAGGAGTATCGCGCGTCGGTCTCGGCCGCTGCAGGGTCTCCGATTCGCCTTCGTTTCTGGTTCTCGGCCTCGATCCGCTCGAACCGCTGGCCGTCCGCCTGCCGATGGCACGAGGCAGGAGACTCGCGGCCATCGGCCATGGGGTTCTCCTCGGCGAACGGGCCGCGGCGCGCCTTGGCGTAGGACCCGGCTCAGAGCTGGAGTTGGGTGGACAAAAGCTGACGGTGGGCGGCATCTTCAGGACCGGCCATTCGCTGCTCGACGCGGGTGCAGCGATGGACCTTGCCGAGGCTCAGAGGGTCTTCGACCTGCCGGGCACCGTCACGCTGATGCTCGTCGATCTCGAATCCGGCATCGATCCCGCGCAGGCCTGCGCCGAGGTCTCCCGCCAGTTCCCCAGCGTGGAGGTGACGACCCTCGGCGATTTCATGGACACCATCGCCACTATCCGTTTCGTAGAGCAGTTTGCGCGGCTGCTTGCACTGCTCGCGGTCGGAATTGCCGCGCTGGGGGCCGCCAACGTGCTCTCGCTCTCGGTTCAGGAGCGCACCCGGGAGATTGCGGTGCTGCGGGCGATCGGTTGGCAGCGGCAGCGGATTGCCGGCCTCGTCCTTTGCGAAGGCCTGTGCGTAGGTCTTGCAGGTGGGGTTGTCGCGGCGCCGATATCCCTTGTCGCCTTGGGGCTGCTTGCGCGCTTCGGGCCGGGTTCGAGTATCGGCCTGCTTTCGGGACTGCTTCCGCCGGGAGTAGCGCTCGAAGCCACCGCGGTGAGTGCTGCTGCCGCCGTTCTGGGTGCGGGGTTTCCGGTTGCACGCGCCCTCAGGATCACCCCTTCAGCTGCACTTCGGGCCGGGTGATCTCGTGTTCGGAGCGACGACTCTGCCGAAGCGTTCATGCCGGGACGGCTTCTGCCGCGGGAGCAGGGGCCCTGTTCGCCACGGCTGGATAGCGGTTCTTTTTTGTGCGGGTCTGGTCGCCTGCAGCGTACCGAAGCAGCATGCGATGCGGCACGGTTCCTACGTGCCGCCGGACATCCGCCCCAAGGACGCGAGACGACTGATCGTGCTCGGCGACTCGATCAGCGTCGGCGGCGGCGCCTCGGAGCGTTCGTTGGCCTACGCGTCGCTGCTCCAGAATAACGACGACACGGCGTGGCCGGGGGAGAGGGGCACCAGTCTCACCGCCAAGTACGGACACCCGGTCGACCTGATCAACGTGGCCTTTCAAGGGGCAACAACTTCGTCCGTACTGCAGCAGAAGACATCGCTCGGTCGGATCCTGCCTGCTCCGGTGATGGGGCACTCGATCGTGGCGATCACAATCGGAGGAAACGACTTCTACGGCCGGATCCTCTCTCTGGGCGATCCGACGCCGGCCCTCCTCGACACCGGGGTCAAGAACCTCCGTGATCTTGTCGGCTTTCTGCAAGACAGGGCTCACTTCCCCGACGGGACAAGCATCTACCTCATGACTGTATTCGACCCCAGCGACGGAGTGGGACAGACACAGCAGTGTTTCTTCGGGCTTGACCTCGCCAACTTCATTCCGGCGCTCGATACCTGGCGCGACGGCTACATCCGACTCGGCACGGAAATGCACTTTGCCGTTATCGATGCGCTCGGGGCGTTCCATGGGCACGGCTTCCGCCACGGCGACATGAGCAGTCGCTACTACTATGCGCCCGATCCCTCGCTGTGGTTCTCACCGGATTGCCACCACCCGAACGATCGCGGGCACAACGAGATCAGGCGGCTCTTTTTCGAGGCGATCGACGGTAGGTACGTCGCCACACCGTAGGCAAGCAGCGCCTGGGAATCCGGGCTTCCTCCGGTTCGAGCTCAGGTGGCAGTTGAGGGTCGGGACTACCCGTGGCGCAGAGAATCTGCAGGGCACCCACGAAGGACCTGGCCGATGGCCGGCAGGCTGCCCGCGAGTGACGCTGCAACCGAGACGACCAAACCAACGGCGAGGATCCTGCCGCGCACGGCCGCCGGGTTCAGCCAGAACGACCAGCTGACCGGCAAGGTGCTCGTCGCCAGAACCGCGAGCCGGGCGAGGCACAAGCCAGCGGCCGCACCCGCGATGGCGATGAGAGAGACCTCGAGGAGAACCAGCCGAAGGACGCGGAAGCGGCTCCATCCGATTGCACGCAGGATGCCCACTTCCTGAGTGCGTTCGGTCACGTTCATGGACATCGAGGTCGCGACGCCCAGTGCAACGATGACCAGGACAACGAGTCCAAGGTAGCGCGTGTACCTTTCCGCCACCTCGAGCTGCTGGATCGAGGAAACCCATACGTCCGAAGGCCGGGCTTCCAGGTTGGGGAGGTCGCGGAGAATGCGCTCAATCACATCGTCGACGGCGGCCCCGTGCTTGAGGTTGAGAAAGGCCAGGTTGATGGTATCGCCCAGGCCGAAGATCCGTTGCGCGGCGGCCACGTCGATCACTGCCGAGCTGTTGGTGACACCTTGGCCGGTCTCGAATACCCCGACCACCCGAAACCGGTTCCTTCCGGCGAGCTCGACGACGTCTCCTGGTGAAAGGCCCAGCCGGCGTGCCGAAGCCCGGCCGACGACGACCTCGTCGGTACCTGGACGGGGAAATCGTCCGGCCACGAGCCGTGCCGCACGGATCAGCGCCTGGCCGGTGTCGACCCCGAAGACGAGCACCTGCGAGCGGTCCGGGAGCTGGCTGGCGCCTATTGTCACCACGGACACGTCCCGCACCTCGGGGAGGGCGCGCAACGCTGCGACATCCGCCGGGCCAACGTGTGAGAGCTCCGGCAGCGACGCGCCGGCGTGCTGCACAAGTACCTCGCTGCCGAGGCCTGCGACGATCGTGCGCAGGTCGTCCTTGAGCCCCTGGCCCGAGGCCACAAGCACGACGTATGACGCTGCGCCGAACGCGACCCCGGCGCTCGTGAGGATGGAGCGGAGCGGGCGGCGTACGACGTTGCGAAAGCCGATCGCGACCAGACCGGTCACCAGCGTATAGTACGTCAGTGCGACGGGGCCTCGAGATTGTTGCCCAGGACCTCCACAAGGCCTACGAGGGCGGTCTCGTCTTCGCGCTGCGCGGAGTCGACCTCAAGGTGGAGCGGGGCGAGCGTGTCGCGGTGATCGGTCCGACCGGGTGCGGCAAGTCGACCCTGCTCGCTCTCCTCGCGCTTCTCGACCGGCCCGACAGGGGTGAGATCCTCATCGACGATCTCCCGGCAAGCTCGCTTCACCATCCGGAGGAGTGGCGCAACCGCGAGGTTGGGATCGTGTTTCAGTTTCACTATCTCCTGCCGCACCTCACGGTCGAGGAGAACGTGGCCCTGCCGGTGCTCGACGGCCGCGACAAGGGGTTCGCACGGGCTCGAGAGCTGGTGGATCGGCTCGGGCTCGGCAGTCGCGCCCGCACGCTGGCTTCAGGGCTTTCCGGTGGGGAAAGGCAGTTGGCCGCCCTCGCGCGCGCCCTGGTCAACGACCCTGCGTTCGTGCTGGCGGACGAGCCCACCGGGAGCGTCGACTCGGCGACCGGAGGGAGAATCCTTGATGAGTTGCTCGGTTGGGCCGACCGATGTGGCGGGACCCTGGTGGTCGTGACGCACGACCCGTCCGTGGCAGGGCGAATGGACCGAACCATGCAGATGCGCGACGGCCGCGTCGTGGACGGTGGAAAACCCGCCAGCTAGCGCCGCGACGCGTCCTCAGAACTACGGCTGCACCTTTCGAAGCGTGGGGGTTGGATCGCGGAGCAGCGCGAGCTTGGCGAAGAGGTCCATGATCCGAGCCGCCGCGTTCACGTCGGGACAGTTTTTCTGGGCATACGCGGTGGCGATCCGTTGGGCTCCGACAAAATCAATGACAGGCGTTCGGTACACGAGCGACGCGCCCGTGCTCTCGATCACGAAAGCGAAGAACGCCGGGGTCGACGGAAAGCGGTACCTCTGCGGGCAGACGGATCGGTCACACGGGTCGGTACAGGGAGGCGGCTGCTGGGCGGCCAGGCATGGGCCCGTAGGCGTTCGAAGCGTGACCTCGATCCGGCCCGTTCCCCCAACTTCAGGAAGCCCCAGTTCGGAAAGCGACCACATTGCGAACGAGAGCGGGGGCAGCTCCCGCAAGGTGCTGCCGTCGGAGCGCCCTTTACCATCGAACAGGTCGATGCGAACCGGCAGCGATGCCGTCGAGATGTTCGCCAGCCCAAGCTCCACACGCCCGGAAGTAACCCGACCTCCGACGCTACCGATGCCGGCGATCACCGACGGGCCGTCGGTCACATTGGCACGGAGCCAGTCGGAATCGATCAATGTGGATGTCCCGCCGCGACGAACCCGGGCCGTGACCGCCAGCAGAGCGGGGTAGGGCCGGTCCGGCACGGTGCAATCGACGGGCGTCGCGTCCGCGATGAACAACCACCCGCGCCGGCCACGAAACGACGGAAACCAGGCCCCCACCGCGTCCTCGATGGTCTTCGTCTCCCCCGGACCCAGGGTGAAGCTGTGGGGGAAAGTGCCGTCGAACGCGTTGTCGTGTTGTTCGGGGAAGAAGCGGATGCCAACCACGACGGCCCTTTGCCCGACATTCGCGACGGTGACGTCGGTACGCCACCGATCTACCCCCCCAGTCGCCCCGAGCGGAATGACGTGAATGGGGAGAGGCAGTTGGCCCGAGGCGAGACGCGCCCAGGAGACGAGGAGAAAGGCGATGACCTCCAACCGCGCCCGCGGCCGACGCCTCTTCCGATCTGGCGGTTCTTGGCTGCCCAACTCGGGATGGGGGACTGCAGGGCAACAGGCGAGTGACGGACGCGAGGGGCGAGTTGAGCGGTGGCTGCAGGCTGTGCGACAGGTTGCGAGGCAGCTCACCGGCGAAGGATATCACGGCGCCGAGGGGAGGCCCTGCGGTCAACTCGTCACGGGCGCCTACTGCCGAGCTGCGTTCAAGCTCCTAGGCGATCACGGACTTTTCCCGTGATTCCTGCGCGGACTCGACGCCGATCGTGGTGCCGCGCGTCTCCGGCAGCGTCCACACCCACATGCCCGTAATCAGCGCGAAGAAGCCGGCCAGCGAGATCCCGCCGCCGAGGCCGTAGCGTGCCGCGACCGTCGTGATGATAAGGGGCGTGAAGAACTGCACCCCGCGCGCGAGGTTGAACGCGGCGCCCATCGCCGTGTTCCGGACCCTGGTCGGGAAGATCTCCGAGAAGATCGGGCCGTAGCCCGAGTAGTTTCCCGTCCCGAGGCCGACCAGGAACATGAACAGAATGGTCATCGCGGGGTACACCGCGAGGGCGCCCCAGAACCAGGTGACCGCGAACAGCCCGATCGCCCAGATGAGCGAGTAAATCGTGTACGCGACCCGGCGCCCCTTCCAGTCGGCGACGATCCCGAACGAGAGGTAGCCGAGCGTGCCGCCGGTTTGCGTCACCAGCATCCAGATCCCCGCTTTGCCGAGCGACGACCCCAGGTGTTCGTACAGGTACCTCGGCATCCAGGAGTAGGTGAACCAGTAGGCCGACATGTCGGTGGTCGCGAGGACCAGACCCAGGAGGAAGAGGCGACGCAGGTCTGGCGTTGTGAGGAGGTACCGGAGCTGGCCGGTTTCCTTCGGAGCCGCGACGCGCTTGCGCTCGAGCCACACGTCCGACTCGGGCATGTGGCGCCGGATGAGCACCACCAGCAGGGCCGGGACGACGGAGATGAAGAAGCAGCCGCGCCAGCCCCAGTCGGGTCCGAAGGCGTTCGCGAGGGCCGGCTGCACGAACCCGCCGATGACCGAAGCGATCGCAATTCCCAGCGGCGCGCCCGTCTGCATCACCGCCGCGAACCGGCCGCGCATCCGGGCGGGGAACGTCTCTCCGACCAAGGTCTGCCCGGTCGCCCACTCCCCCCCGACGCCGAGCCCGGTGATGATCCGGCAGACCGCCAGCCACGCGGCGCCCTGCGCGAACCCGCACAGGAACGCGCCGAGCGAGTACACCAGGATGGTCCAGGAAAGCACGGTCTTTCTCCCGAACCTGTCCGCGAGCCACCCGAACACAATGCCACCCAGCGCGGTCGCCGCGAGCGTGGTGCCGACGAGAAGCGAGAGCGACGAGTCGGAGAGGGCGAGCGACTTCTTGATCGGGATGAGCAGGAACGAGAACAGCATCAGGTCGTAGAAATCGAAGAGCCACCCTGCCCACGACATCCCGAGGATCAGGAAGTGTTTCCCGGTAGGCCTGTCGTACTGATTGAGGAGACGCTTGGCCGGTTCCGGCTCCATGGGCCCTCCAGAGATACCTTCGGTAACGTAGCCCCCGCGCAGGCGCCGCGCAATAGGCGCGGCATCGTCTCAAGAAGGTTCGCCAGGCCGCTACGCGCTAGGGGCGATGAACCGGTCCTCGGCCCAGGCGCCGAGGATCTCGCCGATGAAGACGCGGTGGTAGTCCTTCTGCGGGTAGAGATCCTCGATCGCGGGGGCGAGAAACTGCGCGGGATCGACGTCGAGGGTGGCGAGCACGCGGCACTCGAGGGCCAGTTCGGCCTCGGCCACGCGCGGCGTTCTCACCGCCTCACCCGGCAGACGGTGCAGACCCGTTGCCTCCCACTTGTCGGTGTCCCGCCCGGAGACGGCGCCGCAGAGGTCGAGGGCGGCGCGGTGCGCCTCCGGGAGGAAGTTGAGCGTGAACGCCGGCTCCTCGCCGAGAAGCGAGAAGGTAAAGCGCGTGGGGCGCACGTAGACCGTCGCGACGGGGCGATTCCACAGCGTTCCAAGCCCTCCCCACGACACCGTCATCGGGTTGGGGCGGTCGCTTCCAGCGACGAGGAGCGCCCATTGCTGGTCGAAGATGGAGAACGGCGTGGCGAGCAGTTCCTGGGGGGCGATTCGACGCATCAAGACACCTCCTGACACCCGCACCCTCACGGTATCACGGCACCCTGCTCGACCTCGAAGCCCGCCGACACCCACGCGTCGAACCCGCCTTTGAGGGGGCGGATCCTCTGGAACCCTCGGTCCTTGAGCTTGGCAGCCACCCGGGCCGCCGTGGCCTCGTTGGGTCACGTGCAGAACAGGGCGATTTCCCTTTCGCGGGGGACGCCTGCAAGCTTCGAGTCGAGCTCATCGATGGTGAGGCGGATGGCCCCCGGGATCGTGCGCGGGTCGAGGGCGAAGACGAGGTTGGTTCGGACGTCGAGGATGAGTGGCTGTTGGCCCGAGTCCATCAGCCGCTGCAGCTCCTCGGCCGAGATGCGGGCGATGCGCAGCGCCCTCCGAAAGCGGCTCAGGCGCGCCCAGCGTGCGAGCAGGTAGGCCGCGAGCCCACCCGCCAGCACCGCGGCGCCCCAGGTACCGAGCCCATCGAGGACCCCGAGCACGCGGGCGACAGTGTGGTGCAGAAGCATGCCTGCGAGGAGTGGCAGTCCGGCCCACACCAGCGATCCGGCGGTGTTGTACGCCAGGAACATCAGAGGAGGCGTCCGGACGATGCCCGCAAGGGGCGGCGCCAGCGTGGAGTATCCAGGGATGAACTTGGCGAGCACGAGGGACAGGAGACCGTAGCGCTCGAACACCCCCTCGGTCTGGCGAACGCACGACTCCGGTGACAGCGACAGCCGGCAGACCGTCCGCAGCACGCGGTGGCCGAACCGGCGCCCGATCACGTACCACGCGGAGTCCGCGATCGTCGCGGCGAGCAGGGCCGCCGCCAGCGCCCAGAGCGCAGAGAGCTTCCCCCCCGCCGCCAGCGCTCCGGCGAGCACCAGCGTCGGCAGGGCGGGCACCGGGAGACCGACTTGCTCGATCAGCACGTTGGCGAACACGAACAGCCCGCCATACCGGCCGATGAGCTCGAGGAGTTGCTCCATGTCTTCCCTCCGCGCGCGGACCGCCGCGCCGCAGGCGTAACCCGCCCGACAGCGCAAATCATCCGCGTCGCGGTCCGACGGTGCAAGGGCCCGCTTGGGCCGCCGGCCTCGCTTTGGTATCGTCGCGCCATGGAAAGACGATGCTGGCTCGGGAAGCCCGATCCGCTCATGGAGGCCTACCACGACACCGAGTGGGGGACGCCGCTGCACGACGACCGACGGCACTTCGAGTTCCTGGTCCTGGAGGGTGCGCAGGCCGGGTTGTCGTGGCGCACCGTCCTGCAGCGGCGGGAAGGGTACCGCCGCGCGTTCGCCGGGTTTGACCCCGAGAAGGTCGCACGCTTCACCCAGGCCAGGATCGAGAAGCTCCTGGCCGACCCGGGGATCATCCGGAACCGCCAGAAGGTCAACTCGGCCGTCACCAATGCCCGTGCCCTGCTGAAGGTGCAGAACGAACTCGGCTCGTTCGACTCCCTGATCTGGCGCTTCGTGGGCGGCTCGCCGATCGTCAACGCCCGGAAGATGCTCAAGGACATCCCGGCGCTGACCCCCGAGTCGGAGGCCCTGTCGAAGGAGCTCATCAGGCGCGGATTCACCTTCGTCGGACCCACGATCGTCTACGCGCACATGCAGGCGTGCGGCCTCGTGAACGACCACCTCGTAGACTGCTACCGCCACGCCGAGCTCGGCGGCCGCTCGCGCCGGGGCGCGAGGCGGGCCTTGGCCGGGAGGAAGACGTGATCGGCGCCACAGAGATCAAGCGCGGCGACATCCTGGACATCGACGGCGCGCCGTGGCAGGTCACCGACGTCTCGGTGCAGACGCCGAGCGCCCGAGGCGCGAGCATGCTCGTGAAGGTCAAGACCCGCAGCCTCCGGACGGGGCAGTCGATCGCCCGCACGTATCGGGGGAACGAGACCGTGGACGTCGCCGACTGCGAGAAGCGGCCCGTGCAGTTCCTCTACCGCCAGGAAGACGAGTTCGTGTTCATGGACCAGGGCAACTACGAGCAGTTCACGCTCCTGGCCGAGGCGCTGGGCGACGGCGTCGGGTACCTCACGGACGGGCTTGAGCTGGGCTCGCTGCTCTACAACGGCGAGGTGCTGACCGTTGAGCTGCCGGTGACGGTGGAATTGCTGGTGGTCGACACCGCCCCGGCGATCAAGGGCGCCACCGCCCAGGCGCAGCTCAAGCCCGCCACGCTCGAGACAGGGATCGAGGTGCTGGTGCCGCCGTACCTCACGACCGGCGAGAGGATCAAGGTCGACACCCGCGACGGACGCTTCGTCGAGCGCGTCAAGTAGTACGGGGCGCGAGGGCGTTCGGAGGTTCGCACGTTCGAGGATTGAGGCCCCGAAGTTAAGAGCTCAGAGTGAAGAGTTGAGAGACAAGGGGGCGATGCCGAATCGCCAAGACTCGAGTGTGCGGGCGGCGTTTCTTACCGTTAACTCTCAACTCGTCACTCTTAACTCTCAACTGTCGTTCTGGGGCCTGCGAACAGGTAGCATGCCACCGTGCGGACGTCGGACTTCGACTATCACCTCCCGCCGGAATTGATCGCGCAGGCCGCGCGGCTGCGGGGGACGTCACGGCTCGTCGTGCTGCGCCGCGACTCGGGTCAGGTCTCGCTCGACCGCGTGTCGTCGCTCCCGGCGCTGCTGAGGCCGGGCGATCTGCTCCTCCTCAACGACGTCAAGGTGATACCGGCTCGCATCCGGGCCCGAAGGCCGGGCGGCGGGGACGCCGAGTTGCTGCTGGTCCGCCCGCTTGGAGCTTCCGACTGGGAGGTGATGGCGCGGCCGGCCAAGCGTCTGCGCGTGGGCGTCGAGCTGGCGCTCGCGAGGGGCGGAGCGATCCCGCGTGAGCGTCTGGGCGAAGGCACGTGGCGGGTGGAGTTCGTCCCGGCGCTGGACGAAGCCGCGCTCGCTGCGGTCGGCGAGGTTCCGCTCCCGCCGTACATCCGGCGCCCCGACGGTCCCTCCGAGGCGGACCGCGAGCGCTATCAGACGGTCTACGCGAAGAAGGGACGCGCGGTCGCCGCGCCCACCGCCGGCCTGCACTTCACGCCCGAGCTGCTGGAGGCCTTCGGCGACCGCGGAGTGGAGATCGCGCGTCTGACGCTCCACGTCGGCCCGGGCACGTTCAAGCCCGTGCAGGCCGATGACCCGGCCGAACACCGGCTCGACCCCGAGGACTACGAGGTCACCGAGGCGACAGCACGTGCGCTCAACCGTGCTCAGGCGGCGGGGCGGCGGATCGTGTGCGTCGGGACGACGGCGTGCCGAGCCCTCGAACACGCGCTCGCCTCCGGCAGAGGGCGGGTGCTGCCCGGTGCAGCCCGCGCCGACCTCTTCATCCGACCGGGATACCGGTTTCGCGGCACCGGGGCTTTGCTTACCAACTTCCACCTGCCACGCTCCACATTGCTGATGCTGGTCTCGGCCCTTGCAGGCCGGGAGCGCGTTCTGGCGGCGTACTCGATCGCGGTGCGGGAGCGTTTCGGTTTCTACTCGTTCGGCGACGCGATGCTCATCCTCTGACGGGGCGCCGCCGTTGGCGGACCAAGGAAGACGGAAGAGGGACGGAAGACGCCGGTGGATGTCCTGGTCGTTCATCTACCCTCTACCCTCTTCCTATCCTGGACAGGCTACAATCCGCGATCGTGGCGGTCCCGGAGGGTCTCATGACGAGAATTTGGCTCGCGCAGATGGTGTTGACTGGACTCGTGACGGGCACAGTTGCGATCGCGGGCGCCGCACCGGTCCCGGAGAAATATCGCTGGAACCTGGGCGATCTCTACTCGACGCCGCAGGCGTTCGACGCGGCGCGGCAGCAGCTCGCGGGACGGCTCTCGGAGCTGGACGCACACCGGGGCACACTCGGCAGCTCGCCGGCCGCGATGAAGGCCGCGCTCGACCTCTACTTCGGCCTTGCCAAGGAGCTCAGCCGCATCGGCTCCTACGCCTCGATGCGCTCGGACGAGGACACGAGGGTGCCCGAGGCGCTTGGCGCCCGGCAGGAGGTCATGCAGCTGGCGGCCGAGTTCGGCTCCCGCTCGTCGTGGATTGCGCCGGAAGTCCTGGCGCTCCCAGCCGGGACGGTCTCCGCCTTCCTCAAGGACGAGCCCGGCCTCGCGCCGTACCGGTTTTTCCTGGAGGACCTCGAGAGGCAGCGCGCGCACACCCTCTCTCAAGGCGAGGAGAAGGTCCTCGCCGAGGCCGCTCTGGTGACCCCGGCGCCGTCGACGATCTACGGCGTCCTCGCGAACGCCGACGTGCCGTTCCCCGAGGTCACCCTCTCGAACGGCCAGAAGGTGCGCCTCGACCAGGCCGCCTACGCCAGGTACCGGGCTCTCCCTGACCGCGCGGACCGCATCCTGGTGTTCCGCGAGTTCTGGAAGACGTTCGAGGCGTACCAGCGGACGTTCGGGACGACCCTCGACGCCCAGGTCAAGCGTGACCTGTTCTACGCGCGGGCCCGCAACTACCCTTCCTGCCTGGCCGCCGCGCTCGACGGGAGCAACGTGCCGGAGGCCGTCTACCGCACCCTCGTCGCCGAGGCGAACCGCGCGCTGCCGACGCTCCACCGGGCCTTCAAGCTGCGGGCGAAGCTCCTCGGCATCCCCGACCTCGCCTATCACGACATCTACCCGCCGCTGGTCAAGCACGTGGACATGAGCTTCCCGATCGACAAGGGTGAAGCGCTCGTCCTCGAGGCGCTGGCGCCGCTCGGCCCGGAGTACGTAGAGACCGTCCGCAAGGGGTTCGACTCCCGCTGGATGGACGTGTACCCGCAGCAGGGGAAGCGCTCGGGGGCGTACTCCAACGGGTCGGCGTACGACGTGCACCCGTACGTCCTGACGAACTACAACGACGACTACGAGAGCGTTTCCACCGTGGCCCACGAATGGGGCCACGCCATGCACTCGTACCTGGCCAACAAGGCGCAACCTTTCCCGACGGCGGACTACTCGATCTTCATCGCGGAGGTCGCCTCGACGTTCAACGAGGCGCTCCTGCTCCGGCGCATGCTTTCCCAGGCCGCGAACGACGACGAGCGGATGTTCCTGCTCGGCAACTACCTCGAGAACCTGCGCGGGACGTTCTTTCGGCAGACGATGTTCGCGGAGTTCGAGCTCGCCATCCACGAAGCCGCCGAGAAGGGCGAGGCGCTGACCGGGGCCAAGCTGACTAAGATCTACGGCGAGCTGCTCCGCCGGTACCACGGGTCCGACCAGGGCATCGTCCGGATCCCCGACGAGTACACCGTCGAGTGGGCGTACATCCCGCACTTCTACATGGACTACTACGTCTACCAGTACGCCACCTCTCTGGCGGCCTCGTCGCAGCTCGTGCGCGAGGTGCTGGACGGCAAGCCCGGCGCCAGGGAGCGCTACCTCGGCCTTCTGAAATCCGGCGGCTCCCGCTACCCGTACGAGCTGCTCAAAGAAGCAGGTGTGGACCTCGCGAGCCCGGCGCCGTACAAGGCGCTCGAGGCGCAGATGAACTGGGCGATGGACGAGATCGAGAAGATCGTCGCACGCCGCCCCACCGCGCCCGCCAAGTAGCCGGCAAAGCAGCAGAGGGGCCGAGGAGCAGAGGCAAGACAGGAGCAGAGGAGCGGAGTAGCCGGGGAGCAAGGGAGAACAGGCAAGTCTCTCCTGCTCCTCGTAGCTTTCTTCGTCTTCCATCTCCTCTGCCCCTCTGCTCCTCGGCTCCCCTGCTTCGGGAAGCCCCAACGGCCGCCGGCGTGGCGCTTCAGAACTCCAACGCGGTGGTCGCGTATCATTCGGGGCGGAGCTTGCGGAGGGCCACATGACAGCGCGCACGAAGGCACTCACGGCGGTCGGATGCGTCGTCCTCGTCCTGGGCGGCGGCGTCCTGGCGATCTTTCTCGGGACGCGCTACGCGACCCGGCACGTCCCCGGCAACACACTGCTGACCGTCGAGATCTCGGGGCCGATCCCCGAGGCGGCCACCGACTCGCCTTTTGGCGAGTTGTTCGCCCTTCGCACCCTCACCCGGCAGGACTACCGGGACGCCCTCGTGCAGGCGGCGTCCGATTCCAAGGTGCGCGGGGTGAGGGTGAAGATCCAGGAGTTCACCGCCGGCTTCGCCACGATCGAGGAGCTTCGCGAGCTTCTCGCGAAGGTAGGCCGCGCGGGGAAGGCCACCTCGGCGTACCTCGAGACCGCCGGCGAGTTCGCACCCGGCAACGCGCAGTACCTGCTCGCGACCAGCTGCAAGCGGGTAGTGCTCAACCCGATGGGAGACGTGAACCTCATCGGCCTCTCCGCCCGCACGCCGTTCATCCGGGGCACCCTCGACAAGCTCGGAATCGCGCCGGAATTTCCCGGCATCGGCGATTACAAGAGTGCTCGCTTCTTCTACACCGAGAAGGACTTCACCCCCGCCGCCCGGGAGATGACGACCTGGCTGCTGGGCTCGGTGACGAAGCAGGTGGTTGCCGGGATTGCGGCCGGCCGCGGGATGACGGCGGTCCAGGCCGAGATGCTGATGAGGCGAGGCCCCTTCCTGGGTCCTGCCGCGCTGAAGGAGAAGCTCGTCGACGAGCTGGCCGACTGGGAGACCTTCGTCGAGTCGTGCAACGCTCACGGCAGCCAGGAGCTCCAGGAGGTCTCGATCCGGCGCTACCTCAAGGCGGACCGGCCTGACCGCAGCGGCACGCCGATCGCGGTCGTCGTCGCCGAGGGCGAGATCCTGCGCGGCGAGAACGGCTACTCCCCGATGCCGCTGTTCGGCGGGGACGTAATGGGCTCCGAGACGATCGCGCGCGCCTGGCGCGAAGTGCGCGACTCGGGCGCCAAGGCCGCCATCTTCCGCATCAACTCCCCGGGAGGGAGCGCCGTGGCCTCGGAGATCATCCGCACCGAGATGCTGAAGACGGCGGCCAGGATCCCGGTGGTGGTCTCGATGGGGGATGTCGCCGCGTCCGGCGGCTACTGGATCACATGCGGGGCCAGGAAGATCGTCGCGGACCCCGGGACCATCACCGCGTCGATTGGGGTGTTCTCCGGCCACCTCGACATGACCAGGTTCTGGGAGGACAAGATCGGCGTGACCTGGGGAAGGATCGACACGGCGCCGAACGGGAGCATGTACAGCTCCGTCGACCCGTGGACGCCGGAGCAGCGCAAGACGGTGCAAGCCTTCCTCGATCGGATTTACGATTCGTTCCTCGAACGGGTCGCGTCGTCGCGCAAACTCACGCGCGGCCAGGTCGACGACATCGGGCGCGGCCGGGTGTTCACCGGCGAGCAGGCCAAGGAGCGCAGGCTGGTCGACGAGCTCGGCACGTTCGACGACGCGCTCGCCGCCGCCAAGGAGCTCGCTGGGCTGAAACCCGAGGTGGCGGTCGAGCTCGTCTTCTACCCGACCAGTAGGCCGTTCTTTCAGAAGATCATGGAGAGGGACGACGCCGAGGCCCGGTGGGGCGCGATGGTGAAGGAGGCGTTGGCAGGGAAGATCGTGACGCCAGGACCGGTCTGGATGCCCCCTATCAAGATCGAATAACGGCGCGGCTGCGCGCCGGTCGGCGGCGGCAGAGGGGCAGGGGAGCAGAGGGGCAGAGGAGCGAGAAACCGTTCGGAGGTTCCCACGTTCGACCGTTCGAAAGGAACCAGGTCAAAGGGAAA
>PMLC01000115.1 GCA_003158745.1 Acidobacteriota bacterium
GCCCCCGCTCTTCATCCGGACAGGCTCGCGCGACCGGTGTGAGAAAGGTGCCGACGATCTCATCGCGATCCTCCGGCAGCGTGGGATCGCCGTGGATGCGGCCTCGATTCCGGACGCGGAACACCGGTGGAGCGACTGGCGGCGCGCGATGCCTGCGCTGCTCACCTTCCTGACTCGCTTGGGGACCGGGGAATCGACCCGATGACGCTGCGGCGAAAGTTGCCAAGAGGATGCGTTTACCGGTGATGTGCTGCCGTTGGCCGGTGATTTGCGAATTCGGCGGCCGGCTGCGAAACTTCGCGGAGTCTTCACTCGTATCGGCACACTCGAGGAGCTTGGGGATCGAAGGAGGACCGGCATCATGAGCAGCAACCAGGGCGCGGGGCGCCCGGACCTCTCGGCACTGAGGATCGACGAAGGGGCACGGAACCAGGGCGGCGGCCGGAAGTTCTGGCGCATCTTCGCCGTCGCGGTTGGCGGGGTGGTGATCCTCGTTGGTGCCGTGTTCCTGGTCATCGGCAGGAAGCCGGTGGTGGAGGTTGCGAGCGCTCGTTCTTCAGGTGAGGGAACCTCGGCCGCGCTGCTCAATGCCAGCGGATACGTCACGCCCCGCCGTCGCGCCACGGTGGCGGCCAAGATCACGGCGAGGGTCGTCGAGGTGCTGATCGACGAGGGGGTGAACGTCACCGAAGGTCAGGTGCTCGCACGCCTCGACGACTCCGACGCTCAGCGCCGTCTCATCGCTGCGCGCACCTCGCGGGACGCCACGGCGGCGGTGATCGCGAACCTGGAGGTAAATCTCGCCAACGCCGATCGCGAACTCAAGCGCCAGCAGGACCTTGAGAAGGAGGGGGTTGCCAGCGTGCAGGCGCTGGACCTGGCTCGCACCGCGGCGGAAAGCCTGCGGGCGCAGATCGCCGCAACGAGGGAACAGGTCCGCGCCGCCGACGCTCAGATCTCGGTGGCGCAGCAGGACGTGGACAACTGCACGGTGCGGGCGCCTTTCGGGGGTGTCGTGGTCTCGAAGGACGCCCAGGTCGGCGAGATGGTCTCGCCGCTCTCCGCCGGTGGAGGATTCACCCGCACCGGGATCGCGACCATCGTGGACATGGCTTCGATCGAGACCGAGGTGGACGTCAACGAGTCGTACATCGCGAGGGTCGTGCCCGGGCAGCGGGTCGAGGCGGTGCTCGACGCCTACCCCGACTGGCGGATCCCGTCGAAGGTGCGGACGGTGATTCCGACCGCGGACCGTCAGAAGGCCACCGTCAAGGTCAGGATCTCGTTCGACGCGCTGGATCCCCGCATCCTCCCGGACATGGGCGTGAAGGTCTCCTTCCTGGCGGACGAGAAGCCGGCTGGTCAGGTCGCGCCGCGAGCGCTGATCCCGGCTGCGGCGCTCAGACACTCCGACGGGAAGCAGGTGGTCTTCCTCTTCCGCGACGGGACCGTGGAACGCCGCGCGGTCAGCATCGGCGTCACGCGCGGAAGCGACGTGGAGGTTCTGGGAGGCCTCTCCGCCGGGGATCGGGTGGTCGTTGCCGGTCCCGAGGACCTCCACGATGGGCAGAAGGTCAAGGTGAAGTGACGGGATCCCGGGTCAGGGATCCGGGGTCCGGACGAGACGGGCCAGGTCGTCGGATCGCGGCGCCGGGAGTTTGAAGCGGAGGAAGGCATGGTGAGGGTGGACGCCAAGGCGAACGGAAACAGCCTCGTGCAGGTGCGCGATCTGGACAAGAAGTATCAGCGCGGCAGCGAGGAGATCCACGTGCTGCAAGGGTTGAACCTCGACGTCGGCGCCGGCGAGTTCGTCGCGTTCATGGGGCCGTCGGGGTCGGGCAAGACGACGCTCTTGAACCTGCTCGGCGGGCTCGACCTCCCGACGTCCGGCAGCATCAAGGTCGCGGGCGACGAGATCACCCACATGTCGGCCAACAAGCTGACGGCGTGGCGGGCCCGGCACGTCGGCTTCATCTTTCAAATGTACAACCTGATTCCGGTGCTCACGGCGTTCCAGAACGTCGAGCTGCCCCTGCTTCTCACGAGGCTCTCAAAGGCCGAGCGCAGGCAGCACGTCGAGACAGCCCTGGCGGTCGTGGGCCTGTCGGACCGCATGAAGCACTACCCCCGGCAGCTCTCTGGAGGGCAGGAGCAGCGCGTCGCGATCGCGCGGGCAATAGTGGCCGACGCGACGTTCCTGCTCGCCGACGAGCCCACGGGGGACTTGGACCGCAAGAGCGCGGGCGAGATCATGGATCTTCTGGAGCGTCTCGTGCACGAGCACGCCAAGACGCTCCTGATGGTGACGCACGACCCCCGGGCGGCCGAACGGGCGCATGTCGTCCTGCACCTCGACAAGGGTGTGCTGGTGGAGGGGGGCGCCGGCGGCGGAGGTGAGGCATGAGGTTCTTCCGCCTAATCTGGGCGAACCTCCTTCGCAAGAAAATCCGCACCACTTTGACGATCGGCTCGTTCATGGTGGCGCTGTTCCTCTACGGCCTGCTGGTGGCGATCCGGGCGGCGTTCGGCGGGAACTCCGACGTGGCCGGCGTGGACCGGCTCAACGTCATCAACAAGACGTCGCTGATCATGCCGCTGCCCTTTTCGTATCGCGACCGCCTGGCGAACATGCCGGGCATCAGCGGCGTCACGTTTGCAAGCTGGTTCGGCGGCGTTTATCAGGACGAGAAGAACTTCTTCCCGCAGTTCGCCGTGGACGCGGACACCTGGCTCAAGGTGTACTCGGAGTTCGTCGTTCCAGAGGCCGAGAAGAAGGCGTTCCTCGCCGACCGCCAGGGCTGCCTGGTCGGCCGCAAGCTCGCCAAGCGCTTCGGTTTCAAGGTGGGCGACCGGATCCCGCTGCGGGGCACGATCTGGCCCGGCACGTGGGAGTTCAACGTGCGCGGAATCTACGACGGCAACCGCCCGGAGGTCGACACCACGCCGCTCCTGTTCCGCAATGACTACCTCGAGGAGCGCAGGAGCTTCAGCAAGGGCATGGTGGGCTGGTACGTGGTCAAGCTCGCGAACCCGGACGATGCCGTGAAGATCACCAAGGCCATCGACGACGCCTTCGCCAACTCGCCCTACGAAACCCTCACGCAGACCGAGAAGGCCTTCGCAGCCTCGTTCGCGAAGCAGATGGGGAACATCGAGTTCCTCGTTCTGGTGATCGGGTCGGTCGTGTTCTTCACGCTACTGCTCGTCGCCGGCAACACCATGGCGATCGCCGTGCGCGAGCGCACCCCGGAGCTGGCCGTGCTGAAGACGGTCGGCTTCACCGACGTGGGAGTGCTCGGCCTCGTGATGGCTGAGACGCTCATCATCGCAGGCCAGGGTGGCGCGCTCGGCCTCCTGCTCGCCAAGTTCTTCACGCTCGGCGGGGACCCCACCGGGGGCTTCCTCGGCAACTTCTATCTCGGTTGGGGCTCGCTGGGCCTAGGCCTGGCGCTGGCGCTCGCCGTGGGCATCGTGTCGGGGATCCTGCCGGCGGTCTCCGCGATGCGCCTCAAGGTGGTCGATGCGCTGAGGAGGGTGTGAGTATGGCGATCCCTCTCGTCTACAACGTGCGCAGCGTCCGCCAGCGCTGGACATCATCGGTCGTGGCGGTGCTCGGGATCGCCGGCACCGTCGGGGTCTTCGTAGCGATGCTGGCGATGGCCCGAGGCTTCAAAGCTACCCTGGTCTCGTCGGGATCGCCGCGCAATGCGATCGTCCGGAGGGCCGGCGCCGACTCGGAGATGGTCAGCGCGGTAAGCCTGGATCAGCTTCACGTGATCGAGGGCGCGCCCGGCGTCGCGCGGAACGGCAGCGCACCGCTGGTGAGCGGCGAAGTCGTCGTGATCGCCGGCTTCAACCTCAAGTCGACCGGCACGGTAGCAAACGCGCAGGTGCGTGGCGTCTCCGGCAAGGCGCTGGAGATCCGCGACAACGTGCGAGTGATCCAGGGCCGCTTCTTCAAGCCCGGCCTCGCGGAGTTGGTCGTGGGCCGGAACGCAGTGAAGTCCTATGCCGGATTCGACCTCGGCTCGACAGTCAAATTCGGCGGCGGGACGTGGACCGTCGTGGGGATCTTCGATGCGGGCGGCAGTGCGTTCGACTCCGAGATCTGGTGCGACGCCAACGTCCTGAGCCAGGTCTACAAGCGCCCGCAGAACGTCTTTCAATCCGTCACCGCCCGCCTGGAGTCGCCCGCAGGGTTCAGTGCGTTCAAGGATGCGCTCACCTCGGACCCCAGGCTGTCGGTGCAGGTCGACCGCGAGACCGAGTACTACGAGAAGCAGTCCCGGGGGCTTACCACGATGATCCGCGTGCTCGGCTTCCTGGTGGCGTTCGTGATGGGGATCGGGGCGGTGTTCGGAGCGCTCAACACGATGTACTCGGCCGTCGCCGAACGAGCCCGCGAGATTGCCACGATTCGGGCGCTCGGTTTCGGGAGGTCGAGCCTCATCGTTTCGTTCGTTTTGGAGGCGCTCTTCATTGCCCTGCTCGGGGGTATCGTGGGATGCGTCGCCGTGCTGCCCATGAACGGCTTCACGACCGGAACCATGAACTGGCAGACGTTCTCGCACGTCGCCTTCGCGTTCAAGGTCACGCCCGGGTTGCTCGGCCTGGGGATCGGATTCGCCCTCCTCATGGGCCTGGTCGGCGGCGTGCCGCCGGCTGTGCGCGCCGTGCGCAGGCCGATCGCCGTCGCGCTCCGGGAGCTCTAGGGCGCTTCGCGGACGGCGACGGCGAATTCAGCCCGGTCAAATGCGCGGTCGGAGACCGCCGCCGCGCGGTTGCCGGGCTTGGCTGGGGCTGATAGCATGGCGCCGGCCGCGTAGCGGCCCGCGTATGACCCACCAAACCCTGCTCATTCTGGACTTCGGCGGCCAGTACACCCAGCTCATCGCGCGGCGCGTGCGCGAGCTGGGCGTCTTCAGCGAAGTCCGGCGCGGCGACGTCCCGGCGAGCGACGCGAAGGCGCTGGGCCCGATCGGGATCGTCCTTTCCGGAGGCCCGGCCTCGATCTATGAGGACGGTGCGATCCGGCCGGACCCGGGCGTGTTCGGGCTCGGCGCGCCGGTATTGGGCCTCTGCTACGGCCAGCAGGCGATGGCGCACCTGCTCGGTGGTCAGGTCGAGCCGGCCGGCAGCCGCGAGTATGGCGCCGCAGAGCTCGAGGCCGACCTCACGTGTCCGCTGTTCGCCGGGACCAAGGCAGCGCAGCGGGTATGGATGTCTCACGGGGACCGCGTGGTCCGGTTGCCCGACGGCTTCACCGTGATAGGCCACACCTCGAACGCGCCGGTTGCCGCGATGGCCGACGAGGCCAGACGATTCTACGGGATCCAGTTCCACCCCGAGGTCCGCCACACCGAGATGGGCAGCCGAATCCTGGAGAACTTCCTCACCATCTGTGGGGCGCGCCGGGACTGGACTGCGGCCTCGATCCGGCGTGACGCCGTCGAGCGGATTCAGCAGCAGGTGCCGGACGGACGGATCATCGTGGCGCTCTCCGGCGGCGTGGACTCGTCGGTCACCGCCCTGTTGTGTCGGGAGGCGGTGGGGGAGCGCACGGCGCCCATCTTCGTGGACACCGGCCTGTTGCGCCTCGACGAGGGCGACAAGGTGCAGGCCCGCTTTGCGACCTTCGGTCTTGCGATCGACCGCGTCAACGCCGCCGATCGCTTCTTTGCAAGCCTGGCGGGGATCGAGGATCCGGAGGAGAAGCGCCGCCGCATCGGACACGAGTTCATCGCGGTGTTCGAGCGGGAGGCGAAGCGCTTCCCGGACGCGAGGTTCCTCGCGCAGGGCACGCTCTACCCCGACGTGATCGAGTCCACGTCGGTGCGCGGGCCTTCGGCGACGATCAAGACGCACCACAACGTCGGCGGCCTCCCTGAGCGGCTGGGCCTTGAGCTTGTTGAGCCGCTGCGCTGGCTGTTCAAGGACGAGGTGCGGCGGTTGGGAGAGGAACTCGGACTCCCGGAGGAGTTCGTCTGGCGCCACCCGTTCCCGGGGCCCGGCCTCGGCGTTCGGATTCTGGGCGAGGTGACCCCTGAGCGGGTGTTGCTGCTTCAAAGGGCCGACGCGATCTTCATGGACGAGATCCGCGCAGCCGGCCTGTACCGTCGGATCGCACAGGCCCTCACGGTGCTTCTGCCGGTGCGAAGCGTGGGCGTCATGGGCGACCAGCGGACGTACGAGAACGTCGCGGCACTCCGTGCGGTGATCACCGAGGACTTCATGACTGCCGACTGGTTCCGCTTCCCGGACGACGTGCTCGACCGGGTGGCGCGCCGGATCGTCAACGAGGCGCGCGGCATCAATCGGGTGGTATACGACATCACGTCCAAGCCCCCCGGCACGATCGAATGGGAATGATAAATGCAGTTCACAGTTCACAGTCAACAGTCGACAGTAGAGACCAGAGAGCCCAGAATCCAGAAGCGACAGACATGGGCATGGGCTGCTGTCTCTGGTCTTGACTGTCAACCGTCAACTGTCGACTGTTGACTTGTTCCATAGCCGCCGGTTCAGCCATACCCGGCGGAGCAGCTCGGTACGCCATGCCGAGCCCCCTGCCTGGCGCAGGGCACACCGTGGGAGGTGAGAAATGGCGAAGCGGAAAGTAGTGATCATGGGAGCCGCGGGACGGGACTTCCACAACTTCAACTGCCTCTTCCGGGGCAACCCGGAGGTGGAAGTGGTGGCGTTCACTGCCACCCAGATCCCCGACATCGAGGGCCGGGTCTATCCTCCTTCGCTGGCGGGCAAGCTGTACCCCAAGGGAATCCCGATTTACCCGGAGAGCGACCTCGAGAAGCTGGTCAAGGAGAACAACATCGACGACGTGTGGTTCTCCTACTCCGACGTGCCGCACCAGTACGTCATGGACAAGGGCAGCCACGTCATCGCCTGGGGCGCCAACTTCGGTGTGTGCTCGGTGCAGCGCACGATGATCCCATCGGTCAAGCCGGTCATCGCGATCTGTGCCGTTCGCACCGGGGTAGGCAAATCGCAGACCACCCGCTACGTGTCGAACCTCCTCAAGGCCATGGGGAAGAAGGTCGTCGCAATCCGCCACCCGATGCCCTACGGTGACCTCGCCAAGCAGGCGTGCCAGCGGTTCGAGACCTACGCCGACCTCGTCAAGCACGAGTGCACGATCGAGGAGCGCGAGGAGTACGAGCCGCACATCGATAACGGCTTCATCGTGTACGCCGGCGTGGACTACGAGATGATCCTGCGCGAGGCGGAGAAGGAAGCCGACGTGATCCTGTGGGACGGCGGAAACAACGACACGCCGTTCTACAAGCCCGACCTCCACATTACGCTGGTGGACCCGCACCGGCCTGGGCACGAGCTGACCTACTACCCGGGCGAGTCCAACTTCCTTATGGCCGACCTGCTCATCGTGAACAAGGTGCAGACGGCCGACCCGGTCAAGGTCGAAGAGGTGATCGAGAACTGCAAGAAGTACAACCCAAGGGCGCGCACGATCAAGTGTGCCTCCAAGATCACGGTCGACAAGCCCGAGCTGATCAAGGGCAAGCGCGCACTGGTCGTCGAGGACGGCCCGACGCTGACCCACGGCGGGATGACCTACGGAGCCGGCTGGTTCGCCGCGAAGAACGCGGGCGCCTCCGAGATCGTGGACGCCAAGCCCTATGCCGTCGGCACCATTGCGGCGACGTACAAGAAGTACCCCAATTCGGGCCAGATCCTGCCGGCGATGGGATACTCGGACCAGCAGATCGCCGACCTCGAGGCGACGATCAACGCGACGCCGTGCGATGTCGTCGTCGAGGGCACGCCGATCGACCTCACCCGGGTCCTCAAGACCAACAAGCCGATCGCGGAGGTGACCTACGAGCTCGAGGAGCTCGAGCCCGGCGTCATCGAGGAGATGGTGAAAAAGGTATTGAGGTAGCGGTCGCCCGCCGGGCGGCCGGCCTGCTGGCCTGCCGCCCGGCGTGATCCTCGTTTCCCGGAAGACCGGCAGAAGAGAGGCGGGGCGAATCCCGGTCCTCCGCTTCCTCCTTGCAAGGCGCTTTTTGGCGAGGAGCCTGGAGGGTTTCGTTCGGCCAGCCACGCCCCAGCCTGCGGCTCCTGAAGGGGCCCTGGCGGTCGACTGCCTGTCCTGATACGGTACGGCATGCCCCGCACCCAAGTCGAAGTGACCATCCGGCCTGCGCGACCAGAGGATCTGCCGTTCCTGTTGGAGGCTGCGGGCCGCTTGAGTGAGTTTGGCCCGCCTCCGTGGCGGACGGCGGCGGAGCTTGTAGAGGGCGAGGCGAGGGCGGTCCGCCGGTTCTTCTCCGCACCGCTGCCTGGGGCCGTCATCCTGGTCGCGGCTGGCGCCGCCGGCGAGCCCCTGGGCTTCGTCTACCTGGAGCGCACGAGCGACTATTTCACGGAGGAGGCGCACGGGCACGTGAGCATCATCGCGGTGGCGGCGCATGCCGAAGGTTGCGGAGTGGCCGGCGCGCTCATGAGGGCCGCAGAGACGTGGGCTCGCGAGGCAGGGTACGGCCAGCTCACCCTGACCGTTTTTGAGGGCAACCGTCACGCTCGGGCGGTCTACGAGCAGGTAGGGTATCGTCCCGAGACACTCCGGTACGTCAAGCTCCTGCGGTAGACCGGGCGCCATCTCGGAGTCGGTGAGGGCACTCTGGGTGTGGGCAGTACAGCCCTGCGTGCGGCTCGTCCAGGTAGATCCCACTTCTCTTTGAGGCCGAGACGGGGAGGGTCCAGGCATCCTGCTACCCTCGACGGTGCAGGAGGACTTGGCAATGGACACCATCGGCCAACCCGAGGCAACCGAGTACGCGCCGTACTACGAACGCTACGTTGCACTGGTGCGTGGCGGTGACATCCTGAAGACGCTGGAGGAGCAGGCAGAGGCCGTGCGCCGGTCGCTCCACGCGCTCCCGGAGGCTCGGGCCGCCTTCCGATACGCGCCGGGAAAGTGGAGTGTCAGAGAGGTGATCGGGCACTGGACGGACGGCGAGCGCGTGCTCGCCTACCGGACGCTCGCGTTCGCCCGCGGGGAGAAGGCGGCGCTCCCGGCGTTCGACGAGAACGAGTACGCCCGCACCTCGGGCCACGACTCGATCCCTCTTGCCGGGCTTGTGGAGGAGTTCAGCGCCGTCCGCTCCGCAACCCTGCTTCTCCTGAGGCACCTCCCGCCGCAGACCTGGAACCGGGTTGGAGTGGCGAACGGCAAACCGGTCTCGGTCCGAGCCCTGGCGTTCATCATGGCCGGGCACGTCGCGCACCACGTGGCCATGCTCCACGATCGATACGTGGTCGCCCCGGGAAGGTGACTCTCAGCTCCGGCTGAGCTCGGCACGGAGGGTGGCGATCTGGCCGCAGAGCCCGCCGCAGCGAGCGGGGTGCTACGCTGGCGGCCATGAGGATTCTCGCCATCGTCTCGGCCTTGGCTGCCGCCTTTGTGAGCGGGCCGGCTGCTGCCCAGGGATTGGTGGAGTGGCAGGAACAGGTCATCACGGGGGTGTGCACGTTGCGCTTTGCCTTGCCGGAAGGCTGGAAGGCCCAGACGCACGTCCCCGCACCGGGCGCGGTGCAGATCCGCATCGTTCCCGATGCGGGATCTCGCGCCGAAGTGCTGGTGACAGGTCTCGCTCCAAAAGACGACTCCTCGCTCAAGAGCACCGGCGACATCAAGAGAAGCGCGAAGGCGATGGGGGAAGCAATGCTGTCCGGGGCCGCAGAGAGGAAGATCGAGCTGCAAAAGGTGGAGGGAACCGACGGCTCTGGGTTCTTCTACACCTTGACGGACAAGCGTTCGGATCTCCCTGACGGCGAGTTTCGTGTGACGACGCAGGGTGTCATGGCCGTCGGTCGGCTGCGTCTGGGCGTCACCGTGCTGGCCAATGAGAAGAACTCCACAGCGGTGGCGATGACGTTCAGCCTTCTCCGGACCGCCGAGTGTGCGCCGCCGAAGCACTGAGAACGAACCCCACGGGGGTTCGGCAATGCCGATTCGCTGGCTGGCCATCTCCGCCGGGGTTGCGGGCGTTCTCTATGCCCTCGACGGTCTGCTGCTCCGTTTCGAGGAGCACGGCTGGATCTACTACCGGAAAAGGAAAGCGAGTCCAGGCAAGTTCAGTTCGGCGTTCCTGTCGGCGGTTTCGCTCCTGGACCCCAGTGCCCGCCACGTCGTCGAGGCTAGGCGGCAGGCCAGAAGCGAGGCGGACGAGCGCGGGGATCCGCCGGAGCCGGGCAACGGTTCGGAACAAGGGTAGCCGCTGCCCTGTCCATAGGAACGAGGGGGAAGCTAGCTTTCGGCGCTGATGACCACCTGGGCCGCCGGCAGCACTTCGAAGGTCATTCCGGGCGGCTCGATGTGCGACGGGTTGCCGTCGAAGTGGCAGGGGAGCGTGACCCCCGTCCCCAACTCCAGCCTGGTGAACCGAATTTCGTGGGAGCCAGGCTTCTTGGCGAGCGTCCCCCGCACGCCTGCCACCAGGCGTGCGAGCCTTGTTGCCACTCTCGTAGCCTCGACCAAGCACGCGTCCAGCTGGCCGTCGTCGGGGACCGCCGCGGGTGTCAGCCGAAAGCCGCCGCCGGTAGTCACACCGTTGTGGATCGCGAGGATCGTCATGGCTCCTTTGAAGGTGAAGGAGCCATTGGTGAGGGTGATTTCCGGGCAGCGGTAGCGGAACAGCGTTCCGGCGGCAGCCCCCAAGTAGGCCGCGATGCCGCGCACGACCTTGATCGAAGCCGCGTTGACGTTGATCGCCCCGAGCAAACCGACGCCGATCGCGTTAAGGACAAGGCGATCGCCGGCGCGAATCACGTCCACTCGCCGAGTGCGGCCCTTTGCTATCGCGTTCGCCGCGAGTTCGAGCCGCAGTGGCAGACCCAGGCTGCGGGCAGCGTCGTTCCCGGTTCCGAGGGGAAGGATGCCGAGGGTGGCGCCGCCGGCGTCGTGCAATCCCTGGAGCGTCTCGCAGATCGTCCCGTCTCCCCCTGCTACCACCACGAGGCTCTCTCCCAGGCGGACGGCTTCGGCGGCGAGCTGGGTCGCGTGGCCGGGGGCCTCAGTGAACACAAACGGTGGGTCGAAACCGATGCTGCGGAGGCGGCGGTGGAGGCGTGGCCATTGCCGACCGACGCGGCCGCCTGCCGCGGCGGGGTTCACGATGAGGAGCACGGCGGGAGTATACGAGAGGCCGTCCCGCCGGGGAAACTGCGAGCGAGACCGACTCGCGACGCGCTATGATGAAGTCGTGACGCCAGAGTTCGACGTTGTCGTGATCGGGTGCGGGCCGGCCGGAAACACTGTCGCGTACCGCCTCGCATCGGCCGGCGTGCGTGTCCTGATGCTGGACAAGGAGGCGTTACCTCGTCACAAAGTGTGCGGCGGCGGTCTTTCGGAGAAAGCCCTGAGGGAGGCGCCGTTCTCGCTGTCGCCGGTTCTCGATTATCGGGTCGGCGCCGCTCTCGTCGCATACGACGGGGCGCACCCCGTGCGGTGCGAGCGGTCAGGGATCGGGGCGATGGCCCAGCGCGCCGTTCTCGACGGCTTCATGGCGCAGAAGGCGGTGGCGGCGGGCGCGGTGCTCCACGAGCGCGAATCGCTCGAGAGCTTTGAGCCTCGCAACGGGCTCCTCGAGGTCCGTACGTCGAGAGGCGCCTTCACGGCGCGGGTCCTCGTCGGAGCGGACGGCGTCTACAGCAGGGTCCGGAAGCAGCTGCTCCCCCGCGCAACCCCGCGTCTGGTGCCGGCCATCGAAGCGCGGCTGTGGCCGGCGCCGGACATGCTCGACCTCGTGGGCGACTCGTGCATCTTCGACCTCGGCGTGATCCCTGCGGGGTATGGTTGGGTCTTCCCGAAACGCGATCACCTGAACATCGGGCTATACCGTTTCTTCAAGCGTACGGACAACCTCGACATGCGGGGGCTGCTCGAGGCTTTCGTTGCCCGCTACCGGGTCCTCCGTGGGTACGAGCGAATCGCCGTCAAGGCACTCCTCGTCCCCGTCGCTCCGGTGGCGCGTCGCCTGGCCTCGCACGGCGTGGTTCTGGTCGGTGACGCCGCGGGCCTCGCAGATCCGATGTTCGGGGAGGGGATCTACTCCGCCATCAGGAGCGGCAACCTTGCGGCGGATGCCATCGTCTCGACGCTCCAGGGGAAGGGCGCGCTGAGTTCGTACGACAGGCGGATGCGGGGCCTCAGGTTCGACCTCGCGGCAGCACGTCTCGCGGCGGCCCTGTTCTACTCGTCGCCCCGGCTCGGCTTCCGGTTCGGCGTGCGTACCAGGCTCGTGAGCAAGCTCTTCATGGGGATGATCAGCGGAACGGTGTCGCCGGCGAGGGGGCTGATTGGGACGGTCGGGCTGACACCGTACTGGTTGCTGGCGCGGCCTTCGCCGGCCGTGGCGTCCCCGATCTTCGACTGATGAGACGAACTCAAAGGTGAAAGGGAAAAGGAAAGAGGGAAGACCCGGGTCGGAAGTGCGTTGTCTTCGCCTCCTCTGCCCCCGCGCGCCTCGGCCCCTCTGCTGTCGTTCCCTTTGACCTTTAGGGGTATGCACTTGACTCCACTGAGCCCTACCGGTAGTGTCGGCGAAGATGGTGGAGGATTATCCCCGGACGTTGGCAGACTTCGAGAAACGGTTCAGTACTGACGATGCCTGCCGGACGTTCCTGGCGAGGTTGCGCTGGCCGGGGGGTTGGATCTGCCCCCGGTGTCAGGGCCAAGAGGCTTGG
>PMLC01000044.1 GCA_003158745.1 Acidobacteriota bacterium
TCCCCGTCCAGACGGAGCCGTGGGTGATCGTGGCCCACATCTCCGCGTAGAACCTCGGATCCTGCTTGCCACTCTTGAGAACTCGCGGGTTCAGACCGATGACCTCGTCGGCCCGATACCCTGTGATCCACTCGAACGCGGGATTCACGTACAGGATGACCCCGCCGCGATCCGTGATGACGACCGCTTCGCCCGACTGCTCGATGGCTGCGACGAGCCGCTTGCGTTCCTCCTCACTCTGCTTCCGCTGCGTGATGTCGCGGGCGGTGCCGAGAACGGCGACGTGCCCTCCGTAGTCGATGGCGGATAGACTGACTTCCAGGTCGACCGGCGTACCGTCGCGGTGGAGATGGATCGTCTCGAAGGTCTGGACCTGGTTGCTCCGTCGGAGATCGGCGATCCGCTTCTCACCGCGTGCGACGTCAACGGTCAGGCGCTTGAGACTGGTGCCGATCAGCTCATCGCGGGTGAGGCCGTATAGCTCGCACGCCTTCGGGTTGACGTCGAGGATCGTCTCGGTCTCGGGTTCGAACACCATGATCGCGTCGTTGGAGCTCTCGAAGAGCTGGCGGTATTGCGCTTCGCTGCGGCGCAGCGCTTCCCGAGTCTCTCGCTCCGCCGTGATGTCTTCGACGGCGCCTTCGTAGTAGAGAATCTTCCCTTCGGTGTCCCGGATCGCGTGCGCGTTTTCCCGCACGTGGAGGCGCCGGCCCTCCTTCGTGGTCCAGACGGCCTCGAAGCCCCGCACTTTGCCCTCGCGCTTGATCACGTCCTTGAAGGCATCTCGCAGATAATGCGGTTCGAAACCGCCCTCCTCCAGGTTCCTCGCTCGCAACTCATCGAGGGACAGGTACCCGAGCATCGTGATCAGCGCAGGGTTCGCGAGGAGGATCTCCCCGTCGGGCGTGGTGCGGTAAACGCCGATCGGTGATTGCTCGAACAGGCTGCGATACCGCTCCTCGCTCTCCCGCAAGGCCGCCTGGGNNCCAGCCCGTTGGCCACGATCTCGGTCTGCACGATGCCACCATCCCTGGTCGGCTGATCGACCTCCACCGTGGTGGTCGCAGCCGACCGGTCCCCGGCGGCGAACGCGGCAAGCGCTGCGGCAAGGTGCGCGTTGACGCGACGCGCCGAATCCGGCGTCATGCTGGCCTCGAACGGCTGCGCCAGCACCTCTTCGGCGCTGTAGCCGCGCAGCCTCTCGACGGAAGGGCTCACGTAGGTGAAACGGCGGGTCGCGAGATCGAGCGTCCAGATGACGTCGGCCGTGTTCTCCGCGATCAGGCGATAGCGCTCCTCGCTCGCCCGCAGCGCCTCCTCGGCCGCTTTCTTCTCGGAGATGTCCTCCACGAGGACGACAAGATAGTCCACGCCGCCATCGGGTTTCCGCACGCATCCCACCGAAATGCTGGTCCAGATGATCGTCCCATCCTTCCGGATGAAGCGCTTCTCCAGGTCGTAATGGTCGATCTCACCGGAGAGGATCCGATCGAACGACCGGACGTCCGCCTCCAGATCCTCGGGGTGGGTCATCTCGGTCCAGGTCATCTTCAGGAACTCGTCCCGGGAATAGCCCAAGATCGAACAGAGCCGGTCGTTGGCCTGGGTCCATCTCCTCTCCACGGAGCTCATGCCGATTCCGTGGAGCGGCAGCTCGAAATAGCTCCGGAACCTGGCCTCGCTGCTTCGCAAGTCGTTCTCCACTTGCTTGCGATCGGTGATGTCCAAATACGTCCCGAGCAGGCCGCTGATCTCCCCGTTGGAATCGCGCAGAGGCAGCTTGCTCGTAAGAAGCGTGATGGTCTTCCCTTCGGGGGTCGTCTGGGGCTCTTCCTTGAGGATCTTGGAGCAGCCGCTCTCGATCACCTGGCGGTCATCGGCCCGATACGCTTCGGCCTGATCATGCCACCCCATCTGGTAATCATCCTTCCCGATGAGGTCCTTCGCTTCAGCAAATCCGGCATCGCGGGCGAATATCGCGTTACAGCCCAAGTAAACGAGATTCCTGTCCTTCCAGAAGATCCTCGCGGGTATCGCGTCGAGAACCCCTTCGATGATCTCCCTTGATTTACGCAGCGCCTCCTCGGTTTGTCTAACCTCGGTGACGTCGCGGATGTAGCCGCCGACGCCGACCGACCCTTCGGCCAGCGCCACCGGGAACTTCCTCGATTCGACGACGCGGCCGTCCGCCTCCTCCTCCGTCACGCAGGGTATCTTCCGCCGGAGGGCATCGAGGTCGCTCTCCCGACACGCGCGCGCCATCGCGTCGGGCATCAGCTCGAAATCGTCCCGGCCGAGGATCTCCTCGACCGGACGCCCGAGAAACGCCGCGTACGCCGGGTTGGCCATCACCGTCCGCAGAGCTGCGTCTTTGACGAAGATCCCGTCCGCGCCGGCATTGAAGAAGGCGCGCAACTCAGCCTCGCTGTGACGCAACGCCTCCTCGGCTCGCCGCTTGTCCTGCTTCAGGCGGGACCGTTCAAGCGCGCCGCGAACCGCCACCGGCAACCGCGCCAGGCGTTCCTTGAGCACGTAGTCCGCTGCGCCGGCCTTGATGCACTCGGCGGCGGTCTCTTCGCTGAGCGAACCCGTGACGATGATGAGTGGGGTCGTGGGCGAACGCTGCTGGACAAGTCGCAGCGCGTCCATGCCGTTGAACGTGGGCAAGTTGTAGTCGCTGAGGACGATATCGGGCTTGAAATCGGCGAGCGCCGCGACAAAATCCGGCTCGGTCTCGACGCAATGGGTGGTGGATTCCAGTCCCCCGTGGCGCAGCTCGCGCTCCACCAGCGCCGCGTCGGAGGGCACGTCCTCGACGATCAGGATGCGCAGCATTGGATTTCAGATTCCAGATCACGGATTTCAGATTGAACGAAAGAGAACGGATGGGAAAGACAGAACGGGAGAGGACTCATCGATCGGCTCCTTCCCTGCTCGATCGCAGCGTCGCGACGAGCATCGCGACCAGCTCATCGGCCTCCTTGCCCAGTGGCGCGGTGCGCGCAGGGGCGACGACACCGAGCTCCTCGAGCAGCTCCAGCCAGTACAGTGATTCGTCCGCCTCTTCCAGGACGATCGCCACCTTCGCCCTGAAGTCAGCCCTTGAACGTCCCCGACACGCGGATCGGTAGTTGGCCCCAACCGAGCAGGCGGACCGCAGGAGCTGATCGCCAATGAGGCGACCCTCGCGAGAAGCCGGAAGTTGTCGGCAGAGCACCGCCACGGCCTTCGCGAAGTCCTTTGTTCTTTGTTTCATCTCCGCCTGGTTCACCTGCCCACCTCCGCCTTTCTCCAATCCGAAATCTCAAATCTCAGATCTCAACTCCCAAATCTGAAATCTGAAATCTCAAATCTGAAATCTGATCTCCGTTTTCAGTGCGGACCCTCGTTGAGCAGCAGCCAGTACATGCCGAGCGTTCCCACGGCTTCGACGAACTTCTCGAAGTCCACCGGCTTGACGATGTAGCTGTTGACGCCGAGCGCGTACGCCTCCTTGACGTCTGGCGCCTCGCGCGACGAGCTGAGCACCACGACCGGAATGGTCCTGGTCGCCGGGTCTGCCTTGATCCGGCGGAGCACCTCGAGCCCCGAGACCTTGGGCAACTTGAGGTCCAGAATTATCACCCTGGGATGGCGGGCGTCGCTCTTTGCCTCGTCCTTACCAGTTCCGAACAGGTAGTCGAGCGCCTCGGCGCCGTCCGCCACCACGTGAATGGGGTTGGCGAGATTGGCCTTGCGAAGAGCGCGCAGGGTCAGCTCGACGTCCGCCGGGTTGTCCTCGACGAGCAGGATGTCAACCGGATCAACGTTGCTCATGGCTTTCCTCCTCCGGCAGCGCGAAGGAGAACGTCGCACCGCCGTCCACCGTGCCTTCGCCCCACACCTCACCGCCGTGACGGTGAACGATCCGTTGCACAAGTGCGAGCCCCACGCCGGTCCCCTCGAACTCGCGAGTCGAGTGCAGCCGCTGGAACACGCCGAACAGCTTGTCCGCATATTGCATGTCGAACCCGACGCCGTTGTCCTCGACGTGATAGACGATCCTGTGGTCCTGCCGCGACGCGCTGACCTTGATCTCTCCGCGAGGCCGGGGACGGGAGAACTTCACCGCGTTGGAGAGCAGGTTGACCCAGACCTGCCGGATCAGCGCGGGGTCGGCCCAGGCGTCGGGGAGGTCGCCGACCGAGAGGTTGATGCGCTCGCGTTCCTCGGGGTTGGGCACGACCTCCAAGAACACGGCTTGAACCAGAAGACCCATCGCGACCCGCGCGCGGTGAAGCTCCGTGCGCCCGGCTCGCGAGAACGCCAGCAGGTCATCGATCAGCCGGCCCATCTTCTGCGCGTTGGCGCGGATCACCCCGAGCTGCCGCTTCCCTTCGTTGTCGAGCCCGTCGGCGTAGTCCTCCTGGACGATGCGGGAAAAGCCGTCGATCGCGCGCAACGGCGCCCGCAGGTCGTGCGAGACCGAGTACGAGAACGCCTCAAGCTCCTTGTTGGCCGCCTCGAGCTGCGCGGTGCGCTCGACGACACGCTGCTCCAGCTCGGCGTTCAATCTGTGGATCTCCTCCCTTGCCTGCCGGCGCTCGGCCTCCTCGCGTCGCAAGGCGGTGGACGTCTGCTCCGCGTGCGCTCGCGCCGCGACGGCGTCTTCCATGAGGTTCAGCGCGGCGAGACGGGTGGTGGCGAGGCCTTTGTTGGCCGCCTCCAGCTCGGCGGTGCGGCGTGCAACGCGGCTCTCCAGGTCCAGTGTCAACTGCATCAACTCCGAGTTCGTCCTGTTCAACTCCTCATAGGCGGCGTTCAGCTCCTTCGTGCGCTCGTCGATTCTCTGCTCCAACTCCATCGTCAGCGCCAGCAGACCCTGGTTGGTTGCTGCCAGCTCTTCCTGCAGCGCGAGCACCGCCGCCTGAGCCTCGGAGAGTTGCCTCTCTGATTCCCCTGGGCTCATGGGGACACCTCTTTCACCACGGCGACGGTGGCGTCGTCATCCTCCTTGGCCAGCGTTCGGAGGAGCTCCTGCGCGATGGCCGGAGCCGCGAGGTCCGTCAGGCCAGGGAAGTCTTTCCACGCCCAGTGCGTGGCCAGGCCGTCGGAGTGGAGCACGAGCACGTGGCCCGGCGGCCACGGATGTTCCGTGACCACCGCGCTCGGCGCGTTGAGGCCAACGACGCCGCGGCGAATGAAGAACTTGAACGGCTGGGAAAGGGGAAACACCCGCACCTCGATGTTGCCAACCGAGGCAAAAGCGAGCCGGCCGCGTCCCCAGTCGAAGCGCGCCAGCGCCATCACCACCCCGCGGGTCGCGCGGCAGGCGCGCCCCGCGCCGCGAAAGATCTGCTCCAGCGGCAGATCGAAATGACTCTCCACGTACGCTTGCGCGGTCCGGGCGGCGCGGTTGGCAAAGGGCCCGTGACCCAGGCCGTCAATCACGCCGACCAGCAGGCAATCGGCCCACTGCCTGACGACAAAGGCATCACCGTTCTCGGACCCCATATGGCAGGCTCGCGTGGCCACACCAACGACCAGCGGGCAGGGCCGTGAACTCGCCCGTTCCTCCCGCCGCCATTTCCGGCATACGATCCGGGTGCCGAATCCGGGCCTGGATGTGATGTCCAATTCGTCCATCAGCCGGTTGACCGCTCCCAAACCCGTCCCTCGGCTGCCCGCCGTGGAGAAACGATCGGCCAGAGCCTGCTCGATGTCGGCGATGCCGGGGCCCGTGTCGACCGATTCGACTTCCAGGCCGACCCGGCCGCCCTCGGCGAGTGGCGTCAGCGTCAACGTTCCGCCCTGGGCGTGCTTGATCAAATTGGTGGCCAGCTCTGTCGTGGCAAGGGCGATTCCTTCGCACGTCTCAGGCAAGAACCCGACCGCGGCGCCGGTGGCCTTCGCGGCGCGGCGCGCCTCGCCAACGCTGCTCTCGTGGCGGACCTCGATGGTTCGCCGCAAAGGCGCGGCTACTTCGTGAGCCATTTTCTGACCACCACGGTGGTTCCCTTGCCCACCTCGGAGTGGACCGTCATCTCATCGGTCAGCCGCTTGGCGCCCGGCAAGCCCATGCCCAACCCGTTTCCGGTGCTGTATCCCGCTTCCATCGCCTTCGCGACGTTAGGGATTCCAAGCCCGCTGTCCTCGAAGGTCAGTTCGAGACCCACCTTGGACTCACTCTTCAAAAAGCGCCAGCGCATGACCCCGGACTTTGCATGCACGTAGATGTTCCGGGTCAGCTCGGATGCCGCAGTCACGATCCGGGTCACATCGGTGAGGCCAAAGCCCGCGGCCACGGCTGCGTTACGAACGAGCCTGCGCGCCGACACGATGTCGTTCTCGGACTCGATCGGAAACTCGCCCTGTTGGAGGTCGTTCATACGCGAAGCCCCTTCGAAGCCTCCGCGTTGAGCATGTCGATGGCGCGATCCACGTCCAGGGCGGTGAGAGTGTTGCCCATGCTCAAGCCCAGCTGGGTCACGGTGACGGCCACGTTGGCGCGCATGCCGGCCAGCACCGTGCGACCGCCCATGAGGGAGACCATCTGAACGGTCTCCACGACCGTCCGCGCAAAAAACGAGTCCAGGGTCTGGACCGTGGAGATGTCCAGCACCAGGCCCCCGCTTTCGTGCTCCGCCATGGCCTCCAGCACCCTTTCCTGGAGAGCCGACACGGTCCTGTCGTCCGGGTCGGCAGGCACCGTGACCAACAGGAGGCCGCGCAGCTTGATGACCGAGATGCTTTCGGCTGACATGACCTTGCCTCCTCAGCGGCTGGCACTCTTGCTGACGACTTGCAAGTTCAGAACTTCGAACGCCACCAGCAAGCCGGCGGACAGCGACGACCGCGTGATGATGCCCGACAGGTCGATGCCCAGGTGGACCAGCGTCTGGGCGATGGCCGGCCGCACACCCGTCAATACCACCTGCGCCCCGAGCAAGCGGACGGCGGCGACGGTTTCGATCAGGTGCTGCGCAGTCTGGGTGTCGACGGTGGGCACCCCCATGATGTCCACCAAAGCCACGGGCGAGTTGGTTTCCACGATGCGGTCGAGCAGGCGCTCCATGAACTGCTGAGTGCGCTGGCTGTCGAGCGAGCCAATGAGCGGCGCGACCACCACGCCTTGCCAGACCTGCATCACGGGAGTGGACAGCTCCATGATCTCTCGTGACTGCTGCTGAATACGCTCCTCCGCCTGCTTGCGCCCGGTGATGTCCAGGGTAAAACCGATCACACCGATGACATTCCCTTCCAAATCACGGTACGGGATCTTGTCGGACTGAACGTACATCGTCCCTTTTTGGGTTTCCATTCTCTCAACAATATCCAATTTTGGCTGGCCAGTTGACATCACCTCTTTATCATCCTGCCAGTAATTGTCGGCCGTTTCCCGGGGATAGATATCCCAGCAGGTTTTCCCTTCCATCTCTTCCTTAGATCTGCCGTTTGCCCTGGCAAACGACTCATTAACCCGAATGAAGCGATTTTCTCTGTCCTTATAGAAGATCATGGTCGGAGAGGCATCGAGTATCGTCTGCTGCTGTTCGTTCAATATCCTAATCTGTTCTTCGTTTCTCCTGCGCTCGGTCAGCTCACGCGTCACTTTCGCGAAGCCCCGTAGTTTGCCGGCCTTGTCCCGCAATGCCGAGATCACGACACTGGCCCAGAACTGCTTTCCATCTTTCCGCACGCGCCAGCCTTCGTCCTCGAAGCGCCCGTGCTTGATTGCAGCCTTGAGCTCCTTCTCTGGCACGCCGCGCTTGATAGCCTCGGGCGGATAGAAGCAGGAGAAGTGCTTGCCCACGATCTCGTCCCGCGTATAGCCCTTGATACGCTCGGCGCCGGGGTTCCAACTGACGACATGTCCCTCAGGATCGAGCATGACGATGGCGTAGTCCGTGACGCCTTCCACCAGCATGCGAAAGCTGTCTTCACTGCCGAGCACCGTAGCTTTGGACTTCGATGTCGCTTTCGGTTCCCTTCTCATAGGGGCTCCTTTCTTCACCCTCGACGGGACGCCTGGATGCGTCTTCCTGGAGTGGGGGTGGTTGGTTGTTCGGCTTCCTTTGACCACTTCAACAGTTCTCCTTCCATCGGCTGCGCTTACTCTTCGCCGGTCGGCTCGTGGCCGTCTGAGTCCGGGGCCCGGATCGGGGCTTGCGACCCTGCTTCAAGGAAACCCAGCGAATACATCGGCGGCTTGCCGAGTTGCCCGCACAGTTCGTTGACCTCCTGTTTGAGCTCGACCATCCGCAGCTCCCGGCCCACGACCGCGTCGTTGAAGCGCATTAGCTCTTCATTGCGCGCCTTCAGCTCGGCCGTCTGCCGCTGCAGCGCGTTGTCCGCCCGCTTGCGCTCGGTGATGTCCCAAAAGACGCCCAGCACTCCGACGATTTGACCGTTCGTGTCTCTGACCGGCGTCTTGATCGTGTGGACCCAGGTCTCTCGCCCTTCCAGCATGTACTTTTCTTCCAGTTCCTCCGTCCTCCCAGTCTCCAGAATCCTGACGTCGTCCGCCTGGTACTTGGCGGCGAGTTCCGGCGTGAACAGGTCGGCGTTCACCTTACCCACCACCTCCTCGGGCCGGAAACCGAAATCAAGGGCGAGCTTCTCGTTGATCGATACCCACCTGAGACTTCGGTCTTTCATGAATATCTTCTGCGGGATGTTCTCCACGAGCGTTCGGTATCTGGCCTCGCTCTCGCGCAGCGCCTCCTCGTCCCTCTTCAGCTCGGTGATGTCCGTGATTGTGCCGACCCATCGGACCGGTTTGCCATCGGGCGTTCGTGCGGCAGCGCCCCGAGCCGTCCACCAGCGGTACGTCCCGTCTTGCCTGCGAACCCGGTACTCGAGGGCGTAAGGGACTTGCTTCTCCAGGTGAGCGCGGATGGCGGCCATGGCGCGCTCCACGTCGTCCGGGTGCACAGACGCCGCCCAGCCATCCAGCGTTCGCGGGAATTCGCCCGGGCGATAGCCCAGGATCTCGTCGATATTGCCGAACCACTGCACGCTCTGTTTGAGATCCCACTCGTACACCACGTCGTTTGAGGTTTCGGCGGCAATGCGGAAGCGCTCCTCGCTCCCGGCCAACGACTTCTCGGCGGCCTCCCTCCGTGCCGCGGCGTTCATCGCCTCGAGCGCGAATGCGATGTCGTTGGCAAGCTCGGAAAGGAGACCGGTCACCTCGGCATCGAAGGCGGAGGCCTCGGCCGCGTAGACCGAGAGCGCGCCGGTGACCTTGCCGCCGGCCGAGAGGGGGAACGAGGCGGAGGAGCGGTAGCCCCGGGCGCGCGCCGCTTCCAGCCAGGGCACATAGTGTTCGTCCGTCTCTAAGTCGTTTGCAACCACGACACGACCCTCGCGGATCGCAATCCCGGTCGGACCGTTTCCCAAGGGCGTGTCGTCGAAGCGTACGGCGATCTCGCCCAGGTACCCGTCCTCGAGGCCGGCCCACGTGGCCGGGACGACCGTGCCAGTGGTCTCGTCGGTGAAGCCGACCCACGCCATCCGGAAGCCGCCGTGCTCGACCACGATGCGGCACGCCTCGGCGAGGAGGCGGTCGCGGTCGCGCTCCCGCACGATCAGCTGGTTGACCTCGGAGATTGTCCGCAGCAGACGGTTGAGCGTGGTGATGCGAGCCTCGGCGTGTTTGCGCTCGGTGATGTCGCGATAGATGGAAAAGAAGACCTCCTCTGCGTAGAACGTCGCTGCCTGCGTGGACACCTCGATCGGGAAAACGGACCCGTCGCGGCGCACGTGCAGCGTCTCGAATTCCAGGCCCTTCCTCCGGGCGGCCGTATCCAACAGACGAGGGACCGTTTCCGGGTCTCCGGGCGACCGGAAGTCTCGGACGTTGCGCCCGATGACCTCCTCGCGCGTGCATCCGTGCATCGCGGCGGCGGCCTCGTTGGCATCGACAATGACTCCGTCCCGATTCACGAACCAGATGCCGTCGCGCGCGTGGTCGCGCAGCAGCGCAAAGCGAGCCTCGCTCTCGCCAAGCTCGCGACGATGGCGCCCAGCCATCGCGCGGTTGGCGCCGAAGCCGAGCCCAGCCACCGCCAGGAGCAGCCCCGCGATGGCGAACGCGCCCTGCCTGATGCTGCGACTGAAGCCGGCCAACGCCTCGTCCTCGTCCACCTTGACGACGAGCCCCCAACCTGTGTTCGGAATCCGCCGTGTGACGCCGAGCGCCCGCACGCCGCGGTAGTCCATGTACTGCGCGAACACTTCCTCACCGCGAACGGCGGATACCGCGGCAAGACGAGAGGTCGCCAAGGGCACCCGAACCGTCAGCGGCGGGGCGGGGTTGTGGCGCAACGGGCTCAGGAACTCGATCTGGTCGCCTGATTGGCGGGCGAGCAGCGACTCGGCCGTGCTGGTGTGGGTTGGCTCGGAGCGCAGCAAGGGGTAGAGCCAGCGGCCGGGGTCCATGGCCAGCAGGACGGCGCCGACGGTCCGATCGGCCACTCGAACTGCAATGGTGATCGCCACCATGGGGACTCCGCTCTCGTGCGCGTGGAAGTCCACTTCCGGGTGGCCCAACGACAGCACCCGCGCAACGCTGGCGCGGCAGGCGGTCTCGAGCGGAGGGCTGCCGGTGCTGGCAGCCATCACCTGCCCGCTCGCGTTGATCACGTACACGCCGCTGTAGCCGTATGCAGCTCGCATGGAGTCGAGGAGCCCCTGGAGGTGGAGTCGCGGCGCCTCTTCCGCGTGGAGTGGGACGGACGCACCATGCCCGGCATCGATGAGGAGAGCAACGGTGGGGTACTCGGACAGAACCTCCGCATCGGCGCGCCGCTCGGCAACCCAGGTGGTGATCGCCGCCTTGCGGTCGTCCGCCATCGCGGACAGGCGGCCGCGCCACACGTCGATCGCCCCGGCCCGCTCGTGCGGCACGTAGATGGCGACGAAGTAGGCGAGCGTGGCCCCCGAGATCGCGGCAAACCCCACCCACGCCGTGGTCCAGCGCCAACTGATCTTCATCGGATGGTTCCCGTCAGTCTGCTTCATAGGCGCTCATCCAGGACGCGGATACGAACGAAGCGCGACGTTTTGACTGCCACAACGGTGCTCAGGTCCGCGGCAAGCACGACGGTGTCGGCTCGGCGGGCCCGGCGGGACCCGAATCGGGTCGGTCTTGAAACATCGCGTCGCTGCGATCGTGTCATGCGCCGTCCTTATCACGCACCGAAACAACAAGGCCCTTCTGCGCCGCTCCATCTGAAAGTTGATGGACAACCCAGTGCCACCTGTACCTCCCGGTGCGGCTTCATGAACACCGGCCCGACCGTGCTCGGAGTGTCGCTACACGCCAAGACCCGACGATTGTTCGACACGATCCCGTCCTCGAAAAGGCCGAGTCGTGCAATTACAAATCGCCAATCCAAAGATATATATCGAGATCCACGTTGTATGCCGGGAGAACTGGACATCGCGCGTAGGGACTTCGCGAGACTCATTCCCAGTTTCGTTCATCCGAACGCAGCCCACCACCGGC
>PMLC01000124.1 GCA_003158745.1 Acidobacteriota bacterium
GCTTGACTTCAGGGGGTCACTACAGGTGTACCTTCGCGGTGTGGACGTGAGAACCCCAGAAGACCTCGGCGATCATCGTGTGATGAGGGCCCTAAGGGCTCGCCGCAGCACGGCTTGAGCTGAGAGAGTTGTCGGGAGGACTCCAGGTATGGACGCGGATTGGATCATCGGTGTGTTCTGTCCGGCATTGGTGTCGCGGTGACCACGCAGTTCGCTATGGCGCCATGACAGTGGCCAAAGCGTGCGCTCCTCGGAAAGCGTCGGCGTTGGGATGCCGGCCGTGTAGTTTCTACCTAAGTCGCGGCGTTGCTCCCGGGTAGGAAGTACGCTTCAACACGGAGGGCCAGCAGGGCTAGATTCGATTTGATCGAAGGAAGGGTGGTGGTGCATGAAACGCAGGCGCCGTGTTTCTCGCACAGCCACATCAACAGCGCTATCCGGGACTCTCCGTATGCAGTGGTGGATGATCCCGGCGTCGGGGTCAACGACTGCTTCCACGATGTTCGGCCGGCGTCGCGGTGAAAGAGACAGCCGACAAGGGCACGCCGCTTCGTCGAGTGCATAGTCTCAGGGCTTGGCAACAGCCGATCAAGAATCGGCGAAAGGAGACCCAAATGCGTGTCCGCGTCATCCGTGCGCTGTTGTTGACCGTGGCACCTCTGTTCTTGTCAACGGCATCTCTTGCGCAAGTACGTGTATCCATCAAAGTCGCGCCCCCCGAGCTGCCCGCCTACGAGCAGCCTATCTGTCCCGGTGACGGCTTTATCTGGACGCCCGGGTATTGGGCCTGGAGTGACGACTACTACTGGGTGCCGGGCACATGGGTGATGCCTCCGGAACCTGGGTTCCTCTGGACTCCCGGCTACTGGGGTTGGGGCGACGACGGATTCGTCTTCAATGAAGGCTACTGGGGCGCTTCAGTGGGGTTCTATGGCGGGATTGACTATGGCTTCGGCTACTTCGGTAGTGGTTACGAGGGCGGGCGCTGGGATAAGGGGCACTTCTTCTACAACACGGCGTTGAACAACGTAGACGTCCACAACATCCACAACGTATACAACACAAAGGTGAACGAGAGGGCGGTGAGCCGCGTCAGCTACAATGGTGGTCATGGCGGAGTCAACGCGCACGCGAGCGCTCAGGAAGAGGCCGCTGGCCATGAGAGACATATTGGGACTGTAGTCGCTCAGCCTCAACATGCGTGGGCTGCCCGGAATAACCCCCAGCAGAAGTTCGCTGCGAACCACGGCACGCCGGCAATTCCTGCGACTTCTCGCCCCATCCTTGCAGTCCATCCCAAGGAACTGCCCCCCATCGAACACCCCGCTGCTCCGAAAACGGGGAACGCGAAGACGGACCAGAAAAGCCAGAAGCAGCAGGACGAGTTGATCGCGAAGCAAGACCAGGAACGGCAGAAACTCCAGCAGCAGCAGGACAAGGAACATCAGCAGCTGGCGAAACAGAACGCCAACGAAGCGCAAACGCAGCAATTGGAGCAGAAACACCAGCAACAGACCCAGCAANNTGCACGAAGGGCACACGCGCCAGATGCAGCAGATGCAGGCGAGACAGCAGCCATCTGGTGGCGGGGCTCGTGGCGGTGGGCATCGGTAATCGCACTGGCGGTATGCCAGCGCCAGCGCCACTGCGGCTGTCGTAGTGACTCCGTATGGCAGCCGCAGTGACGCTGCCACAGGGCTCGCGCGTCCGGACGATCGGGAACATGCTCTCGCTGTGGCCGGGGGCGACTGCTTTTCCCGGCGCCAGCCCCGCTTGATAGCAGCTCGGTCGACCGCGCAGTGCGCCGCGCGGTGGTAGGACGAAAGACCTATGACGGCTCGCGATCCAGGCGCGGTCCCGAGGCCGCGCTGCTCTTCCACACCCTGCTCGAAAACGCGAAACCCGCCGGGGTCGATCCCTACGCCTACATCCTCGAGGCCGCTCGCCGCGCGATCGCCTCGCCCGGCACCGTCACGCTCTTCGAAGACCTGGCCTGAGCCGACTCGACTCAGATTCCCAGCCTTTCAGGCCAGACACACCGCCTTGGCTAGCCCAACTTCCGCGGTGTGGCCGCCCTACACCCCGGTTTTCGGCATTCCTGAGATATGTCGATGTTGAAAAGACTCGCCTTACACGCCGGACCACGGGAGCAGTGACTAAATGAGTCGGTTCTGCGAACCCGTCGCATCTCCGATTCGAAAGGCCTTCAGAAAGAGCCGGTAGGCACCAATCGTCATGAAGCGATTCGCCACTATTTCGCGGAAGTCGGGCTAGAGTGAGGAGTTACGTGGTTTCTACTCACCTCGCGGCCCTGCTCCTGGGTAGTAAGGGCTCTTCTCGGGGAGGGATCGAAGAGCTAGATTGGGGATATATTCGAGAAAGGGCTGCGGCCGTAGCCGCACCTCTCCGTTCCCAACTTACCACCGCAATTGGCAGTTCGGGAATCAGCTTCCGCGTCATGTTGCTTCTCCTGCCACGTGGACGCGATCAGAGTCGAGCGCGTCTAGCGCCGTTTCCCTGTCCCCAACGGTGCACCTCAACGACCGGACGGGCCAAATGGTCAAGACGGGCCAGGGCGAGGCCTTACATCCTTGCGGCAACGCTGTTCTCGACCTTCTCACTCGTTATCGCGTGCATCGTGAAGACGCGCGAACGCTTCATGGGCGTTGGCCAGGTGCTCGCAACGCCGCTCTTCTTTGCGAGCAACGCGGTCTATCCCACCGCCATCATGCCCGGCTGGCTGAGGACCATCTCCCATTTGAATCCGTTGACCTACGTCGTCGATGCCCTACGCAGGTTCATGCTTGCCGGCAGCCCAAGCAGCTTCGGTCTGAGTCACGACTATGAGGTACATTAGGCCAGGTGAGACGAGAACTCGCTATCCCATTCAGAGGTCTTGCTAGGGCCCTGCTGACGGTGTTCGTGCTCGGCTGCACAAGCCAGGTGTGCACCGCCTACTCGGTGCTGACGCACGAAGAGATCGTCGATCTCCTTTGGCACGATGAAATCAAGCCGCTGCTCCTGCAGAAATATCCCGATGCCACGGCAGACCAACTGAAAGAAGCTCACAGCTACGCGTATGGTGGGAGTCTGATCCACGACATCGGGTATTACCCATTCGGCAGCAAGGAGTTCAGCGACCTGGTCCACTACGTGCGCAGCGGCGATTTCGTCGTTGCTCTTCTCAATGAAGCAACGGACGTCAACGAATATGCATTCGCCTTGGGAGCCCTTTCCCACTATGCGTCAGACCTGACGGGTCATCCCCTGGTCAACCAAGCGGTGGCCACTGGATTTCCAAAATTGAGGGCCAAATATGGCGACCGCGTCACGTATGCCGAGAACCCGAAAGCCCATCTCCAAACGGAATTCGGCTTTGATGTCGCCCAAGTCGCCAGAGGGCGGTATACCTCAGACTCCTACCACGACTTCATTGGCTTTCAGGTCGCCCGGCCTGCGCTGGAACGGGCCTTTCGCAAAACATACGGCCTCGAGCTCAAGGATCTCTTCTTCAATCTGGACTTGAGCATCGGGACCTTTCGCAGGGCGGTCAGCAAGATCCTCCCCGAGATGACGCGGGTGGCGTTGGTGACCAGGAAAAGGGAATTAATCAAAGAGATTCCGGACCTGACGAAGCAGAAGTTCCTTTTCAACCTGAGCCGTGCGGACTACGAACGCGACTGGGGAAGGACTTACAAGAAACCGAGCTTCGGTGCACGAATACTGGCAGCGCTGATAAGCCTTATACCCAAGGTGGGCCCCTTCAAGGCCATGGGGTTCAAAATAGCCGACCCTGCCACGGAGAATCTCTACTTTAAGAGTGTTAACGAATCGGTAGACCAATACCGCATCTATCTTCGGCAGCTCAACACCAGTGAACCTCTCTTGCCGGACAGGGATTTTGATACGGGCCAGAAGACCCTGGCGGGAGAGTACGTCTTGACGGATGAGTCGTATGTCATGCTCGTGAACAGACTCGCCAAGGACAAGTTTGCCTCCGTCTCACCGGCGCTGCGAAAAAACCTCGTGCATTTCTTCGAAGACGCCCCTGAGGCCGCACCCGCCAAGAATGCTGCGGCTCCTTCGAAAAAGGCCCGCGAGGAATGGCGAAAAGCGTTGGAGAACGTGGAGCGGCTCAAGTCGATGGGTGACACCGCTGTGCCAGCCCCCACTCCCCGTTGACTCAAGACCCGAAGCTGGTCCAGGTGAAAGTCGAGTCCGGAGACCACGAGAAGCCCGATCTCTCACCTTCCATTTGGATCGGTGTTCGGGGGTTGGGTCAGTAGCCGCTGGCTGAACGAGGCTGGCCGAGCGCAGTTCCTCGCAACTGAGGAGGCTCAGCGCGCCGTGACGCAGGCGCTGGGCGAGGTCTCCACGAGCCTCGTCGCCATCCAGAAGCTCGCCGCCGAGGAGGCGCAACTTGCCCGCGCGGTCTCCGCGACGCGCGAGGCCGTCCGCCTGGCGAACCTTCGGTACGAGTCGGGATTCTCGGCCTACTTCGAGGTCCTCGATGCCCAGCAGCAGCTGCTCGTCGCAGAGACGAGCCTGGGCGTTGTCCCGACGTGACCACCTCGTGGCGCTGAGCGGCTCCTACAAGGCCCTCGGCGGCGGCTGGCAGACCCCCGGCGACGGAACGCCCGCCGACCAACCGAAGTCGAGTCCTTCGGCACACTGACCCGCCGGCCCGCACACTTCGCGGTCCGGCTTCGACACCTGGGCTCGGCTACCGGGCGGCGCGCCTGGGCCTGAACTCGCGCAGGCGACGCCCAGCCTTCATGTGGGCGGAGAGGCTCGTCAGCCCGGGCGCCGCGTGGCGGAAGAAGCGGCGGTACGCCGGGCACAGGCAGTTCAGGCCGGGCTCCCCGTCGGCGGTGGTCGCGACCCGGTCCTTCGGGCACCCGCCGTTGCAGAAGGCGACGACGTCGCACTCCCGGCAGGCGCGCGGCAGGGAGCTCCGCTTCGCCTCGCCGAATGCCCGCATTCGTGGATCTGTCGTGAGATCCGCGAGGTCGCGCTCCCGCAGGTTGCCGATGCGATGTGCGGCGTCCACGAAATGGTCGCAGGCGTAGAAGCTCCCGTCGCGCTCCAGCACGGCGACGTTGCCGCACGTCTCGCGGTGGATGCAGAGGGCGTGCTCAACGCCGTGGATCGGCCGCAGCGCCTCGTCGAAGGTCTGGATGACCACGCGCCCGACGTCCGCCGCGATCCAGCGGTCGAAGACACGGCACAAAAAGGCGCCGATCGCGTCGGGGCTCGCCGTCGCCTCGCTCGCTCCGGCGCCGACGCGGACGGCGAGCGGCAGGAACTGCAGGTGCGTCACCCCCAGCTCGCTGAAGAAGTCGTACACCACATCCGGCTCTTGCACGTTGTCGGAGTGCAGCACGCAGAGGACGTTGCAGAGCGCGCGGTGGGATTTCAGGAGCCGGAACGCCTCGACGACCCGTGCCTGCGTCGGCGCACCGCCCGCCGCCGCCCGGAAGCGGTCGTGGAGCTCCGGCGGGCCGTCGAGCGAGAGCCCCACTGAGAACCGCTCCCGCGCCAGGAACTCCGCCCAACCGGCGTCGAGCAGCAGGCCGTTCGTCTGCAGCCCGTTGCTGACCTGCCGCGCAGCGGGCAGGTGCCGCCGCTGCAACGCCACGATTGTCTCGAAGTACTCCACCCCGAGCAAGGTCGGCTCGCCGCCGTGCCACTCGAAGTGGGTGACCGGCCCCGGGGAGGCCGCGAAGCGCTCGGCGATGAAGCGCTCGAGCAGCTCCCGGCTCATGGGTTCGGCGCCGCCTTCGAGGAGATCGGTCCTGCCGACGTAGTAGCAGTAGGAGCAGCGCAGGTTACAGCGCGGCCCCGCGGGCTTGGCCATGACGAGGCACTCGGGCGTCGCGGCCAACGGCGCGCTCCTACCCGGTGAGGGTGCGGGAGAGGAAGGCGAGCAGGCGGGCGAACGAGTCGCGTGCCGCCCGCACCTCGTACGAGGGTCGCGTGTCGTTGAAGAAAGAGTGTCCGGCGCCCTCGTACACGCGGTGCTCGTACGGACGGCTGATCCTCCTCATGCCCGCCTCGAACGCCGGGATGCCGGCGTTGATGCGCGCGTCGTTCCCGCCGTAGAAGGCAATCACCGGGCAGGCGATCCGATCGAGCTTCTCGGGTGGCGGCGTGGCGCCGTAGAAGACCGCGGCCCCGGCCAGGTCCTCCTCCTCGCACGCAAGGAGCGCCGAGAGGGCGCCGCCCATGCAGAAGCCGACGCAGGCGACGGGCTGCTCCCTGGTTTCGGGGCGCTCCTCGCGCAGGTGACGGACGGCCTCCCGGAGCGGGGTGACGAGGCCGGGCAGGCGCTCGATCGAGCCGAACAGCCCTCCGTAGGTCTCGGCGATCCGAATCCGCTCGGGCTCGGGAAGCTTGGCGCGCTCCGCCTCGCGGGCCGCCTGGTCGCGCCAGGCAGTCGGCGGGATGCGCGACATGAACTCTTGCAGCTCGGCGACGCGCTCCCGGCGC
>PMLC01000162.1 GCA_003158745.1 Acidobacteriota bacterium
ACTCTTCACTCTCAACTCTGAACTCTTCACTGCTGTTCTTGGATCCTAGAACCTGCGAACTTTCGAACCTTCGGGCTGTCTTTGCTCCTCCGCCCCTCCGCCCCTCTGCTCCCGCCCCTATTTGCTGCGCTCCGCGACGCGGGGAGGGATCTTCGCAGCCTTGCCGGCCTGGGTCATCAGCTCCGCGTAGCGGGCGTAGTTGGGCCTGGCGTCGGCCGTCCGGCCGAGAGCGAACTGCGCGTCGGCCAGGTTCAGGTAGACCACGGCGCGGGTGGCGTCGACGTTCCAAACCGACGTCAGGACGTCGACGGCCTCCGCGTACCGCCCGGTCTCCTCGAGGTAGAAGCCGTAGTCGTTCATCTCGGCGACCAGGGTGCGGTCCACCGGGGCCAGGCCGTACGCGGTGTCGTAGATCTTCCCGTTCAGGACCTTGGCGAACGCCTCGACCGCGGCCTGCTTGTCGCCCTGCTTCCAGAGCGCGGTGGCCCGGCGGGCGGCCGCGTCGAGCGCGCGGCGAAACGCGGCGAACGCCTCCGTGTCGTAGTCGGCGAAGCCGGTCTGGCGGCGCACGACCTTCGGCGGCGTGGTCGTGAGGTCCTCGGTCGTGCGGGTCAGCGTCGTGCGGTCCTCGCTGATCTCCTGCCGGATCCGGCGCACCGCGATGGCGCGGTCGCCGTCGACCCGATACCAGTACTCGGCGTACGTGTCCGGTTCGCCGTTCGCCGACTCGGTGCAGTGCAGCTCGCGGGTCTGCGGGTCGGCGTCGAGCATGTAGTCGTTGGTCCCCTCGCCGTCGTTGTCCCCTACGCGCTTGAGCGGGACGAAGGTGCGGGTGCTCGGGTGGTACAGCCAGTACTCGACGAGGCGCGCGCCGTGGGGCAGCGCGACGGTCGCGATCCCCAGATCGGCATAGCCGTCGAGGTCCAGGTCCGTCGTCATCACCTCGAACCCGCCCTCGAACAGCCCCGCGTCGGCGGGCTCGCGGAGCGTGAGGACCTGCGTCGCCTGGCCGCCGGAGGCCTTTACCTCGAGGGCGACGAGCGACGATCCGTCCTTGGACAACCGGAACCGCAGCTCGAACTCCGGCTGGCCTTTCCCGGGCGAGAAAAGGCAGGGGGCGCAGTCCTTCTGGGGCTGGTCGAAATCGCCCGCCCACGCGGACGCCACCGCCAGCAAAGTCAGCATCACCAGGAACGTCTTGCGCATCGAGGTCCCTCCGCGAATCTCCGAGCGCGAATCGTAGCGCGCCCGTTCGCCGAGGAAAACCGGCCGAAGGCGCGCCGGAAGCGCGATGTTGCGAGCTGCCGAGGGCCCTGGAGGCGGGCGTTCCGGGCTTACTCGGCGTTGGCTCCGGAGCCTCCCACCAGCAGCTGAATCCCGAGGTAGACCGTCGTGGCCTGCTCGCCATGGACGATCCGGCCGGCCGAGAACAGAACGTTCATCGAGTCGGCCGCCTTCCAGGTACCGCCCAGGTTGTAGCCCAGCGAGGAGCGTTCGTCTCGGTCGGTGGGCGAGTTGCCGTACTCCTCGACGCCGATCTCGAGCCGACGGCTGATCTCGCGGACCACCGTCAGCCCCTGATACCAGAAATTCCGGCTGCCGGTCGTGCCCTGGAGAACGGCGGCGATGTTGCCGAATACGGTCCACGGCCCCCAGCTCTTCTGGGCCACCAGGGGGAACCTGTAGGAGGGCTTGCCGTCTCCCAGCCCGCGGCGGTCATCCCCCGTCGGCAGCGTCACCTGGGGGTAGATAGCCATCTGGGGCAACCCCGGGCCCTCCTCCAGGAAACGCCACTTCACACCCACGCTTGTGTCGCTCAGGCCGCGCTCGGTCTGACCGTCGTCCAGGCGCACGTTCAACAGTGAAAACTCAATCTTGAGCTGCACGTTTTCCCGGTAGCCGTAGTTGATGTCGAAGAGGGGAGTCTCGAGGGTCTGCTCCCTCGACTCGCGCTCGAGGGTGATAGGGATGTTGATCTCCCAGCCGTGCAGCGGCGGCGTCTCGGGGTCGTCCGTCACGAACGGTGGGCCCGCCTCGGCCGCAGTGGCCACGATGATGCTTGCTACGAACTGAACGGCCAGCCTCAACCGGCTCGACCTGTGCGGTGGAATTGGAAACCGGCCGCTCAAGGAGTCTCGTCCCTTTCAGGGCTGGAGTTGCCCAAGTCTCGTGGATGATTGAGAACTTTCGACCCGAGGGTCGGGATAGTAGCTCCATTCGTATGATGCGGGTGAATGGTAACCGAGCGCGGAGCGGCGGTGGCATGGGCTGTAGAAGGCATCGATGAAGTCGAAGGTAGCGAGAGCGCACGGGCTGAGGTGGGGAGCTACCCTCGGTTCTCCACGGTGCCCGGAGCCCGAACTCCGGTCTTTGCGGCTGCGAGGCGCGCAATCGTCTCGATGGCGATGGCGGAGACGCCGGCACCGTAGTCGAGGTCGATGTTCTCCATGGTGTCGTGCGTGTCGTGGTACCCCTGCCGGTTGATGTCGTAGTCCTCCATGAAGAGCACCGCCGGCACGCCGACGTCGGAGAAGATCTGCCCGTCGGTGTTGAATAGCGAGCTTCGCGGCTCGAAGTGGAGCCGCACCTCGCCGCGCAGGTGCGGGTGCTCCGCGACGGAAGGGACGACGGCGGGGTCGGCGCTGCGCACCGAAGGGCCGAGCCCGCGCCGCTCCGGCGCGACGTTGAGTTCGGAGGCGAGGCGGTTCCACGCCTCGTTCGCGAGATGTGCCTGCAGCGCGACTCGCAGGGCGCCTGGGCCCTCACCGGGCGCGATCTGGAACACGTATGGGTGGTCCGCGCGGTTGTGGGCGATCATGTCCATCACGACGAGGCCGGCCACGCGCGTCGCCGAGAGGTCGATGGTGGCGCCGTTGTCCACCGTGACTGCAAGCGTGCCTTCCATGAGCGCCCGGCAAAACGCCCGGGCGCCCATGCAGTCAGCCGGGAACTCCTCACCGGTGAGGTGGAGGAGCCAGACGTCGCGCTCGAGCCGCCCTTGCCTGGCAAGCTCGAGGAAGATCGGCGTGGCCTGAAGCAGGGTCGCTGTGGCGGAGTGGTTGTCGTCGGCGCCGTGCGCGGCCAGGCGTGCGCCCGAGCCGCCTTTGCTCGTGTCGAAGACGTCCTCCATGTATGCGGTGTCGTAGTGGTCGGCGAGGACCACCGCGCGGCGGCGGTCGCGGCCCGGGATCACCACGAGGATGTCGCGCTCATGGCTACGCCCCTGCTGGTTGGCGACCCACCCGCCGAACTTGTCGAAAGAGAAGTCCGTGCGCCACGCGAACGGCAGTTCGCCGGCCCACGCCACGCCGGTCAGTCCGGCTTCGGTGATCGCGCGGCGGTGGCGTTCGATCAAGTGGTCGCCGAGGGTGTCGAGGTCGCGGTGCTTGTTCGGGGCGGACGCCTTCGTCACCGGGTCGAGGACGCGGTCGGCGTTGTCCTTGGTGAGGTAGCGGCCGTGCGCCAGCTCTGCGATGTCGCGCCAGTACGCCTCCTCGTACGCCCGCGTCGCGGTGCGGGCGAAGGTCAGGGGCTCGTCGGCGCCTCCCTGCGCGTCGGCGGGCTCGAGCAGGGTCTCCAGCTCCTCGCGCACCAGCTGCCCCGATTCGCCGCCGCCGGCGCGGCCCGGCAGCTGCTCCAGCCAAAGCTCGATCGCCTCGTCCTTGGCCAGCTTGAGGAGCCGCCGGGCGAAGGTGCGGGGGAGCGGGCGCTCGCCGAGCGCTCGCCACGCTGAGCGCAACGCGAGCACGTTGGCGGCTTCGTGGGCCCCGGTGTGGGGGCTGGCGCGGCGGATGACGGTCACGGCGGCGATCTCGACCGGGCGGCGCAGCGGGCGCGGCCAGAGCTCAACCCCAGATTGCCCGGCTCCCGGAGTCGGAGAGGCTGCGACGAGGACGCCGACTGGGTTGTCGTACAGGACGGTCGGGCTCTCCTCGCCAGGCCGGACGAACGCAGCCAGAGGCCGGTGCCAGACGACCTCGTGGGCGCCGACGCGCATCGCCGGGTAGATGAAGCGGTATCCGAACGTCCCGCCGGCGAGCACAGCCTCCTCGGCGTTCTTGATCTGCTCAGGGGTGGCGCTCGGCCCGTCGAGCACGAGGCGGTAGTCGTCGGTCCAGATCTGGGCGTTGCGCGCCATCGGCTTGTCGTACAGGCCCATTGCGTCGAGGTCCGTCGAGAAGAGCACGCGCACGACCTTGTCCTCGTGAGTGAGAACGGCGAGCTCGTCCTCGTACCGGTGAACGCGGTCCCAGCGGTGCGTGCGCGTGAAGGTCTGGCGCATCAGGGCATCGGGAAGGTCGTGCGTCAGGTTCCCTGGCCCCGGCTCGTGCATCCACCCGGACTGGGGGACCTTGATCCCATGGCCGCGGTGGCGACGCGTCGCGCGGAGCAGCGGGATCTGCATCGCAGCCGGCAGCTCTGCGGCGAGGCGCAGGTATGTCGGCATGCCCCAGAACACGAGGCTGCCCGGGAACGGGAGCAGGTGCAGCGTGCCGTCGAGGTACCGGGCTCGGACGCTCTCGGGGAGCGCGCCGAACGGCCGGAAGGTGAGCAGGTAGCGGACGCTCTCGAACGGCCCGGCGTCGTCGATCGCGAGCGGCGTCGCCCACGCCGGGAGCACGGCCTCCCACTCCGGCCGCGGGTGGTGGCCGCCCGCCGGTAGGATGCGGAACCCGAGCGACCGCAGCCCGGCAAGGTCCGAGGCGCTCTCGTCAAACGCATCCCGCAGCAGGCCGCAGAGGAAGCCGATCGCAAGGTCGCCCCGCTCCCTGCCAGGCGCGTCGGCAAAGCTGCGCCAGAAGGCGACCTCGGGGCCTAGCTCGCTCGATCCGAGCAGCGTCCAGCGTACCCGGCCCTTGTCGTCCTGGGTGCGCGACAGGGCGAGCGGCATCAGGGTCAAAAAGCGCTCGTGGGCGAGCGAGCCGGCGCGGGCGGCCAGCGCGGGCGGCCAGTACGGGTTGCCGTCGAGATTTCGGCCGTGCGGGCCGCGGATGAGGTGCTCCGCGCGGCCTCGGCCGAGAGCAAGCAGGGAGGGGTAGACCTCGAGCGCGATGTGCTCGAGCCCGGGTCTGAGCTCCAGCTCCTGCTCGGCCTCGCTGACGCGCCACCCCCACGGGTCGTCCTGAACGAAGAGGTCCACGTCGGGCTCGCCGTAAGGCTTGCGGCCAAGCCTCGGCGCCGGCATGAACTCGGAGTACGCGGGGAGCGGGAAGCTGCCCGGTCGATCCTCGCCGTAACCGGCAAGCAGCGCCTTCCAGCCCTCGAACTCGTTCATGGTCACCCCCGGATCACGCTGAGTTGCGTCCCGGATCATAGCGTGCCGGACGCGGCGTCGAGCGCCGACCAGAAGTAGGCAGTCCATCCCCACAGCAAGGCCGAGCGTTGCCGCAGTCGGTGTCCCAGGGGTCGGTCGACTGCTGGGCGCCGTACTTCGACACCTTGAAACCGCAGTCGTACGGCTGATCCGCGAGCCGGCGCTTCGGGGTCCAGCCGATGAGGGGAACGGTGAGCAGCGAGCGTGTGCCCGTACGCCGGTCCTGCTCGACGAACAGATCGGCCGCCGACCCGTTCGGGAGGAGGGCCGGGTTTGGGTTGTCCTCGGGGATGTTCTCGAAGTACCAGTCGCTGCCGGTGTTGTGGACATCGGCTTGCCAGTTGTAGCGGGAGGTGGAATTCCCGCCCCAGCGGCGCACGGGGATGCCCTTTCCTCGAAGCTGGTGGCGAGGTGGGGCGACTGCGGTGAGAGAGGTCACATCGGGGGCAGGCCGCGCCGGGCGTCGCCCGGAGAAGACGGCCGCGGGCGGCGGGCCGGGCTACAATCCTCGCGTGTCGCAGAGCATCAAGATCGCGGGCGGCGGGCTTTCGGGACTCGCCACCGCCGTTCTTCTGGCGAGACAGGGCGTGGAGGTGGAGGTCTACGACCGGCACCGCGGGGGCGGCGGCCGCTTCACGGGCGGCTGGCAGGTCCTCGAAAACGAGAGCCGGGAGCTCGATGCGCTCGCGGAGCTGCGCGCGATCGGCCTGGCGCCCGACTTCCCCGCGATCCCGGCAACGCGGGCGCTGTTCCTCGATGGGTCCGAGCGGAGGTTCGAGGTGGCGAGCGCGGCGCCGTACGCCTATTTCGTCCGCCGCGGGGGAGCCGAAGGCAGCCTCGACTCGTGGCTCCGGCGCCTTGCGCTCGGTGCAGGCGTCGTCCTGCGTGAGGGCGTGGCCGCGCCGCCGGACGCCGACGTGATCGCATCGGGGCCGCGCCAGGCGGACGGCGTCGCCCGCGAGCTTGTCTTCACGTCGGACCTGCCCGACACGGTCGCGGTGCTGTTCGACCCGGCGATAACGCCCACTGGGTACGCGTACCTGTTCTGCCTGGGGGGCCACGCGACTTTCGGCGTCGCCCAGGTCCGCCGAGTGCGCCGCCTGGCGGCGGCACGCGAGGCGGCATGGCGGCGCTTCCGCGAGGTGCTCGGCGAGTTCGACGTGCGCGACGGGAACGAGCACGGCCAGTTCATGAACTTCTCCCTTCCCCGCCACCTGCGCGGGGAGGACGGACGGTGGCACGTTGGAGAAGAAGCCGGCGTGCAGGACTTCCTCTTCGGGCTCGGCAACAGGCTCGCTTTGCGCAGCGCAGGCCTCGCGGCGGCGGGGATCGCCGGGCGATGGGACGGCGCGGCGTTCCGCTCGACACTGCTGCGGCCGATGCGCACGACGGTCGCGCTGCGGTTCGTCTACGAGCGGATGGGGCGGCGAGCGTTCGCGGCCTTCTGCAGCAGGGCGAGCCGCGGGGATTTCCGCCGCTTTCTGATCCGGCTCCAGAGGCCGGACGCGGCAAAGGACGCCATTGCGCGCCTGGTCATGGCCGCCTGGCGGGAACGCCACGGCTGCAGGCACACGCCCTTGTGCGTCTGGTGCCGGGAGCGTGAGTCGTGACAAACAGCCGAGCGCACGTGAGGCGACTGGCGCATCAGCGAGGGGCGAACTTCTCGCTGGGGTTCAGGCTGCTGCCGCTGGCCAAACGGCGGGCCGTCTACGCGGCGTACGCCGCCTGCCGCATCCCGGACGACATCGTTGACGAGGCTGAAGCCGGTGTCTCCCGTGACGAGCTGCACGCTCGCCTCGATGCCTGGGTGGAGGAGCTCGAGCGCACGTATGCGGGCGATCCGGGGACGCCGGCGACGCGGGCCCTCGCGGAGGTCCTCGCGTCCCACCCGATCCCGAAGCGGGCCCTCCTCGGGCTCGTCGAGGGGTGCCGGATGGACCTCGTGCGCCGCCGCTACGCGACGTTCGCCGAGCTCGAGCTTTACTGCGAGCTGGTTGCCGTGACGATCTCCGACATCTCGCTGGCGATTTTCGGCACGCTGCGCCCCGAAGCGGCCGCCGCCGGCCGCCACCTCGCAATGGCCCTGCAGCTCACCAACATCTGCCGCGACGTGGGGGAGGACCTCGGCCGCGACCGCATCTACCTTCCGCTGGAGGAGCTCGACCGGCTCGGGGTTTCCGAAGCGGACCTGCGCGCGGGCCGGGTGGCGGGCGCGGAGTACGCGAACCTGATGGCGTTCCAGTGCCGGCGGGCCCGCGGCCACTTCGAGTCCGCGAACGCGTTGCCCGCGCTCATTGAGGCCGACTCGCGTCCCGCCGTCCGCGTCATGGGCGGCGTCTACCGGCGCGTGCTCGACCGCGTCGCCGCGAACCCGGTCCGGGCGTTCAACTCCCGCGTCGAGCTCCCGCGCTGGCAGCGCCTCACCGCGATCGCCGCCGGTCTCCTCGGCCGCCCGTTCCTGTGAGCGACGCCCGGACTGCTGGCGAGGATCAGAAGGCATTGATCAAAAGGAAG
>PMLC01000053.1 GCA_003158745.1 Acidobacteriota bacterium
CCGTTGGTGTCGGGTTCCCAATGTTGGACTTGGAGCTGGCCTATGCGCAAAGTTGCCCTGACAATCGCCATAGCTGTACTCGTGACGCTGCCCGCAGCCGCGCAGCTGTTCCCGATCAACGAGAGCTTCATGAACGCCACGGCGCCGGGATGGGTCTTCGGGGCGTATGCCCAGAGCAACTTCACCCCCTGCCTCACGAGCGCCAACGCGGCCTGCGGCAACGACCCGAGCGGCAAAGGCTGGCTGCGCCTGACCGACAGCACCGGGCAGACGAACGGAGAGGCAGGGTACGCCTTCTACGACACGGCGTTCCCCTCGAGCCAGGGGTTCGCCGTGGACTTCGAGTACGTGTCATGGGGGGGCACCGGCGCCGACGGGATCGGTGTCATCTTCTTCGACGGCAGCGTCACGCAGGGCACGTTCAGGATCGGCGCGCCGGGCGGCTCGTTTGGGTATGCGGGCGACAGCACCAGCAATCCTCAGCTGCAGGGCGTTCACCTTGGCTACCTCGGCGTCGCCATCGACGAGTACGGCAACTTCGAGACCACCGACCGCGGCAAGTTCGGAAGTAACCCAGGGAACGTCATCACCCCGGATTCGATCTCGATCCGGGGGCCGGGCGACGGGTACAACGGCGCCAGCAACTACGCGTACATCGACGGCACCGGGACGCTTCCCGCAGGGATCGACTACCACCCCGGCGGAACGATCACCATCCGGCCCAACCTCGGCTTGTACTACCGCCGCGTCGTGGTCACGGTTGTGCCCTCAGGAGCCGGCGCCACCTACACCGTCGTCTGGAAGACCGCCATCGCCGGGCCGTTCATCCAGGTGCTGTCGGGCACCATCGCCACCATCACGACGCCCAGCACGCTCAAGCTTGGCTTCACCGCCTCGACGGGCGGCTCCACCAACTACCACGAGATCCGGAACGTGAAGGTTTCCTACCCGGCAAACTTGGTTGTGACCAAGACGCACACTCCCGCCGCCCCGACGCCGGGGAGCACCCTCACCTACACGATGGTGGTCACCAACAACGGGCCGGTCAACGTCGCCGGCGCGTCGTTCATCGACACGATCCCGAGTCTCACCGGGGTGACCTGGACCTGCGCCGTGACCGGCACCGGGTCGTGCTCGGCGGCGAGCGGGAGCGGCACCAATATCCTGCTCGACCTCGACCTCAACAACGCGGCCTACGCCACGATCATCGCAACCGGCACGCTGCCGAACACGACGCCGCAGCAGCTGATCAACACCGCGACGATCACGCCTCCCAACAACATCACCGACAGCAACCCGGCCGACAACACCGCAACTGACATCCTCGAGATCGGCGCCCCTGCCGCGGCCGTAACCATCACCAAGGCGGCGTCGTCTCTGATGCTGCAGGGCGGGGGCAGTGAGTTCTTCACCCTCAACGTCGCGAATACGGGACCCTTCGCCGCGACGGCGGTCACGGTGACCGACACGCTGACCAACCCGCCGTTTGCGTCGGTCAGCGGCGTCTCGACGACACAGGGAACCTGCTCGGTGGTCGGCTTCGCGGTCACGTGCAACCTCGGCATCATCCCGGTGAACGGCACCGCGACGATTGTCATCCCAGCGACCGTGAACGCGACCCCAGGCACCAACACCTACACGAACACCGCGCACGTCGCATGGGTCGAGTCCGCCACACCTGTCAATTCGAACACCGTGACGTTTTCGACCCAGACCACCGTTCTAGCCACGAACCAAACGGATCTTGCCGTCACCAAGACGCACGCCGGGACACCCGGGCCGGGCAACACCGTGACTTACACGATGGTAGTGACCAACACCGGAACTAGAATCCGCAACCCCGACTGGGCCGCGTTCAGCGACGTTCTTCCTCCCAGTATCCCCAGCGCGAACTGGACGTGCGTGGTGACCGGGACCGGATCGTGCTCGGCGGGAAGCGGCAGCGGTAATACCATCAATGTAAACCTCCGTCTCGACGTTGGTGCCTACGCCACGATCACCGCCGCCGGCACGATGGCGGCCGGCACCGCCACGCAAGTCATCAACACCGCCAATATCAGCCCCCCTGCAACCTGGTACGACCCAAACGGGGTGAATAACATCGCCATCGACATCATCCCTGCCGTCGATGTCGGCATCACCAAGACCGCCTCGGCGAGCACAATAACCCAGATCGGCGACTCCGTGACGTTCACCATGGTCGTGAGCAACATCGGCCCCTTGGTGGCTACCGGCATCACTCTCACCGACCCGCTGCCGGCGAGCTTCACCTACTCTTCCTACAACACGACGCAGGGCTCGTGCTCGGTGGCTGCCGGGACGGTGACCTGCGCTCTCGGCCAGCTCATCGCGCCCGCCTCAGCGACGGTGACGATCACCGCCACCGCCAACGCGACGGGGAGCTGGCAGAACACCGCCACCGTCGCCCACAACGAGATCGACAGCAACCCCGCCGACAATTCGGCGACCGCGGCGGGATCGACAACCCCGGTCACGGTCGCGCGCTTCGTCGCCACGACCGAGCCCGACGGAGTTCGCTTCCAGTGGACCTCCGCGATGGAGGTCGCCAACGCGGGGTACAACATCTACACCCAGAGCGCGCATGGATTGGTGCGGTTGAACCCGGAGCTGATCCCCTCGCACCTGGGCGACTCCACGGCCCCGTTGTCGTACGAGTACTTCGCGGCGGGCGCCTCGGGCGGGCCGTTCTTCCTCGAGGACATGGACATCCTCGCGCGCGGCCGACTCCGCGGTCCGTTCGCCGCGGACCGGCAGTACGGCTCCGTGCCGCTCACCGATGCTATCCCGTGGGACGCGATTCGGATCTCATCCCCTACGGCATCGGTTCCGCCCTCCGGGCCGCCGGTGAAGGCAAAGCCCGTGGACCTGCTGGTAGACCAGGACAGCCTCTACCGGGTCACGTACGAAGCGCTCAAGGGCGCCGGCTTCGACTTTGCCGGCGTCTCCACCAGCTCGCTCGCGCTCACCAACGAGGGCAACCCGGTGCCGATCCTGCTGCTCGGGCCAGGCACTCAACTCGGCGACCGCGCCTCCACGAGCTTCGGCCCCGGCATGGCCATTGAGTTCAACGGACGTGCGGTGGACTCGCTTTACACCCGCACCAACGTGTACACGTTCAGCGTGAACCCGGCAGCCGCGAGTCGCGTCGATCTGGATGCCACGCCGCCGCCGACAGGGCAGCCGCCGGAGTCCTACCTGGAGACCGCAGGCGTCTCGAAACCGCTCCTGTATAGCTTCGCGTCCCCCACCGGCGACCCGTGGTACGAGGCGGGTCTGCTCGCCTACACGACGCCGGTGAACGCGACGTTCACGGTCCCCGTCGACTACCTGATGCCCGGCGTGAGTGGCGCGCGGTTCTCGTTCGACATGTGGGGCGGGACCGACTGGCCCAACCTGAGCCAGGACCACCACGCGGTCCTCGACCTCAACGGCGCGAAGATCGCCGACGAGCGTTTCGACGGCGTGACGAACCACCCCATCCAAGGCGCGGTCGCGACCGGCTCGGTTGTCGAGGGGGCGAACACCTTCACGCTGACGCTCCCCGGCGATTCCGGCGCCGCCTACGAGATCGTCAACGCGAGCAGCTACTCGATCACGTATCCGCGTCAGTTCATCGCCAGGAAGGGCCAGCTCGTCTTCAAGAGCTCCGGCAAGGTGCTGGCGGTCGACGGGCTCTCCTCGTCGGACGTCGCCGTCTACCGGATGGGGGGCAAGAAGCCGCAACGTCTGACCCAGGTGACGATCGAGACGGGTCAGGCGGGTCTGCGTGCGCGTTTCGCGGGGTCCTCCGGATCGGCTTCGTATTCCGTATACCAAGCGGATGCCATCCCGACCCCGACGATCGCCGCGCCGCGCCAGCCCTCCGGTCTCACCGGCGGCAGGGTCGACTACCTCGTCATCTCGCACCCCGACTTCATTGCCGGTCTCACACCGCTCGTGCAAGCGCGCAGCGCGCAGGGACTCCGCGTCCGGGTAGCCAACGTGCTGGACGTCTACGCCGCCTACAACTACGGCATCGTGGACCCGCAGGCGATCCACGACTACATCGCGGACGCCTACAGGTCGATGGGGACGCGCTACGTCCTCCTTGTCGGCGGCGACACGTACGACTACCTCGACTACCTGCACATCGGGTCGGTCAGCTTCATCCCGACTCCGTACACCGCCACCAGCTACCTCATCAAGTACGCGCCGGCAGACCCCCTGCTCGCAGACGTGAACGGGGATGGTATCCCGGACCTCGCCCTCGGCCGATTCCCGGTCCGTACTCCCGCCGAGCTCGACAGCATCATCGCCAAGACGCTCGCCTACCCTGCGCACGCCAACGCCGCGGTCTTCGCGGCCGACCTCGTGGACGGAGACTATTCCTTCAAGCCGTTGAGCGAGTCGCTCATCCAAACGGTGCCGCCGGGCTGGAGCGTAACGCGCGCCTACGCCGACGACCTCGGAGCGGGCGGCGCCAAATCCGTGCTGATCGACGCCATCAACCAGGGCGTGGCGCTGACCACCTACGTCGGCCACTCCGGGTTCACCCGGTGGTCGCTCTACGACATCTTCGACCTCAGCGACGCAGAGACGCTCCTCAACGCCGGCAAGCCGACCGTCGTCGCCCAGATGGGCTGCTGGAACACCTACTACGTCGATCCCCAGACCAACACGCTCGCGCACAAGTTGATGCTGTCCGGGGATCGCGGCGCCGCCGCCGTGCTGGGACCCGCCACGCTCTCCGAGTCCGAGTCCGAGATGGCGTTCGCCCGTCTCCTGTACCCGCTCATCCTTCAGCATGGGGTGCCGCTCGGGACCGCCGTCACGCAGGCCAAGGCGCAGCTCGCCCTGACTCGACCGCAAGCCATCGACGTCTTGCGCTCCTGGACACTTCTCGGAGACCCGGCACTGGTGATCGCGCCGCCGCTCGGCGCCAAAACGCAGACCGTGGACCTGACGGGCAGCGATGAGTAGAGCCCTGAGGCAGATAAGCAGCCGCCGACCCGGGAATCGTGACAGCGCCGACGGGCCCCGACTGAATGGATACCGATACTGCCGTCCTGCTCCCTCGAAACCGGCCCGGCCGATGCGAATCGCTTCGGGGGGTGGGGCTTGACCGAGCAGGTGACGCGCAAGGCAACGGCCGATGCGGCCGTTGATCGCGAATTCGGCGCCCCCCACCGCCGCCGTCGGCCGTACCGCCCGCCGAAGTGCGAGTTGGTCGGACGACTCGATCAGGTCGTGCTCGGCGGATCTCCCGGTCTTGGTGATAGCGTTGGCCCTGCCAACACCAAGCCGATGTGATCGGAGTCAGGGGACGAACAGACGCGGTCCTCGACGTTTGGATAGGTCCCCCCATAGAGGGACGCTGTGAGCGGCATCGTCGCGATTTGGCGGCGCGACGGCGCACCTCTCTCCCACGATGAAGTAGTCGGGCCATCTGTCGCCCTCGCCCACCGTGGGCGCAATGGCAGCGACGCCGCAGTCCTTCGTGACCGCGCACTCGCGCATCACCACTTCTGGACCACACCCGAGGAGATCGGGGAGCGCCAGCCGGTCTCCCTGGACAATGGCCGTCTCCTGATCGCGCTCGACGGGCGACTCGACAATCGGACCGAGCTGGTCCCGCAGCTTGCGCCTCGTGAAGCGTCCGTTTCGGATGCTTCGCTCTTGATCCGTGCCTACGAGCGCTGGGGCGAGAGCTGCTTCGCACGGCTTCTCGGTCCGTTCGCCGCGTGCGTGTTCGACCAGCGAACGGGGCATGTCGTGCTCGCCCGCGACCCGCTCGGCGATCGCACGCTGTTCTATTACCTGAGCGATCGGGCGCTCGTCATCGCCTCCGAGGAGTCGGCCGTGCTGGCACATCCTGAGGTCCCGCGCCGGCTCGACGAGACGACGCTCGCCCTGTTCTACGCGGTCGAGGCACCGGCCGCCGGCGCGACGTTCTTCAGCGACGTGCGGGAGCTGCTCCCCGGCCACACCCTGACCGTGGGACAGGAGCGCTCCGAGCTGCGTGCCTTCTGGAGCCCGCCGGACGGCCCGGCGCTTCGACTCGGCTCGGACCGCGAGTACGCCGATGCCTTCCGCGGACTGCTGCGGGATGCGGTGCGCTGCCGGATGCGCTCGATCAGGCCGGCGGGCGTGCTGATGAGCGGCGGGCTCGACTCGACCTCCGTCGCGTGCCTGGCTGCAGAGGAGATGGCCCGCGCTTCGCAATGCGAGCCCCTGCGAGTGTTCTCCTGGGTGTTCGACGAGCTCGCCGTCTGCGACGAACGCTTCTTCATGGACGCGGTGGTCGAGCGCTACGGCCTCGAGGCGCACCGCATCGTGGGCGATACGCTATGGCCGTTGCGGGACGCGCCCGCTTGGCCGCACGATCCGGGCCGCCCCCACCTTGGCATCTACCGGCTTCTCTTGGAGAATCTCTGCCGGGAGATCAAGGCGACCGGAACCGATGTGCTTCTCACGGGGAACTTCGGCGATCACCTCTACTCTGGCGCCGAGCGATGGCTCCTCGAGTTGCTGCGCGAAGGCAGGCCCATGGCTGGGGTCGGCAGCTTACTGCTGTGTCTCACGCGGCGTGGAGTGCGCGGTCTCCGGTCGGACCCCGGTCTCCGCCGCCTGGCATCACGCCTCCTGCAGCCGTTTCGAGGTCAACGCCGCCCCGGCGGGATGCCCGCCAATGCAAAGTCCTGGCTCACGGCCGAGGCGCTGGACCGCATTTCAGGGGCCGAGTCATGCGACCAGGATGGCCTTGGCGAGGTTGGACGGCGCTTCCGGCTGATCGCAACCCCGTGGGCCGCGCAGAGTGCTCCGCTCGGCACGGCCCAGGCAAACCGCCTCGGGATCGAGGTCCGAAACCCATACCGCGACCGCCGGCTCGTCGAGTTCATGGCGTCGGTGCCACGCCACCAGGTCTACCGAGGCGGTCTTTACAAACACGTCCTGCGTGCGGCGATGCGCGGGGTCCTCCCCGACCGCGTGCGGCTGCGAAAGAAGGCCACTTCGTACGTCCCGCTCTACAACCGCGGCGTCTTCGAGCGCGAGCGCGACACGGCCCGTGCGCTCCTCGATGCGCCGGACGCCTGGTGGCCGCGCTTCGTCCGGCGCGAGTGGCTCGAGGGCGCGCTTCGCGAGCCGTTGAGACCGCGTGATGACGGCGCAGCTGCTCTGGTCCCGTGGTTCTGCGTCGTCGTCGAGCTGTGGCGGCGCACGGCCTCGCCGGCGGAGCTGGCGACCATGAGGCTGCCGTGATCCGCATCCGGGTCGGCCCAAAGCCGCAACCTACCGACCACCCCCATGTGCACGGTTTCCGCGTCGCCGGCCACGATGTGGTCAGCGACGTGCCGTTTGGGGAGCTCGCCCCGTTCGCGGCTGCCGTCCCTCCCGACGTGGGCACACCTGCCGCCATCGAGAGCGACAGCGGTTCCGCAGGCCGTGCCGGCGAGGTGTTTCACGGTCCGGCCTGGCTGTGCGGCTCGACGCGCGAGGTCGCCTGCAGCATCACGCTGCGCGGGTACGAGCTTTCGGTGGCCGGCGTCGGCGAGTTCTTCGTGGCCCTTCGCGGGCAGCAAATCTCGCGCACGTCGGGCGACCTCGATCCCTCGGACCCTGCGGTCGCCGAAACGGTGCTGGGACCGGCCCTGATCCTGGCGCTCGCGCTGCACGGCACGTTCTGCCTGCACGCGAGCGCCGTCCTCTCGCCGGCCGGCGCGCTGCTCTTCCTCGGCCCCTCCGGCACCGGCAAGTCAACGCTGGGATCCTACCTGGGCGGCGCCAGCGGCGGGTTCACGCCGCTGACCGACGACATCACGCCGGTTGTGATGTCTTCTGCCGGCCCCGAGGTGTGGCCCCACTTCCCGCAGTTCAAGCTCCCGGCCGATCGGCAACCGGCACACGTCGCGCCGGAACGCATCGGATTGCGGGCCGCATACCTGTTGGACTTCCCCGGGACGGACGCGACGGACGTGTCAATCGATGGGCTGGACCCTGCCCGCGGCCTTGCGGCGATGGTTCGGCACACCGTGGCGGTCCGGCTCTTCGGACGCAGTCTGATGGCGACCTATCTCTCGCGGATCGGCGCCGCATGGTCCGTGCCGGTCCGGCGCCTGAGCTATCCCCGGCGATTCGAGGCGCTTCCAGACGTGGCCGCAGCGATTACCGACGATCTTGATGACCGGTAGACGGTCCGAGGGCGGCCGCTGGTGCGAGCCCGGGCTCCCCGCCGTCGCCAAGCGTGAGCAGGGGCGGCCGGGCCGCCACACCCCCGTGATGGGGCCGCTTGCCAGCCCACAGACCGGAGAGTAGACTCTCGCGGCCACTGCGGAGAGGTGCTGGAGTGGCCGATCAGGGCTGCCTGCTAAGCAGTTGTCCGGGGTTAACCCGGACCGGGGGTTCGAATCCCCCCCTCTCCGCCATCCTGCCCGCCCAGCCAGTCGACAGTTGACAGTTCACAACACTCCTCCACCCCCCGCCCAGCTGACAGCCCACAGCTCCCCCACCCGCCCCAAGAAGAAACAGAGGGTGAGCTGGTACAGGAGATTGAGCGAATGCGGCGTTGTACGGGTCTTTTCGCACGCTGCCCGCGATGTCAACGATTGCCGCCATGATCCCGACCTCAACTTCGAAGGCGACGAACTCGCCTTACGCCCCACCGGCCAGGGACCCGTCGGAATCACCGTCGATGGGGATGGCCTGACCGCAGATCGAGCGCTGCGGTTCGATGACGGGTACGACGTTCAACGTTCTTCGCTCACTCCCGATCGTTGAAGCGGATGGAGGCGTGGGCACCATCGCAGAACGGCTTGTTGGTCGAGGCGCCGCACCGACAAAGCGTCACGCGATTGCGTACCTCGTAGGCGGCACCGTCGGCACCGAGGACCGGAATGCCGCCGCGCACCCAGATCGGCCCGCTGACCAGACGCGCCGTGTCCTGCACCAAGCCTATCGAGGGCTCGAAGTGCGGCTCGAGCGCTTTCCCGGTCGCTCGATCCCTCGCAACGAGTCGCCCCGCGGGGCAGTGGCCGGCCTCGTGCTCGACAAGCTTGCGTGCCTGCGCTTGATCGCTTCTCCCGACGAGGTTCCAAACCCGTCCCTGCGGATCGCAGAAACGCGCGAACGCACAGAGACTCTCCGCGTCATCGAGCACCATCTCGGGTCCGTCGATCCGCTCAGCCTGCTCTTCATATAACATGCGGCTGGCGGTTTCCGTCCCCTCGAAGCCGATCCTCTCGTGCGCCCCGTCGCAGAACGGCTTCTTCGCGGAGCGACCGCACCGGCACAGCGCGTACTCCTTCGGGTGGGCAAAGGCGTCACCTTCACGCCATTCGATCGACTCCCCCTGCTCGTTAGTGACGATGTGCTGGTTCGACAGCGGCACGTCGCCGTCGACGATGTACGGACCGTTCTCAGCGATCGTGATCGTGCATCCCTTCGACTGCTTCATCGCTCACCCCTCCCCACTGTATGCCCGTCCGCGAACCCGTGGCCGTCTCCGAAGCCGCGCCGATTTCCTGCTTACTTCCCGAGACCGATTTCCTTCATGTACTCCTGATTGTCCCAGAACAAGTACTCTTCGTTCATGACGCCGTTCACCCAGTGGCCGATCGTCGCCATGTTGATCTTGTAGGCCTTGCCGGTGGGCTGGATGAACTTGCCGTCGCCGATCGGCATGGGCTTGGTGAACGTCCCTTCCATGATGCCGATGACGGCGGTCCACTCGCCCTGGCCGAGCTTGACCGTGTGGACCTTGATCCGCGTATCCGGCGCATACACGAACATCGCGCTCAGGTCCTCGATGTGCTTCTCGATGCCCTTGGTGGTGTGGCCGTCGGGCCAGTGGACGAGGACGTCCTGCGAGTGGCTGCGGTGAAGCTCGGTCCACTTCTGGTTCGTGAACACGTTGTAGTCGAGGTCGTCGAAGGTGTCGAGGTGCGCCTTGACCAGCGCCTCGGCCTCCTCGTACTTCATCGCCTTCCCCTTGTACTGGTCCGCCGCCAGTAGGGTGGCGGAACCCGCGACCGCGAGGCCGAGCACCAGGACGACGACGCCGATGGAAACACGATTCCTTGTCATTCGAACCCTCCTCATGGGGTCTTGTCGAGCGGCCGGTTTCGGCCCCGCACCGCTACCGACGCTGGTTGTGCTTCGTCTTGTGAGAGCACCTTCTTCCGGCCCGGCTGTCGGGCGCGCTTCCCGGCGAGTCATGGCCGCGCGCGCACGCGCGTCGGGCGACGGTTCAGCCGGGCCCCACGCCGCCACTCCAAGAAGCCTCCTCCGACGGCGAGGTTCGCGACAATTTCAACCTGCTACGGGTTCGCTTCTATTCCCATGAGCCCGGTCAGGTCGTGGAAGAAGGCGGTGGCTGACACCACATACAAGAGAACCCGCGCCACAGCAAAGCCGGGTCTTGTGGGACGGCTGCCCTCAGCCGTCCTGATGAAGCAGAAGCCGAGGGCGAGATGGTGCGGGGGTCTTGGCGAACGCGGGCGAGGGCGCCCGCGCCACATCGCCGCCCCCGGCGCTCGTGCAGCTGCGCCCGAAGACCAGGGACCCCGATCTTCTCACCTCTTCTGCTTCTGCTCGATCTTTGCCCAGGTGTCGCGCAGTGTCACGGTGCGGTTGAACACGAGCTTTCCGCCCACCGAATCGGCGTCGACGCAGAAGTAGCCGAGGCGCTCGAACTGGAAGCGCTCCTCCGGCTTCGCGTCTGCGAGCGAAGGCTCGACCCAGCAACCGCCCAGGACCTCGAGCGAGCTCTGGTTGATGTTGGCCTTCCAGTCCTGGCCTTCCTCGACATCGCCAGGGTCGGGCCTGGTGAGCAGCCGGTCGTACAGACGGACCTCGGCCGGCACCGCGTGGGCCGCGGAGAGCCAGTGCATCGTCGCCTGCACCTTGCGGCCGTCGAGCGCGGCGCCGCCGCGGGTTGCGGGGTCGTACGCGCAGCGCACCTCGACCACGTTGCCGGCCACGTCCTTCACCACCGAGGTACAGCGGACGAAGTACGCCGATCGCAAGCGCACCTCGTTGCCCGGCGAGAGGCGGTAGTACTTGGGCGGCGGTGTCTCGCGAAAGTCGTCGTGCTCGATCCACAGCTCTCGCGAGAACGGTACCGTGCGGGTGCCGGCCGCCGGGTCCTCCGGGTTGTTCGGGACCTCGAACTCCTCGACCTGCCCTTCGGGGTAGTTCTCGACCACGAGCTTCAGGGGCCGCAGCACCGCGAACTTCCGCAGCGCGCGCCGGTTGAGGTCCTCGCGCAGGCAGTGCTCGAGGAGTTGCACGTCGACCATGCTGTCCCGTTTCGCGACGCCGATACGGTCGGCGAAGTCGCGGATCGCCTCGGGGGTGAAGCCGCGCCGGCGCAGTCCGGAGATCGTCGGCATGCGCGGGTCGTCCCACCCGCTCACCATCCCCTCCTGCACGAGCTGCAGTAACTTTCGCTTCGACATCACGGTATAGGTGAGGTTCAATCGCGCAAACTCGATCTGCTGGGGGTGCGGCTCGGGCAGCTCGCACTCGTCGATCACCCAGTCGTAGAACGGCCGGTGATCCTCGAACTCGAGCGTGCAGATCGAGTGCGTGATGTGCTCGATCGCGTCCTCGAGCGGGTGCGCGTAGTCGTACATCGGGTACAGGCACCACTTGTCGCCGGCGTGCGGGTGCGGGGCGTGCAGGATCCGGTAGATCACCGGGTCGCGCATGTTGATGTTCCCGGACGCCATGTCGATCTTCGCCCTCAGCGTGCGCGCGCCGTCGGGAAACTCGCCGGCCCGCATACGCCGGAAGAGGTCCATGCTTTCGGACGCAGGTCGGTGGCCGTGCGGGCACGGACGCCCCGGCTCGGTGAGCGTGCCGCGCCGCTCGCGCACCTCATCGGCGGTGCAGTCGCACACGTATGCCTTGCCCTTGCCGATCAACTTCTCGCCCCACGCGTACATCTGCTCGAAGTAGTCCGAGGCGAAGTAGAGGCCGGCCCACTCGAACCCGAGCCAGCGCACGTCGGCCTCGATCGCGTCGATATACTCCTGCTCCTCCTTCGTGGGGTTGGTGTCGTCGAAGCGCAGGTTGCATTGGCCGCCGAACTGCGCGGCGATCCCGAAGTTGAGGCAGATCGACTTGGCGTGGCCGATGTGGAGGTAGCCGTTGGGCTCCGGAGGGAACCGGGTGACGACCGTGGTGTGCTTCCCGCTCTCGAGGTCGCCGACGACGATCTCGCGGATGAAGTCCTGGTTGATTGCGGGCTCGTTGCTCGCCATGCCCTTACACCCCTTCCGACTGCGCTGATGGCGGCATCTGCCCCTTCAGCGCCTGCAGCACTTCGACGGCCCGCCGCAGGCGGCGGCGGCACACCTCGCGCCCCAACACCTCCATCGTCTCGAACAGCGGGGGCGTCGCGGCCCTGCCCGTGACGGCGATGCGCACCGGCATGAAGAGGTCACCGGGTTTCCAGCCGGCCTCCTCGCACCAGGCGCGCATCGCGGCTTCGAGCGACGCCGCGGTCCAGTCGAGGAGCGGGTCGAGGCGTTCCTCCAGCATCTTGGCGAGTGCCTTGGCCGTATCCGCGGCCGTCTTCTTCTTCGCTACCAGCTTGCCGAGCGCCTCGCCGTCGCACGCCACGTCGCCGACGAAAAAGAAGTTGGCGTACTCGAGGAAGTCCTCGAGCTTGTCGATGCGCTCGTGCGCGAGCGGGAGCACTTTCAGCAGGTGCTCGTCCGAGAGCACGTCCGCGCGCAGCCGGGCGAGCAACTCGGGGACGGTCAGGTTGCGGATGTACTTGCCGTTCATCCAGGTGAGCTTCTCGAGGTCGAACACCGGTCCGCCCAGGGTGATGTCCTTGATGTCGAAGCTCGCGATGAACTCCGCGAGTGAGAACTCCTCGCGGTCGGCCGAGATCGCCCACCCCATCAGGGCGAGGTAGTTGAGCATCGCCTCGGGGAGGAAACCGGCGCGCCGGTAATAGTTCAGCGAGACCGGGTTCTTGCGCTTCGAGATCTTGGACTTGTCCGCGTTGCGCAGCAGCGGCAGGTGGCAGAAGACCGGCTCCGACCACCCGAAGGCGCGGTAGAGCTGGGCATGCTTAGGAAGGGAGGAGATCCACTCCTCGGCGCGGATGACGTGCGTGATCTCCATCAGGTGATCGTCCACCACGTTGGCCAGGTGGTAGGTCGGGTAGCCGTCGCTCTTGATCAGCACCTGGTCGTCCACCAGCCGGTTGTCGATGCGGATCTCGCCGCGCAGCAGGTCGGCCACGACCGTCTCGCCCTCGCGCGGCATCGCCAGGCGGATGACGTGCGACTCGCCCGCGACGCGCCGTTTTGCGGCTTCCTCGCGTGGGATTGTCCGGCAGTGGCCGTCGTAGCCGGTCGCCTGGGGCAGCTTCTTGGCGCGCTGCTCGTCGCGCAGCGCGTCGAGGCGCTCCTTCGTGCAGAAGCAGGGATACGCGGCGCCCGTCGCGACGAGACGCTCGGCGTGCTCGCGGTAGATCGGGAAGCGCTCGCTCTGGCGGTACGGACCGTGGGGGCCGCCGACGTCCGGTCCCTCGTCCCACGACAGGCCCAGCCAGTGCAGCGACTCGAAGATCATCCGCTCGGAGGTCGTGTTGGAGCGCTCACGGTCGGTGTCCTCGATGCGGAGGATGAACTGCCCGCCGTTCTTCCTGGCCCAGGCGTAGTTGAACAGCGCGACGTAGGCGGTTCCCACGTGCGGATCACCTGTCGGGCTGGGGGCGATGCGTGTCCTCACTGCCATGCGCAGTCTCTCCGTGCGAACCGCGACCGGGTCGCGGCCAACATGAGTGTAACAGCCCCGGATCGGATCGCCGGCACGTGCAGGACAGGGTGCTGGACTGGAAAGTCCGTCGGGGTTCGTCGCGAGGACCCAGATCTGGCCGGCCACCGCAATTGACACCACCCGCAGCCGGGCTAGAATGTCGGTCCCTGCTTTGCTGGGGAGTCGTCCAACGGCAGGACACGTGGCTCTGGACCACGTTATTGGGGTTCGAATCCCTACTCCCCAGCCATCCCCAACCGATTCAAAGCGAATATTTTACAAACCCACATGCCACCTTGAGAGGGTTCTCCTGTTACCGGTCGATGGTCCCCGGGTCGTACCGAGGAGTGCTCTTCGCCGCTCGCTCAAGCTCTTCCGGTCTGCCACTGAAGGTCCGCCGACACTCGACCCCGCGCTTGTCACCCGGCACCCCGGATGCCCGGTCCACCCCCCTCAGGCCGGCAGGGTTGGCAAAGGTGACGCCACTTGCCTCGTGTGGCCCTTTGCTCTCCATTGTCCACTTGCCCACACGCGAGCCCGGCTTGGCCCATGTAAGGAAAACGCCTCACACGGTACACCTGAAATCACCGCCTGCGGCAGCTCGTCCCCCTGCTGCGCCACTCCAGGAAACCGCTCATCGCCTCCGGGCTCAATTTCTACCCGGACCAGCCTTCGGGTACGGGCCACCCGCCGTCTTCCTTAACACTTGCATGTAACGTGTGTTTCATGTAACATTCGTTTCATGAGCGAACGACGCGAAGAGCTGATCGAGAAATCACTGGACTACATGCTCGAGCACGGGGTGGCCGGCCTCACGCTGCGCCCGCTGGCTGGAGCGATCGGGACGAGCGCAAGACTCCTTGTCTACCACTTCGGCTCGAAGGACGGCCTGATAACCGCCGTCATGGACGAGGTTCGGGCCAGGATCCAGAGGTCCTTCGCCGGAGTCCTCGGCGATCCCACCAAGAAGCCGGTCAAGAGTGTGATGCAGGCGTTTTGGGCATGGACCATCCACCGTGCGAACGTCAAGTACATGCGCTTGCTCTTCGAAGTGCAGGTCCTTGCGATCCACAACCCAGCAATGTACGGACCGTACCTGGAAGGAACTTCCTCCAGCTGGCTGGAGCTCATCGAAGCCTCTTTGCCGCCTTCAAGGGAAAAGCGCGCTTTCGCGACTCTCTGCGCCGCCGTCATCGACGGGCTCCTGCTCGAGTACCTGAGCACCCGCGACGGCCGACGCACGACACGAGCTTTGGAACTCTTCAATCGCTTGATGGCTGGCAGGACACTGGACGCCTGATCAGATGGGACCACGAGCCTGGAAACGGAGGAGCTTGTACTTAGATTCGGGGCGACCGCCCGGGAATGGAGAGGATATGACGAACAGCGAAGCAACCGTCAAAGGGCAGGACCAGGAGCCGGTGGCCAGTTACTGGCATTCGCTCTGGTTCCTGGGGATCGTGGCTGTGGTCGTGATCATGGGCTATGCCGCCCAGCATCGTCAAGTGGCCGGCGGGGGACTGACCGAATCCCACGCCCACGTCATCCCGATGTATGTGTCCGCCACCGTCATGAACTGGCTGCTGGTGCTCTTCGCCTGGAAGGGTATCCGGCGGCGAGGCGGGACCTTCAGCTCTCTGATCAGGGGTCGCTGGGAGAACGGACGCGAGATTCTCAGGGATCTGGGGATCGCGACCCTGTTCTGGGGAGTCATGCTGGCGGCTGCGTGGGGAATGGACAGGGTTCTGGGGCCAGGACACGAGAAGACCTTAGGCATCCTTCTCCCGCGAACACCGTTGGAAGTGAGCGTTTGGTTTCTGACAGCGGCGTCGGCGGGATTCTGCGAGGAATTCGTGTTCCGAGGATACGTTCAGCGTCAACTACTCGCCCTGAGCAAGAGCACCTTGGCCGCCGTGGCGGGCCAGGCGGTCATCTTCGGGCTCATGCATGCATACCAGGGATGGAGCCTTGTCATCCAGGTCAGCATCGTCGGCATGCTGTTCGGCGCCTTGGCAGCCTGGCGGAAAACCCTGAGAGTTGGAATGATCGCTCATGGATGGCATGACTTCTGGGCGGGTTGGCTAGGTAACGCGATATTGCGGTAGTCCGTCGTAGAGGAATCGTTCACTGCGAAGCCCCGAAGGGGCTGAGGCAGTCCCGTGAAACGACGAGATTGCCACCGCCCCCTCGCTGTGGGTCGTTTACCGCAGGCACGAGCCAAGCAGCTCTGGCGCGAAGACCGCAGAGACCTCATCGGTTCGCAGCAGGAGATCTCGATCAAAGGGCTTTTGGATAGCAGGTCGTTCGAATCCCTACTCCCCAGCCACCCTCGCGGGCAACCCGACCAGAGAGCGCACTCTCGGCTCGACGAATGTCGAGGCTGCCTGCGGCAGCCACGTACCCAAGTCCGACGGGGTCTCATCGGCAGGCACCCTCGCCAAGGCGGTGCACAACGGCGCTCCCTCTCTCATGTTGGTCTCGACGATCTCGAATCCGGCCGAGGTGAGGGCCTCGACTTCTTGCACGGTCACCTCGCGCTCATTGCGCTCGGGCGTCCGGCCGAGAAACAACCGGGAACCCTGCGAGTGGATGAAAACGGCACGGCTTCGCGGGCGATTGCCAAGGGCACCGTCGAGCATTCCTGACATTGGCGTCTCCCTCCCATCGGTATCAGACCGCCGAGCTGTGAAGGCCGTGTTGGGACACCGCGAAGGAGGATCGGGACCTGGAACCGAGCGGTCGTCGACCGCTACCTTGACGCCCGCCAGCGGTAGGCCGCGATCCACAGCCATTGGTCGTGGCGGATCACGACCTCGACCCGGTCCGAGGCCCCCAGGAACACCCAACGGTCCGTCAGCGGAAGGTACGGCAGCTTCTGCAGCGTGCGCCGTTGCGCCTCCTGCAGCAGACGCAGGCGATGGCCGCCGTCGAGCTCGCGCTCCGAGGCTTCGATGAGCGCATCGACCTCGGGGTCACGGAAGTGAGCGTAGTTGTCACGGCCCAGTCCGAGCGATTCCGAAGGTGAATGCACACAGGTGGTCAAGAAATCGCTCGCGTCGCCCGTGCTGCACGACCAGGCGAACATCCCGAGCGCGCTCTTCCCCTCCCGCATCCGGGTCACCAGTTGGTCCCATTCGAACACCCGCGGGGTGAGCCGAATGCCGATCCGGGCGAAGTCTGCAACCAGCGAGGGGATGATGATCTCCTGGGCTGGCGTGCAGTCGACCGTCAGATCGAAGCCGTTAGGGAAGCCGGCCTGCGCCAACAGCTCGCGCGCTTTCTGGGGATCGTATGGCTGTGGCGCGGTCGCCGTGTCGTAGCCGAAGACCACCGGGTGCACGTACTGCGAGGCGACGACCGCGTCTCCCCGATAGACCTCGCCCACCCACCTCTGACGATCGCAACCGAGCAGGATCGCCTGGCGGACGCGGGCGTCAGTCAGCGCCCGCGCACCTTCGCCAATGCCCCCGGCGGCCGAGACGGCGATCATCTGGATCGCGAGCCGAGGCTGCGGCTCGGCGCGAACGTGGGTCGAGTCACGCAGGTCGGCGAGTCGGTCCTCGGGGACCTCTCGGAGAACGTCGATTTCGCCATCGAGAAAACGCGTGAGAAGGGCGCGGTTGTCCGTGGCGAAGATGAACTTTACGCGGCGGATCTCCGGCATCCCGCGCCACCCCGGCCACCCCTCGAGGATCAGCGCATTCGGATCGTCGTGGCGCACGAGGCGGTACGGCCCGGTCCCGTTCGGCTCCGTGATCTCTCGGAGCTTCGCGTCGCCGGCCGGCACCACCGGCAGGAACACCAGCCGGTTCAGGAGCGTCGGCCTCGGGCCGTCGGTTTCCACGACCAACGTCAGGTCGTCGGCCGCGGTCATCCGCGTCACGCCGAGCACGTGATGGCGGATCCCCGACTGCGGATCGGCGCGCGCGCGCTCGAAGCTCGCGACGACGTCGCCGGCCCGAAACGGCTCGCCGCGCTGAAAGCGCACGTTCTTGCGGAGGTGGAACTTCCAGTGGGTGGCGTCGAGCTGCTCCCAAGACTCCGCGAGTGCGGGTTCGAGTTTCAGCTCGGAAGAGAAGCGTACCAGGCCGTCGTAGAAGTTCGACAGGACCGACCACGTCACCGCGTCGTTCTTGTGATGCGGATCGAGGCTCAGCGGACGACCGTCGAACCCGACGACGAGCAGAGGCTGTCCGTCCCGCCTCCAGCACGAGGCCAGGGTCATTGAGACAGCCAGCAGCACCGCTAGCGCCTTCCACCTGCTCGACAAGAACCTCATCTGAAAATTTCCCTTGGCTGCGATTATAGGTCCACTCTGCGGTCGGCCGCTGTGCGCCCGGGCTGCTGGCCAGCCGTCGGCAATCATGCGGTCTCGGAGGAAAACCGGCCGCCCGGCGGGCAGCCGTTACACTTCTTGCCTGCGATTCTGAGGAGGGCCGCCGGACCTGCAACACGCGATCGTCACGGGTTCCCAGGATTGAGCTGGATCCAGCGAACCGAAAGACCAAGAACGCGCTCGCCCATGCCTATCCCCACGCTCTTCGGCGAGTGTGCGTCGGGAAGCAGGAAGACCAGCTCATTGTCGGGCCGCAAAGCCGCCGCAGGCAGGGCCACGCTGCCGGTGAACCACACGCCGTCGCTTGCTCCGGCCCAGAGTCGGACGCCATTCAGCTCGACGGCCACACGCTGGCGACCGATGGTTTTCAACTCCGAAGCCAGCACAAGCGGGCGAATTTCGTCGAGACCAAATCTGATTGACGCGGCGTGCCCTCGGGTCGACCGCAGCCCAACTTTCGGTTCGCCTTCGCCCCACCCTGGCCCCAGGAAATCCTCAACCTCGTGCTTGTCCATCGCCAGTCGCTGGCCGAGAGGAGGCATCGAAAACCGGTGTTGCCCGATCTGCATCCACTCGGCCTCGATGCCGAGGACCCGGATGTCGCCGCCGTACCCGATGCTCTTCGGGGAGCGGGCATCCGGAAGTTGAAGAACGATGTGGTTCTCCTCGCGAAGCCACTCGAGCGGCAGTGGCGCCACCACGGTCTTCGTGCCGCGGAAGCGCCGTGTCGGCAAGACCTCGTGACCGTTGAGCAGGACGCTCATCCTCTGGCGTCCGTACGACCGAAGCCGCATGCTCCAGTAGAGCGGCTCGATCCGTTCCAGCGCGAAGGCCACCTCTGCCCGGTGGCCCTCCGTGTTGGTGCCGTCCCAGCCTTCTCGCAGCCAGTCGTCCATCCGAGGGTCCGCCATCCGCAGCCACTGATTGGGCGGCCACGGCACCAGGCGGTCCTCGAGGCGCAGCAGACGCCCGCGGGCAGGGTCGACGAGCGCTCGCCACTCGCGCGGCTTCGGGATGAACTCGATCGCGCCGTACGGCTCGCCGCGAGCCGACGCGACCGGGTTGCCGAAACGGGCGTGAAACCCCGCCACCGTCTCGGGGGGCAGGATGTCGGTGTACAGCACGATCCCGGCGAAGTCGTTGGTCTGCACGAACGTCTGGAGAAACTCCCACTCCCACGGCAGGAAATCGCGTCGCTGGTGACGCGCGGCGCCGCAGTCCCGGTTGTCCGGCAGGAACAGGCGCGGCCACCCGGCGAGCCGGTACGCCCGGAACTGGTCCGGGTGAAGGCGGCCGAAGTACGTGCTCATGATCTTCTTGCCGTGGAAGACCTGAAGGCTCGAGATGCCGGCCTGCAGGCCATAGAAGCGCCCAAGCTCGCCGGTGCCGACGCCGTTGCCCCCGGCGATGCAGAACGGCCAGTCGAGCACCGCCGCGCCCGGAGTCTCCCGGATCGTCGCCATCATCGCGAGGAACTGCGGGTCCACAGTCCAGAACACCTTCGGTCTCGTGAAACAGACGTCGTAGGCGGTGACCGCCTCGATCGCGAGCAGCGCGGCGCCGAGCAGCGCCACGGCCCGCCCGGTGCGCCGCCGGAACAGGGAGTCCGGCACTGCAAGGCTGACGGCCACGAGCAGCGCGGGGTACAAGGCGGAGAATCGCCCGCTCACCCTCGAGAACGCGAACCACGGCAACACCTTCAGCCACGGCCGGTCGTGGCCGTGGAACGTCAGGAACAGGGCCAGCACGATGAGCGCCGGTACCGTCGAGAGCCGGCGGCGCCCCGCCAGCAAGACTCCGAGTAGCGCGGCGAGCACGAAGAACGCACCGGGGCTCGCGGCGAACAGGCCCTCGTGGCTGTCCTTGAACAGCCACTCGTTGCGGACCGGGTTGAAGAAAGGCAGGACGGGGATAAGCATCCGGGCCGGGTTTGCCCACCACGCTCCGATCCGCACGTTATGAAAGTCGAACCGGCTCGCCGCGGACCGGACCTCGAGGGCCAGCGGGCCGTAGAACGCCCCGGCGACGGCCGCCGCGATCGCGAGTGACCCGACCTGCACTCTGTGCGCCCGAAAACTCTCCAGTAGCTCGCCGCACGCCGCCGCAGCCCGCGCCCGCAGCCGACCGAGCGCCGCGCGGTCCGCCAGGAGCGCGTGAACCGCGATGAACCCCGCCGACGCGAGGAACGACGTCAGCGCCACCCCGGCGACGTAGCCGAGGTCGAGGCCCAGCGACAGAAACAGCACCAGCGCGCGCAGCGCAACGAAGCGGGCCGACCACCGGCGTCCGGCACAGTGGCGGCGGACCATGATGGCGTCGAGGAGGATCCCGAGCGCGACCCAGTGCACACAGGCGACGATCATGTGTCCGGGGAACTTCGCGATCGCGTAGTAGTTGGCGAAGCCGAGCGCGGCGGCGAGCAGCGCGGCGCGCCCGGCGGTGTGCTCCCGGACGAGGATCAGGAACGCGCCGATGCCGGTCACCAGGATCGAAAACAGGAAGTACGTCTGCAGCCACGGTCCCAACCCGAACAGCCGGTTTTGGACGGCCACCCACGCGTTCATCTCGAAGACCCAGGGTTGGAACACGTTGCAGCCGCCGTAAGGGAAGAAGAGCTGGTCGTTGTCGAAATCCAGCCACGGCCACGGGCGCAGCGACAGGTTGTGCCCAAAGTAGTTGGACTCATGAAGCCACTGGTCGAGGTCGCCGCCTCCGAGCATCGGGCCACGGAAGTCCTGGACGACCGTGACCGCGAACACGACCAGGAGGACGCAGACCGCCGCCGCGAAGACGAACACCGCCCGGCGCGGTACGCGCCACGCCCCGCCGTCGGCAGCGGCCGCGGCGTTCTCCTCCGCTCCTGAAAGGCGCAAATCACGGGCGACCGCTCTCACGGCTCCGAGGAGCCTGCGGGGAAGCCGCCGGAGGTGAGGCCCGAACCGCACGCCAGCGCTCACCACCACGACGCCGACCACGGCCGCGGCGAACAGCACGAGCGGCGTCCGGCTCGCCATGACGAGCCACAGGCCGCTGAACGCTCCGGCGACCTCGAACGCGGCCAGCACGAGCACCGGCACGCCCGCGGCCAGCACCGCGACCATCCGGGCGCGCCTCCGAGGCGCTCCGACGGCGAGGACTTCCCACACCCAAACGAGCCCGAAGACCAAGAGCGGCGCGAGGAAGCCCGTCAGCCTCGGATCCCACCGAGTGGGCGGGGTCTTTGCCCGGCCGGCCACCAGGTGGGCTTCCACCAGCCCGGTCGCCTCGCCGTGGTAGCCGGCGACCGTCATGCGCGAGAAGTGCACGGAGCACGGCTGCGGCGTCGCTTTCTCCCAGCGGATCTCAGTCCCGTCGCTGACGAGCGTCAGCTCGACCTGCCGCCACCGCGCCTTCGCCGGCACGCGCTGCGCCGCTCCGGAGCCAACGCGCACGACAAGCTCACCGCGGTCGCACTCGGCGAAGACCTTGGCCTTGAGTAGGTCTCCCTGCCGGACGGATACGCCCCGGACGACGAGCGGCTCCTCGCCGCGCCACTGGAGAAAACCGATCTTGCTCGGGCCGACGATCGAGGGGTTCGCGACGAACTTCTCGGGGTGCCGCAGATCGAGCGCCGTGTACCTGGCCTGGAACCCGTCGTCCACCTGGCGGACCGCGACCGCCGCCGAAACGAGCATCAGAGCCGCCACGACGAGCGCGGTTGCGGTCCGACCGCGATCCGTCCCGGTCATCACGGCTCCGCTCGGAACAAAACCCGTGTATGCACTCGTGTGAGTGTACGGGAGCCGTCTCGCGACCGTCCACGGAGGGACAACCGGCAGTTCCCCCTCCCACCCGAAAAAGGGACCACCTCAGGGAGGGACGCTGTCGGCTGTTGGCTGTGCCTGGTGACCGATTGCTCTGGCTTTGGGCTTCCGCGACCTCGGCCTTCGGCTTCTCGCCGGCGTCGGCGGGCGGTGTGGCCTCCGCCAGAGCCGTCGCGCGCCAGACGGCCGACGCCACGGCGGTCAGGACAACGAGATCTCGTCTCCTGCCGCGCCTCCCCGCGTCGATTGCGACCGTTCCGCAGGACTTGCATCGGGAAGCTGCTCTCCGGCCGCCTTGCTTCCCGGTTTGCCGGTCTGGCCTCCCTGCGGCTCTCCCCAGAACGGGTAGAAGCAGTACCACTGCGCGGGGTATTGGCGGATACGGCGCTCGAGGCAGGCTATCCACGCTCGCATTGCGGCACGTGCTCTCGCCTCGATCCCATCGCTGCCGTCGACCTCCATCGGCTCCTCGTAGATGGCGTGGAACCGCCGCTCCGGCGTGAGGAGGAAGAACGTCGGAACCACCAGAGCGCGCGCCCGTGCTGCGAGGAGGAAGGGCCCTGGCGGGAATTTGGCGGTGGCGCCGAAGAAGTCCACCGGCCATCCTCTGTCGTTGAAGTCCCGGTCGCCGTGGGCCGCGAGAATGCCGCCCCCCTCGAGAACACGCAGCGCAGGTACCACCGAGAACAGCGAAGCATCGACCGGGATCCCGTGTACGTTTCCGCGCAGGCGCATCCGCGTGCGAAACTCCTCGGCGGTCGCGAAGCGGTCGCGCCAGTACAGGACGTGCACCGGCTCAACGTGGCGGCCGAGGGCCACGGCGCCCACTTCGGGGTTACCCATATGCGCCGTGAGCAGCAGCGTGCCGCGCCCCGAGCGGCGCGCGGCGGCGAAGTGTTCCTCTCCCTCGACACTCTCGATGTTCTCCCGCAGCGCCTCCGGCGACAGCTGCGACCAGCGGAAGAAGTCGATCCAGTGGTAGGCGTGCTCGTACCCCATCTGCCACGCCACCCTCCGCACCTCGCCGTGGTCGGCTGGAAGGCCGAGGATGCGAGCGTAGTTCTGCTTGATCGCCCGTAGGTACTTCGGCCGCATGATGTTGAACGGCACCATGACGAGATTGCGCGCCACCCAGTACATCAGCGAGAGCGGCCAACGCGTCGAAACCCACACCAGGAACGGGATCGTCAACCCGAAGTAAAGGCGATAGAAGGCCTGCAGGATGCGGGGAGATCCCGCCATCTTGAACTGCACGCCGCTGATTCTACCCTTCCGGGACGAGCTCCGACAGGAACACCAGGAGGCACCCGCCCTCGACACGCACTTCGATCCTGCTGCCGACGGCGATGTTCGACACGCCGGTGCGGACGGCGAGGTCAAGCGGCTCGCCGTCGAGCCTCCAGCGCAGCCCNNCGGTGTTGCTCGTCGCGGATCTCCACCTCCCCGTATGCGGTCCAGCGTCCTAGCAGCGCGAGGTTCTCCGCAGCGTGGTCGAGCCTGCCTGCGGTGGCGGCGAGGACAGTCACCCTTTGCACGCGTCGTTCGTCGAACGCATAGGCGAGAGTCTTGTGAAGGTCCGTGAAGTCCTGGTCGGCCCGCGCCACCATGCGCTCCTCCCCGATCCACAGCCGCACTCCAGGTCGGATCGAGTCGAGGTCTCCAATGACCGCCTCGGGCCGAACGCCGATGCGGGCGAGGTGGTTGGCGCCGCCGTCCGCCGCGAGCACCAGCCAGGCCCGCCGCACCAGCGCCACGAAATCGGGCCGCCAGCGCCAGGGCGCATTAGCCACGACGACCGCATCTCGCATCGGCCCATGCTACACTTTATCGGCTTTTCGGGAGGGCGCGATGGCCGAAAACGTCGTCGGAACATGCCTTCTCGCGGCCTGCACCGTGCTCTACGCGGCTCGCGCCCGCCGACCCGGTTCCTCCACCCTGGGAAGGCCGTGGGGAGGGTGATGCGACCCGTCGGCGAACGCAGGCGTGATCCCCGTCCCTCCGGGCGCTCCTCCTCTCGAAGGAACGCACGAGCCACCGCCCGCCGGTTCGGGAGGCTGCGGGCCACGCAGGGGTGCCGATGATCCGCAGCAGAAGAGTGGCCTCGCTCGCCGGCTGCATCGTCGGGCTGCTGCTCGCCGCTCACGCCCACGGTGAGAAGCCATGGTTCGAGCACTACAACCACGGCCTCGAGCTGGAAACCCAGGGCGCGTGGGCCCAGGCCTTCCTGGAGTTCCAGACCACCGCCCACATGGCGCCGGTACCGGAGAAACACATCCTAACGGGCGACGGCACAACCATCGCCGAGTACGACCCTCACTACCACCTGGCGCTCTGCCTGACCGAGTTGGGACGGCCTCACCTCGCGGCCGAGCAGCTCAAGCTCGCCGCGAACGCGCATGTGACGCCCCAGCCCAAGATCCAGGCCCTCAGAAAGCGCATCCAGGCCGCGGTGGCGGCGAGAGGCGAGGCGAAAAAAACACCCTCGCCGTCCGAGGCCACCACGCCGGCGCCGGCGGTCGGCCAACTCGCCGTGGATAGCGACCCGTCCGGCGCGACCGTATTCGTCGACGGCACCGCCGTGGGCACCACGCCGCTCGGACCGACACCCGTCTCCCCGGGCGCGCACCTCGTCCGCGCCGAGGCGTCAGGGTATCGCCCCGTCGAGGAGCGCGTCACGGTCACGGAAGGCGCCACGGCGACGCTCGTCGTCCCCCTGGCGGCCAATCCTGCGCCGACGCGCACTCCGAAGCCTCCGACCCCGCATCCAACTCACCCGGTTGCGACCGCCACCGCGGCGCCAGCCGTCGCCGCCTCCACGCCACCCACCCCCGTCCCGACGCTCTCGAAGCCCACGGCGGCGGCGCCCTCCGAGGCGCAGCCGACCGCGATCCCGGAAAGGCAGCGCCAGCGCCTGGCGGGGCTCCTGCTCGTGGCCATTGTGGCGGCGCTCGGGATCGGGATCTGGTTACGCCGGCGGCGTCGCCGCGAGACTCCGGCCCCACCTGCCCCCACGCCGACCCGCGACACCGTCGAGCAGCAACAGCCCACCATCTTGGTCGAAACCGGCGCCAAGATCGGCGCGTTCGACCTGCAGGGCGTGCTCGGGCGGGGCGGCATGGCGACCACCTACCGCGCGCGCCGAGGGAGCGACGGGCAGGCCGTCGCGCTCAAGGTGCCGCACGAGGGGTGCCTGTCCGACCAGACGTTCGTCACCCGCTTCCTGCGCGAGGGGAAGCTCGGCGAGCAGCTCCACCACCCGCGGATCGTGCGCATCTTCGCCGCCGGCCAGGACAAGGGGCGCCCGTTCCTCGCGATGGAGGTGGTGGAAGGGCACACCCTCAAGCAGGAGATCCGCGAGCGCGCCCCGCTCCCGCTCAAGCAGGCCCTCGAAATCACCCGCGACATCGCCGAGGCGCTCGACTACGCCCACGCCAAGGGCGTCGTGCACCGCGACCTCAAGCCCGAGAACGTCATGCTTCTGCCGGACGGGACGATCAAGGTGATGGACTTCGGGATCGCGCGCCTCGCCGATCAGCCGGGATTGACGACCTCGAACATCTTCATCGGGACGCCGCTCTACGCGGCACCGGAGATGGTCGACCCGAAGACCGTGGACCACCGCGCCGACCTGTATGCGCTCGGCATCATCCTCTTCGAGATGCTCGAGGGCGGCGTGCCGTTCACCGCAGACTCGCCATTCCGAGTGATCGAGATGCACATGCGGCAGCCCCTCCCGACGCGCGAGAACCTCGCCCACCCAGTCCCGGCGGTGGTGTGGGCGATCATCCAACGGCTTTGCGAGAAAGATCCCGCAGCACGCTATCCGAGCGCCGAGACTCTGCTCGTGGAATTGAACCGCCTGCTCCAGGACTTCTCCGCTGTGGAGGCTGGTGACGTCTTCTAGCACGCAGACGAAGGTGCAGCAGGCCCTCGTGGTCGGCGACGAGGTCGTCGTCGTGTGGGGCGACGGCCACGAGTCGTACTACCCGGGGTGCCCTCTCCGCAAGGCGTGCAGCTGCGCCTCGTGCAAGGGCGAGCGCCACCTGTTCGGCCGCGCGACGCTGCCGACGCTCGCGCCGCTGCGCCCCGAGGCGTTCGTTCCGGCGGCGGTTTCTCTGGTCGGGAACTACGGCCTCAAGGTGACGTGGGTGGACGGGCACGACCACGGGATCTACGACCTCCGCGAGCTTCGCGCCTCCTGCCCGTGCGACGCCTGCGCCGCAAGAAGCGACTGACCGGCGCCGAGGCCACCATGTCCCTGGTAGCGTGCTTCGTGCCGCGTCCGTCAGCCCTAGCTAGTGTAGTGACTCATAAATAGCTTGACATATTGTAGATGCTGTGATCCAATGAGGCATGCGCGTTGCCAAGGCGATCGAGCTTACGGATGAGGATCGGAAGACGCTAGAACGGTGGGCACGAGGCCGCAGCACGCCGGCCCGGCTGGTGCTGCGGGCGCGGATCGTGCTCATGGCCACCGCTGGCGCGCAGAATCTCGAGATCGCGGGGCGCCTGGGCACCAGTCGGCAGACCGTCGGACTGTGGCGGAGCCGCTTCCTCGCCAAAGGGCTGGAAGGCATCGCCAAGGACGCGCCCCGGGGTGGACGTCCGCCGCGGCAACGCCGGAAG
>PMLC01000152.1 GCA_003158745.1 Acidobacteriota bacterium
GACCCGCTGTGATGGACGATGTCGCCCGCGGCGCTCGTGTTGACGGACCATCCGAGGCCCCAGTAGACCGCGAGGCCCCGCGCCGATCCGGGCCGCTCAATCGGGTCACGAGCGTCCAGGGCCACCTGATGACCGAGCATCGCTTCGACGGACGATCGTGAGAGCGAGGGATCCGCGGACCGGTCGGACTTCACGATCTCGACGATGAAGGCCGCATAGTTCAGCGCTGTTGTGTAGAGCGAGTAGGCGGCGTTGGCGTGCGTGTACCTCGTCCTCTGCAGGAACTTCCCGCCGGCGTCATGGCCGCTCGCGAGGGACGGCTCGACGTCCGGGGTCCATACATAGCTCATCTGCCTCAACCCTAGCGGCCCGAACAGGGCCCTCTGAGCGTAGACCTCGAGCGGCTCCCCGGTGATGTGCTCGACGACGCGTTGCAGGTAGAAAACCCCTTCGCCCGAGTAGGAGAATCTCGATCCGGGCCGGAAGGTCACCGGTAATGGACCTTCTCTCTCCTCGTCGCCCTTCCTCCAGTTCGGGAGTCCAGTTGTGTGCGAGAGGACCATTCGAGTCGTGATCAGTTCTTTGTCCTTCTGGGCCGGTGGGTCATCCAAAGGCAGGTACTCGGCAAGGGGTCGGTCGAGGTCCAGCTTGCCCATCTCGACCAGCTTCATCACGAGATATGCGAAAACCGGCTTCGACATCGAGCAGGCCTCGAAGAGCGTCGCGCCGGTCACGGGCCGGCCACTCCTTACGTCGGCGACCCCAAAGCTCTTCGACCAGACCACCTGACGGTCGGAGATCAGAGCGACCGACACGCCAGGAACGTGAAGCTCTTTCATCAAGACCGGCGTGACCGTGTCGATCGTGGCCGCGGCCGAGCGCCAGTCGAGTTCCCTCTTGACGAACCCGGGGTCGATCTTCTCCAAGGCCAGGTTCGCGCCCCAGCGAACGTCCTCGTCCTTGTCGTGCAGGCATCGGATCAGCGCCGGGACAGCCTCTGCAGCCTGCACGCCGATGTTCCCGAGCGCGATGACCGAGCACCAGCGAACGTGCTCGTCGCCGTCCTGGAGGGCCTTCGTGAGCACGGGAGTCGCTTCCCTGGCGGCCGGTCCGATTCTGCCGAGGGCGATCGCCGCACACCAGCGAACCGTGCACTCACGATCCTGCAGCGCCACCGTGAGGGCCGGGACAGCCTCCTGCCCGATCTTCCCGAGCGCCTCGGCGGCCTTTCCCTCCAGGTACGGGTCACTATCCGCGAGTAAGCGAACGAGCGCTCCAACCGCTGCCGCAGCGCCCACTCCCATCATCCCCAGGGCCTCCGCGGATCTCTCTCGAACGCTTGCGTCCGTGTCCCTCAGCGCGTCCATCAGAGGGTGGAGCGCTCCGGCCGCGCCGGGACCCATCCTCCCCAGAGCCAACGCCGCACCCTGGCGGGTTATCGGGATCGTGCCTTTCAGGGCTCCGACGAGCGGCTCCACCGCCCGGGGCCCCATCGTCCCCAGGGCAACTGCGGAGTGCCATCTCACGCCCATGTCGGGGTCGTTCAAGGCGGCGACGAGAGCAGGGACCGCTTCGCTCGCCCTCGGGCCGAGCCGGGCCAGAGCTTCGGCGGCGCCGCGCCGCACGTCGGCATCCGGATCCCGGAGAGCGGAGATGCGGCTTTCGACCTCCGCCGGTCCGGCCTGAACGAGTGCCGCGACGGAAAGCACTGCAAGAGCGAGTGTCAATGAGGCTCGGAGCGACAAAGGACGATCTTCCATCTGCGTATGGCCTCCCAGGCGACGCGACATCCCAGGGCGGAGCGACACACGGTCAGCAGCTGCGCCATCGTCCATGGTAGCCCCCCCCGGCGGGTGATCCCCTGCGGGCCGGATCGCGGTACGGTCGACGGCGGGGTGGGTGAAAAGCGGCCGCCTGCCGGGTAGACCCCGGCGCAAGCGTTTCGAGACAGTTTCTAAAAGAGGCTTGCGGCGTTCACGTGTCAGGGCCTCTTCGCGTCCCTGATCTGGCGCATCGCGATCCTGGCGTTGTCGTTGTCCGGGTTCAGCTTCAACGACTTCTCGTAGTTCTGGACAGCGAGCCGGAAGTCACCGTCAAGAGCACACGCTTCGGCAAGGCTGTCGTAGGCGTTCCAGGCCTTGGGGTAGAGCTTGACGCTGTGCTCGAAGACCGCGATGGCCGCCGGTATCTTCTTTTTTTCGAGAAATTCGTAGCCGATGCGGTTGAGGAGCTTCTCCGTGAACGCCGCCTGAGGATAGGCCCTCTCCAACTCATCGAGAGTCCGAAGCACGCCACGTTCGCCGTTGGCCACACCCGCCCGCACGACCCGTTCGCGGATGGTACGAGCGGGAGAGTCGTAGCGGTCATAGTCCAGCCAGCCGAACACCGGATGCGATTCGCCGATTACTTCCCCCACGATCGGTTCAGCCACAGAAAGGCCGTTCTCGCCGTTCGTCAGCAGCACCAGCCCGTCCCCCGTTTGCCGGCACCCGATCGCGAAGCACCGGAAGGTCCCGTTGTCACCCCAGTGCCAGAAGAACGACTTCCCGCCGACCCGCTCAAGCCCCCACCCAAGGCCCCAGGAGATGTCCTGCTGCACGTCCACTTGGGTCTTGAGCATCTGGTCGACGGTCGCGGCCTTGACCAGCACCGGGTGCATCATCTCGGTGAGGAACCGCGCGTAGTCCCCGACCGTCGTGTGGAGAGTGGTCGCCACGTTGGCCGTCGAGGGCTTCTCCTTCCGTGCCGGTTCCTGGAGGTAGTCATGTCCGACGGCGGCGCTGCCCTCGTACGCGTCGCGCCAGAGGTAGCTCGACGCAGCCATTCCGAGGGGCCCGAAGACCTCACGGCGCACGAAGTGGTCCACGCCCATGCCGGTTATCGCCTCGATCACCTTTTGTAGGTACAGGTATCCCTCGCCCGAGTAGGAGAACTTGTCGCCGGGGTCGAAGTCGATGCTCAACTCTCCCCCACGCCGCAAGTTCGGGAGACCGGTCGTATGGCAGAGAACCCGTCGTGCGGTGATTTTCCTGACCCTGGGATCGTTCTTGAGATCGGCGTTCGGCAGGTACGCGGTCAGCGGGCGATCGAGGTCGAATTCGCCACGCTCCGCAAAACGGAGCACGGCGTATGCAAAAACGGGTTTGCCGAGGGATGCGGCCTCAAACACCGTCTCGACAGTGACCGCGGAGGAGTTTCCTGCGTCGGCGACCCCGAAGGCCTTCACCCACGCGAGACGCCCGTCGCGCAGCACGCCAACCGCAAGACCGGGCACGCCGCCTTTCGTCATGAGGTCCCGAATGAGGCTCTCGAGGTGGACGAACCCGCCATTTCCGGCGTCGGTTTCCGGTTGGGTCGGGGCGGCGGCCGGCGGCGACGCCTGCGGGACCGGTGAGGTCGCTCGAGCTTCCTGGACCGTCCCAATGGAAAAGGCGAGTGCGGCGAGAAGCACGCGCGCAATACCTGACACCATTTGCGACCTCCCGGGCACATAGAATACAGCGCGCCTCGTCCCGCGGTACCGGTGACGGGCAGGAACGGCGAGAGTCAGGCCTTGAACAGAAATGGGCCCGGGCCTTGCGGCCCGGGCCAGATCACAACGAGAAGAACGGCATGAGGCGACGCCTACTGGGCGGTCACCATCACATCATCGAGGTACTCATCGTTGCCGTACGCGCTGATTCCGACAAAGCCGAGGAAGACGGTCTGCCCCTTGTATGAGCTCAGGTCGATCGTGACCTGTGCCCAGCCGGTCGAACCCGTGTAGCGGGAGACGGCAGCGCCGACGTTGGTCCAAGTCGTCCCATTTGTCGAGACCTGCGCCTGGACCTTGTCGGCGTAGGTGGAGTAGCCCGTGTCGTGGTACATCCAGAACGTCAGCGTGACGGTGGTGTAGGAGCTGGGAACGGCAAACCCGGCCGATTGATAAATGCGTGTCTGATTTCCGCTCGCGGCTGTGTAGGAGTTGAAGTCAGCCCACTTGGAGCCGCCGTGCGCCGAAATGCTGGGGTGGGAGCTGGAGCTCACGAGGGTCCACTTGCCTGCCGTGCCGGAGACCTGTGCTGTCGACCAACCGGTGCCCTCGAAGCCGTCGCTAAAGAGCGTCGTGGGACCGCCGCCCGACGCGGCCGTGAAGTTGATTCCGGTCACGTTTGCCCCGTTCACCGTGACCGACCGGCTCGTGGGAGAGAAGGTGTAGCCGGAGAGCGCTGGCGTCACCGTGTAGGTGCCGTTGGCCAGACCCGAAAGCGTGTACGCGCCACTCGAGTTGGTCGTCGTGGAGGCGCCGGTTGTGGAGACGGTCACACCCGAAAGACCGGAGCTGTTATACGTGATGGTACCCGAGACGGTGTACGTGGCCGGCGGGGTCCCGGATGCCACGACGCTGACGTCATCGATGTACTCGTCGTCGCCGTAGGCGCTGATGCCGAGGAACCCGAGCTGGAGGCTCGAGGAGCCCTGGTAGGAGCTGATGTCGACGCTCACCTGCGCCCACCCTGTAGACCCGGTGTAGCGGGACACCGCCGAGCCCACGTTGGTCCACGTGGTCCCATTCGTCGAGACCTGCGCCTGAACCTTGTCGGCGTCGCTTGAGTACCCGGTGTCGTGGTACATCCAGAACGTTAGCGTGACGGTGCCGTAGTTCCCGACCGCAAAGCCGGAGGACCTGTAGACGCGGGTCTGACTGCCGCTCGCAGAGGTGTACGAGTTGAAGTCCGCCCACTTGGAGCCGCCGTGGGCCGAGATGCTGGGGTGCGAGCTCGAACTGACCAGCGTCCACGCTCCGGCCGTGCCGGAGACCTGCACCGTCGACCATCCGGTGCCCTCGAAGCCGTCACTGAACAGAGTAGTGCCGCCTCCGCTCGCGGTGACCGTGAACGACACGGTCGCCGTGTGGGTCTTGCTGCCGCCCGTCCCGGTGATCGTGACTGTGTAGGTGCCTGTCGCGGTCGAGGCTCCCGCCGTGAGGGTCAGCGTGGAGGAACCGGAGCCCGGCGCGGCGATCGAGGTCGGGCTGAAGGCGGCGGTCGCGCCGGTGGGAAGTCCGGACGCGGAGAGTGAAATCGCGTTGTTGAAGCCGCCGGACACCGCGGTTGTGACGGTGGTCGTGCCGAAAGAGCCCTGCACGGCGGAAACCGACGTCGGAGAGGCCAAGATCGTGAAGTCCGGGGTCGCTGCCGCGGTGACCGTGAACGACACGGTCGTCGTGTGGGTCGTGGATCCGCCGGTGCCCGTGACCGTCACAGTGTAGGTGCCGGTCGCGGTTGACGCGCCCGCGGTGAGCGTCAAGGTGGAGGTTCCCGAACCGGGCGCTGCAATCGAGGTCGGGTTGAAGGTGGCCGTTGCGCCAGTGGGAAGCCCGGATGCGGACAGCGAGATGGCGTTGCTGAAGCCACCCAACACGGTGGTAGTAATGGTGGTCGTACCGGAGGCGCCCTGCGCCGCCGAAACGGAGGTCGGCGAAGCCGAGATCGAGAAGTCCGGGGTCGACGCCGCCCAGTTGTTGGCCAGCGCCCCAACGTCGACCGAGCCCACGCCGGTCACTTCGTCGTAACCCGTGGTGCAGCTAAAGCCGGTCAGGCCGGGGACGCTGTTGTTGCCCGAGGTGGTGTCATGGAAGATCACCGCGCCACCCGAGGCGTACTGCGCGTTGGCAAGTTGGTAAATGCGGGTGTTCGCGTTGCCCTGCCGCGACCCGGNNCCCTGCGTCTCGACGAGGTAGCCGTCGTGGCTGGCCGCGGTGAACGACCAGTCGGGGATGTAGCGGTGGTTTGCGGTGGGTACGCCCGTGCACACCTGCCAGGAAGGCTTGGTGTAAATGGTGGACGCGCCACCGCTGGAGGACCACAGACCGGAGCAGGTGTCGCCTGAGGGGCACGTAGTGGCCGCCCCGCTCTCGTTCCAGGCGATCTCCGGGATATAGCTCTTGGCGGACACGTCACCGGTGGAGTTGGACGTGTTCCAGTACGTTGAGGCGGTTGGATCGTTGAACTCGGTGCCGCCGACGGCAACGTTGTAGGGCGTGGAGGCGAGGCCGGAGACCGCCAGGCCGCCCGAGCCGCTGGTGTCGCTGCCGCCGTTGCAACCCGCGGCGCCGCTGTCACCCGTGGAGACGAACGAGGTGATGCCCTCGGACGCCGCCTGCGACCAGAGGTTGTTGTAGAAGGTGTTCTCGGTCGAGCCCATCGACGACTCACACTGGCCGAAGCTGGTGCTCATTACGTCGGTCAGGTTGTTGTTGACGATGTACTGCGCCGAGAGGTCGACGCCGTCCGTGCTCCCGGTTGACGCCGAAACCACGAACTTGACGCTGGCGCCTTTCGCCACACCTCCGGACCATTCGCAATCGAGGTCGGCCTCGCCGTCCTCGTCGGACCCGAGATCGCCAGGATCGGTGCCGTTCACGATGACCTGCGCGATGGTGCTGGAGAGCCCCATCGTACTCCGGAAGGTGGTCCAGTTCGAGCTCGCCGGGTGGGTGCGGGCCACGATTCCAATGGTCCGCCCCGTGCCGTCGTACCCCGCGCTGTAAAGGGTGTTGACGTCGTAGATGATCGCGAAATCGCCGGGCGAGATGGCGTGCGAGCCACCCGAGCCCGTGTACGCGGGCCGGATGCCGGCGTTGAGCGCCGGCCGCGGGAAGTTGTGCAGCGAGACCACTCCGGCTACGAGGTGAGACAGGGCGCGCGGAATCGCAGGCGCCCATGCGTTGCCCTGCCGCAGCACGCCGTCCACGTAGTAGTGGTGGATCTGGGTGTGGAACGCCCGCTCAACGTCCGCAACCACGCCGCTGAAGTTGATCCAGGTCCGCCCCTTTCCGACCTCCTCAATAACGAACCCTTCAGAGGTCAGCCAGTCGGTGACCATGTCGACTGCTTCCTGCGATGGCCCGAACCGCTCGCCATACTCCTCCGGGGTCAGCCACCGATGGAAGTTCGGCGAGTTGGGGTCCTGCTGCTCGGCGAGGAGCTGATCCAACGCCGCCTGCTTCTCCGGCGCCACCCGGAGGGCAAGGATCATGCGCTCCATCGGCAGCGAAAGCTCGACGGCGCCAGCGTCGAATTCGGGCCGGGCGAGCGGGTGAACGTTACCGCTCAGGACGATAGTGTCGCGGTCGTCTACCGTCTGCGACAGACCGGACGTAAAACCTGGGGTGGCGGTCGCAACCGCCAAGCCAACCATGAGGACGACTACGAAAGTGATTCGCTTGAGCACGCCGTTCCTCCTTCTCTTCATCCCTTCGGGAGTGGCGCGGAGCGTCTCGCTTCGCGCCAGGCCACCTCCCGAGCCGCGCCGGTTAACTGCAGGTGCCCCTCAAGGGCGTGGGAGGCGCGCGCAACCTTCACCCTTGTCGTTGGGACCACCGGGGAGTACTCACGGTTCTTCCTAGGGGAATCCCCGACCGCTCCCGGAGGCCGGGCCGCGGTCGGCAGGACTCGACCACTTGTCTTCGCCTTCTTCTCGCCATCCATGCAGCGCCGTACGGACCCTTGGACATCGTCAGCCCCTCCGGGGGCGTACGCCCATCGCCGTGATGTTGATACCCTCACGCTGTGCTTCCCTCGGCGGCTTCTTTCTTCCACAGGCAATCTCTTTTTTGTCGCGCGGTCTACCTTACCGGTCGGGAACGAGTCGGACAAGTAGCCGAAGACATGTATCTGGAGATACGTGCGGCGAGCCGGGATGGAAGGTAAGTCCTCGCCCTACCCCGTC
>PMLC01000150.1 GCA_003158745.1 Acidobacteriota bacterium
CCCTCTCATTTCCCGGATGAACCGTAACTTCTAACTTGGAAGCTGTTTCCAAGAATCTGCGTACCCCACTTCTCTTCTCCTGACTTGCGTTCTTCCGGGCGACCGTCAGATGCCTCACGTCGCTGTGACCTTCTCCTCTGAAACTGACTTGCTTCTCAAGAGCTGCAACCCGCCGATACTGCGCGAGTTGACCGCTGACGGAAGGCTGGCCAAGCACCTCAAGCCACACCAGCATGATGAAGGAGCGCTTGAGACCTCCGGCGCCCGACGGCGATCATCGGTGCCGTCCCACACTCTCCTCAACCGCTTCCCGAGGCCTCTCTTGCGGGCCCGAGGATGTCCGGAACGCCGAAAGGAACACCCTTTCCCCTCAAGAACCGTAGCGCCGTCTTGCCGCGCTGGTCCACCAGACCCGCCGGCACAGGCCGAACCTGATCCAGCCTGTCGCTGAAGCGCGGTGTTGCTTGCAGGTCATGGAAAATGAACAGCTTCAACCTCGATGGCGTACAACTGGCTGGAGAATCAAAGTGACGCGGAAGTTCATTCATGTGCTGCCTGTTGCGGTGGCGAGTGACAAGGAGGAGAAGACCATGACGCAGTCGGCAGGCGCGGCCCTTGGGATGGTGTTCCTTCCGGCCGTAGAGGTGGCGCAGTTCAGCCAGCAAGGGAACAAGCCGGTCAGCAGCGACGCCGCACCTGCCTTTCTGGGCTCCTATCAGGGCACCTCGGCGGCGATCTCGGCGGGTGGGAACACCGCGATCGTCGGTGAGGCCTATGATTCTACGTTGCCTTCAAAGGTATCTGTGTGATCCAAGGGAAGCCGGTTGTGCGTTGGACGCGAGGTGGGTCGGCTTCCAAGGCGGCGAGGTCGGTCACGAGCTGGCCTTCGACAGCGTCCATCGTGTCGAAGACCAGGTTGGCGAAGGATTGCTCGCGGAGGAGAGATCCCAGATGTGTTCGGTTGGGTTGAGCTCAGGGCTATACGGCGGGAGTGCGGCAAGGCGCATGTTTTCGGGGACGACGACATCGTGGGCTGTGTGCCAGCCGGCGCCGTCAAGCAGCATGAGGATGAATTCGGAAGGGTAGCGCCGAGCCACTTCGGTGAGGAAGAACGACATGGTTTCGGCATCGCCGTTGGGGAGGACGAGACTGTCGAGGACACCGTCGTGGGGGCTGACCGCTGCAAAGGCATACGTGTACTCGCGCACGATGCGGCGGCCGACAATCGGACGGATGCCAGCGGGCGCCCAGCGTCGGCTTTCGCATGCTTTCCCCCTTTCCTCAGACACTGGGGAAAACACATTATGAGGATACCTATGAACGCAACTACGTATCAACTGTCTTTCCGAGCCCTTCGAACCTCGCTGCATGAAACACGAAGGCTCCCCGAGTGGGGAGCCGCTGATTTTCAGACGAACGCTCGAGCTACTTCTTCTTGTCCTGCAGGGCCTTCATGAGGGCAGCGCCGAACCCCGTCACCTCGGGTTTGCGCTCCGCCTTCTTCTCCTCGTTCCAGCGCCTGAACTCCTTGACCACCTTGCCCTCCTTGGCCTTCTTGACCGAGAGCGAGATGCGCTTGCGCTCCGGGTCGACGGAGAGCACGGTGGCCGAGACGCGGCTGCCGGGCGCGAAGGAGGTGCCCAGGTCAGCACCCCTCGGGAGATCGGTTTCGGATGCCGGGATCAAGCCGGTGAGGCCGGGTTCAAGCTGGACGAACACGCCGAAGTTGGCGGTACGCTCGACGGTCCCCTCGACGGCCGTGTCGGTCGGGTAGCGTTCGGTCGCGTCGAGCCAGGGGTTCGAGGTGGCTACCTCCCGCAGGGTGAGAGAGAGGCGCCGGCGCTCCATGTCGAGCTCGCGCACCCATCCCCGCACCGGCGCGCTCGGCGCGAGCGTCTCATCGTCGAGCTTCATGCCGGGAGGCAGCTGTGAGACGTGGATCAGACCGTCCACGCCCGGCAACAGCTCGACGAAGATGCCAAAATCCGTTTTGCGAGCAACAGTCCCTTCAAAGACCGAGCCGGCCGGGAACCTGCCGGGCACCTCTGTCCACGGGTCCGGCTCCAAGGCCTTCATCGAAAGCGCGATGCGCGCCTTCTCGCGGTCGGCCTCCAGCACCTTGACCCGAACCGTGTCGCCGACCTTGACGAGCTGCGAGGGGCGGGCATTGAGCCGGTGGGATAGCTCGGAGATGTGGACCATCCCATCGACGCCGCCGAGATCCACGAACACGCCGAAGTCGCGAATGCTCTTGACCGCGCCCTCAATCTCCTGCCCCGGTACGATCCGCGCCCACGCCGCCGATGCGGCGGCCTCGCGCTCGTCCTTGAGCACCTGGGCGCGCGACACCACGAGCGACGCCAGATCATCCGACAGCTCGGAGATCCGGAAGAGGAGTGTCTTTCCGAGGTAGGCGTCGACGTTGCGGGGGAAGCCAAGATCGATCTGGGACATCGGGCAGAACGCCCGCAGCCCCGCAATCGAGATGTCGTAGCCGCCCTTGTTGCGCCCCGTGACCTTCCCCTCGACGGGGACTCCATTCTCGAAGGCGCCGCGAAGGGCTTCGCGCTCTCGCCGCTCGATGGCGAGTTTGTGCGACACCCGCAGTTCGGGGGAGAGCGCGATGATGACCGCATCGAGGCCGTCCCCCGGCCTCAGCTCTCCAAGCTCGGTGCGGTCCATGACCGCCTCGGACTTGCCCCCGACGCCGATCAGGGCGATGTCGCCGTGAACGGCCATCACCGAGCCGGTGACCAGTTGGCCGATCTCGAGCTCATCCTGCTGGAACGATTGCGCCAGGGCTTCGGCGAAGCTCTGATCGTTGGACGTGACGTTCTTCTCGTTGCTCATAGGCCGATCCTCGCCGCCTGGTCCTGCTCCAAGCGCAGCCCTTCGGGCTGAGCCCGGTATTCTACACCCATTCATTTCGGAGTGCTTGTATGAGGTGCGAGGGTCGCCGAAACACTAGCCCTGCGTCGTATCCTAAACGGGAGGTGCCGAATGAGCGAGGACCCCAGAGCGATCCGGATCGGTGTCTCATCCTGTCTGCTCGGCTGCAAGGTGCGCTTCGACGGAGGGCACAAGAAGGACGACTTCCTGGTGGGCACCTTCGGACGATGGGTCGAGTGGGTTCCGGTGTGCCCTGAGGTCGAGGTCAGGATGGGCACGCCGCGCGAGTCGGTGCGGCTTGTCCGCGAGGGGGACGGGGTCCGGATGGTGGCCCCCAAGAGCGGCAAGGACTGGACGGACGCCATGGGCTCGTACGCGGTGGAGCGCGTCGAGGAGCTTGTCGGCAAGCGCCTCTGCGGCTACGTGTTGAAGAAGGACTCGCCATCGTGCGGGATGGAACGCGTCAAGGTCTACGGCGCCGGCATGCCGACCAAGTCGGGTACCGGGGTGTTTGCTCAGGCGCTACTCGCGCGTCTTCCCAACCTGCCCGTCGAGGAGGAGGGTCGCCTGTGCGATCCCCAGTTGCGCGACAACTTCGTCGAGAGGGTTTTTGCCTACCACCGGCTCCGGCAGTTCTTCGACGGCCGTTGGGTGCTCAGTGGGCTGGTAGCGTTTCACACCGCAAACAAGCTGCAGCTGATGGCGCACGCTCCCAAGGCGTATGAGGCGCTCGGGAGGCTGGTGGCCGGGGCAAAGGCGACACCACGCGACGAGGTCACGGTCCGGTACGAAGACGCCTTTATGCAGGGGCTCAAGGTGGTCGCGACGGTCCGGCGCAACACCAATGTGCTCCAGCACATCCTCGGCTACTTCAAGAATTTGCTCGATACCGATGCGCGCGCCGAGCTCCTCGCGCTGATCGAGGATTACCACCGTGGCCTGGTTCCCCTGATCGTCCCGATCACGCTGGTCCGGCACTACGTTCGGCTGCATGGGGTGAGCTACCTCGCGGGGCAGACCTACCTGGAGCCTCACCCCAAAGAGCTGATGCTCAGGAACCACGTATGAGCGGGGCGGCCGGGACTTCACCCGCCTCCCATCGCGATCCGGTCTCGTCGCCACAACGTTCGGCGGGGAATGGAGATGAAGTCGGCCCCGTTTGGGCATCACACGGATGCCACGACCGCTTGCGGTCCGGCCCGGGAGGAGCCTGCACCCTGCGATGGCGGCCAAGCCCACCGAACTCACGCTGACGCTGACCCCGAGGTCGCGCTACGATGCCATCGACGTCGCGGCCGCGATCCGCGGGGAGTTTGGTGACGTCCTCGTCGCCTTTCCGCGCGCGACGTACTGCTCGCTCCACACTACGGCCGGGTACCTCGAGCAAAGCCTCTCGGCGCGTCTCGATCATCGTCGCGACCGACTGGACCCGTTCATGCGGACGTTCCAGGCGCTGTTCCCGCCTGGAGCGGGCTACCGTCACGACCGGCTCCAGGAACGCTCCGAACTCTCCGAGGCCCAACGGCACCGCGAGCCGAAGAACGCGGACTCGCACCTCACGTACATCGGCTCCGGGCTGCGCAACTGCGTGACATACGTCAACCGGCCCGGGGAGCCGGTCTTCTTCATGGACCTCGACGGCGTCAACGACGGGCGGTCCCGGACGCGGCGCACCTGCGTCCTGGCATACAGCCGCGAGGAGACGGTGGCGACGGTGCGGTGCGAGATCCCTGTGTCCAAGCACCCCATCGACTCGGTCAACCTCGCGGATCCGCGCACCGGAATCCTCGCCCTTGGCGAGGAGCTCATCCGGCGCCATGGGGTCGCGAAGGGGCGCCTCGAGATCGCACTCGACCCCGGCGAGAGAGATGCCGGCGTGACGGTCAACGAATACGAGACGCTCCTGATGCGGCACGACCTCGCGGAGGTGCTCGCCGATCCCCTGAAGTTCGTGGCTCGAACTGGGAAGCGGATCCTGCGCGACCCGAGGGCGATCGCGAGCAAGGGCCTGGGGTACGCCCGCTACGACATGGTCCAGGTGCTCAACGAGCTGATGGACGCGTTTCGGATCTCCGAGTCGGCGGTTGAGACGCTGCTGGCTCGGGCGATGGCCGTCCCCGCCCGGCGTCTCCTGCGGTTCAAACGCGCCGTGAGCCTGCTGGTCTTGGACGGGACCGGGTCTTCCAGCGTTCTCGTGCGCGGAACGTACCAGAATCCGATCCTGATCCAGTGGGCCGCCTCGCCTGGCGGCAGCCGCACCCTCCTGCTTCGGCTCCTGAGGTTCAGCTAGTTGCGCGTGTCTTGGGCGGCGGAGATGATGTGGCCATGAGCCTTTCCATCGGGCAGACCTTTGTTGTGGGCCTGGGCGAGGTCGGACGACGGCTCTCCGGCGCCCTTGCCTCTTCGGGGACCGCGGTCATCCCCATATCCCGCAAGTGTGGTTGGGAACATCTCTCGGCCGACCGGGACGCCCCTGTCCTGGTGTGCGTGCGCGAGGAGGCGCTCACGGACGCGGTTTCTCGCCTGCACGGGGTTGCAGCCGAGCGGCTCGTCTTCGTGCAGAACGGTTGGATCAGGCCAGCACTCGCCGGCCTGCCGGGCTGCTCTCGGGGCCTGATCTGGTTTACGAGCAAAGGCGATTTCTACAAGGTGCTGCGTCCGAGCATCTTCTCGGGTCCGGCCGTCGCAACGATCACCGAAGCACTCGTGCATGGCGGGATCGCTGCCACGGCCGTTGACGCCCGTCCGTTCGCTGCGGCCGAGGCCGAGAAGATGGGGTTCAACTGCGTCGTGGGGCTGCCCCTCGCCGTGCACGCGTTGAGTCTCGGAGAGTACCTGGTGCGGCACGCGGCGGAGGCGGAGGTTGTGTTCGCCGAAGCGGTCTCGATCACGGCGCGCGCCTTGGGGGTCGTCCCGTCGGACGGCTGGTGGCCCGAGTTCCTCCGGGCCGCCGAGCCGTTGGGCTGGGTGCGGTCAAGCGTGGCCAAGGCGCTCGAGTACCGCAACGGGGCCGTGGTGCGCCTCGCGCGAGAGCTCGGCGAACGCACGCCCGCCAACGAACGTCTGCTGGCAGCTACCGGGTTCCAAATCTGATACCCGCTTGGCAGGGCCTCGACACTCGAGGTAGGGGAACCTCAGGGGTAAAAGGGCAAAGGTGAGAGGGTAGAGGGTAGACGGAAGAGGAAATCCGCAAGGGGTCTTCCCTTTGCCCTTTCACCTCTTCCCTTTCACCTTCTTCCTTTTGCCACCTTGAGGCCGCGATCGACCGGGTGTAACGTCGGGACGATGGAACCCACGCTCCTGCAGCAGCTCGCGGGTCTAACCCACCCGGAAGCGCTCAAGATTCTGCTGGTCCTGTTCCTCTCGTTCCTCCTGGGGCTCGAGCGCGAGGGACGTAAGGCGCACGCCGGGCACTACATCTTCGGCGGCGTTCGCACCTTCCCCCTGATCGGCCTCGTCGGGTACGCCATGGCGCTTATTGCCGGCCAGCAACTCCTGTCCGTGGCGCTCGGGTTCGTCGTGGTCGGGGCGTTCCTGCTGGTCTCCTATCTGCACAAGCTCGCCAGCTCCCAGGATGCCGGCGTCACCACGGAGGTGTCCGGGCTCGTCACCTACTTGTTGGGAGCCGTTGTCTGCTACGGCTACTACTGGATCGCGGTCACGATCGTGGTCCTCGCCATGTTGCTGCTCGAGCTCAAGACTGCCCTCGAGGGGCTCACCGAGCGGATCCCGGCCGAGGACGTGGTCACATTCACCAAGTTCCTGCTGCTGACCGTGGTGATCCTTCCGGCCGTGCCGAACCGGGAGTTCGGGCCGTTCCTGGTCAACCCGTTCAGGACGTGGCTCATCGTCGCCGCCGTGAGCGGGATCTCATACGGCAGCTACGTCCTGCAGCGGGTGACGAGGAAGCGCGGTGGGGTTGAGTTGGCGGCGCTGCTCGGCGGTGCGTACTCTTCGACGTTGATGACCATCGCTCTGGCGCGACGGGCCCGCCGAGAGCACCGCCCCAACCTCTTCGCGGGCTGCATGGTGCTGGCTTCCGGTGTGATGTACCTGCGGGTGCTCGCCCTGCTTGCCATCTTCAACGGCCCCCTCGCGGCACGGGTCACGCTCCCGTTCATCGCCCTCGGGGTTGCGGCGATGCTCGGCGGGCATCTCTGGTCGCGCGTTTCGGACCCGGTGGAGGGGCCCGTCGAGCCCGAGTACGAGGCCAAGAACCCGCTCGAGGTGCGCTCGGCGTTTCTTTTCGCCGGCGTCTTTCTGGCAATTATGGTCGTCACGAAGCTCGTCGTGGAGCGCTTCGGTACGATAGGGATCGTCGCCCTCGCCGCGCTGATGGGGGTAAGCGATGTGGACCCGTTCATCATGGGTCTGACGCAAACGGCGGGGTCGGCAACGATACTGGCGACGGCGGCTACCGCCGTTGTCGTGGCCACCGCCAGCAACAACGCGATCAAGGGGATCTACGCGTACGCCTTCGCCGACCGTGCGACAGGCGTCCGGGGTCTCGTGGTGTTTCTACTACTCGCTGCGATAGGTCTGCTGCCGCTGCTGGTCGTCGCCGGGTAGAGCGCCTTGTCCGCGCGGTGCGGGATGTGCCGGTTCGCCGCCGGCGAACCCGGAGATCGGGCTCTCTCGCCTGCCTCCCGCCTCAGGTTCCCCCGCGACGGAGGTGGTGCCTGACCGTGCGCACGACACTCGCCTCCGGGAAGACCAGCGTTGCGTCCTCGAACGTCGCCGAGAGCAGGCTTCCGGAAGCGTCCATGATCGAGCGCACCACGGGCTGATCGGTCAGCGCCAGCGTGGCGGTCGGCCTGGGGACCGTCGACGGCGTCTCGAACGTCACGACGACCAGTTGGGCGTCACCCTGAGGGAACGCCAGTCCCGCAGGAAGCGCGACCGCTATCCCGAGGCGTCCGTTCGCGGCGTCAGAGTCGTCCACCGTCAGAGTGGCCGCCGCCGCACCGCTCCCCAGCGTGACGGTCGGGGTGCTCAGCACGACGGGATCGAACGCGAGGCTGAAGCGCACCTCGTGCTCGTCGCCCAGCGCCGACATCACAACCGGGAGCGAGATCGGCGAGCCCGGAGTCACGGGCGCAGTCACCGCGCGCACCACGCGCGGTCCCAAGAACGCCGTGATCGAAACGAATTGCGTAAATGCCATCCCGTCCTCACTTATCGCTGAGAGCGTGACGTGTCCCTCCTGCGATCCGGGGGCGAGCCCGCTCGCGCGGACTGTCACCGAGGGTTGGTCCGCGATCGTTCCGCCACCGGGCGCGACTGCGAGCCAAGCCGCATCGGTGGCTGCCGTCCAGCTCAGGACGTACGGTCCCGCGAGGCGGATGGAGACGGACCTGTCCTGGCCGGTGGCGGCGTCGATTCCCATCGTGAGGGCCGCCGGATCGACCGAGAACCCAGCAGGCAGGGCCATCGCCGCCTGCAGCATGTCGTACGCGGCCCCAGGTCCCGGGACGTAATCGGCGAGCACAACCGTGTGGAGCGCAGTCCAGTTCACACCGCTCAGGGCAGGCGATTCGAGCGTCGCGGTGAGCACGCCGTTGGGTGCGAGAGGGGAAGTGATGTCGAGCCAGGGAGCGGCGCGCATGATGCGGCCTGTCACGCCGACGTGCGCGTCTTCGTAGACGAGCGCGTGCAGCGCCGCCATGTTTGCGGAGGCGGAGAGCGTTGTGGCACTGGTGTTGTGGATTCGCGCGTAGACCCGCATCTGCGTTCCGACTTGGCGCGCGTACGCCTCAATCTCGGCCCCGGGAGGACGAAGGAGTTCCGGGTCCACGAGATTCTGGAACGCCGTCGTGAAGTTCGGCTGGTTGCCGGTCAGCAACTGGTGGCCGGAGTCGACGATGACGAGGGGGAGGTAGGCCGTGGCGCCGGTGAACACGGCCCAAAACCGGCTCATCCGGTCCCCGATCGGCGCATCGACGTTCTGCTCGATGAAGACGGCCCTGCCGGCGTACTGGACCGCCAGCGCATCGACCGCCGGACCGGCGGCCTGACAGATCGGTCAGGTGAAGCGCGTGAAGTCCTCGAACACCACGAGGCGGGATGCCGATTCGGCGGATGGCTGGGCTTGTGCCGTGCCGGTGCCCGCTGCGCCCACCAGCGCCAGTGCTGCGAGTGGAAATGCCAGCAATCTCGGGAACATGACCATCAGTGCACCTCGCGTCCCATTTCACAATCAAACTCGCTCGGATGCAAGCGCAACGCACCCCAGCACCGGCGGAGCGGTTTCGCGGCCCCGCCGCGGGCCCTGGTGACCCTTGCCGGAGCCTCCAGAGTGCCCGGGCTCGCGTGCTAGACTTCGCGCCGTGGGGTGGCCGCTCTTCCCTCTCTCAACCGTGGTGCTGTGGCCGACCACCACGTCGCTGCTTGCGTTGTGACGCGTTCTAGCTAGTCCGATGTAGCCGGGAGGGCAACCCGCACGTGGTGACTTTTCCCCTCTTCCTCTTCGTCACCGTCGTTGCCATCGCGTTGGTGTTCGACTTCTTCAACGGATTCCACGACGCGGCCAACTCGATCGCAACTGTCGTCTCAACGCGGGTGCTCTCGCCCGGGCTCGCGGTAGTCTGGGCCGCGTTCTTCAATTTCGCCGCAGCGTTCATCTTTCCGCTTAAGGTCGCTTCGACGATCGGCAAGGGCCTAGTTGTCCCGGCAGCAGCCACGGTTTACGTGATCCTGGCTGGCCTAGTTGGTGCGATCGCATGGGATCTCATCACCTGGTACTTCGGCCTGCCGACGAGCTCGTCCCACGCTCTCATCGGCGGGTACGCCGGCGCCGCGATCGCCAAGGTCGGTTTTGATGCGATCATCTACTCGGGTTGGATCAAGACGATCGTCTCCATGTTTGTCTCGCCGGTCGTCGGTTTGCTCCTGGGCTTCCTGCTGATGGTCGGCGTGATGTGGCTATTCCGAAACTCACTGCCTGGCCCCGTGGACCGCTTCTTTCGCCGTGCCCAGCTCGTGTCGGCAGCGCTGTACAGTCTCGGTCACGGCGGCAACGACGCCCAGAAGACGATGGGCATCATCGCGATCCTGGCCTACTCCTACGAAAAATCTCTTGGTCGGAACCCCACCGACATCCACGTTGCCTTTTGGATGATCATCGCCTGCCACGCAGCGATCGCGCTCGGCACTCTCTCGGGAGGATGGCGGATTGTCAAGACAATGGGATCCAAGATCACCAAGCTGAAGCCGATCGGCGGTTTCTGCGCGGAGACCTCTGCCGCTCTCACGCTGTTCGCCAACTCCTATCTCGGCATCCCGGTCTCGACGACCCACACGATCACTGGCGCCATTATGGGGGTCGGCGCAACCCAGAGGCTGTCGGCGGTGCGCTGGGGCGTGGCGACTCGCATCATCTGGGCGTGGCTGCTCACCATTCCGTTTTCGGCCCTGATGGCCGCGCTCACCTTCAAGGCGCTCGGTCTCTTCCTGAACGTCTGATCGCGCTCGACGGCTGCAGCAGGTGCCGTCGGGGCCTACCTGAGGGAGCAAGCCGGCCGATGGGCACGCATTTCCTTGAACCGTCGAGCGTTAAGATAGGTCGGCGAGAAAACCCTACGAGCTCTTGAGGATGATCGTCTCGATGCTGTCCGCCACGTCCTCGCAGCGGTCCGTCGCATCCTCGAGGAAGGCGTACAGATCCTTGAGCTTGAGGACTTCGATGGCGTTGGCCGTGTTGGCGAAGAGATCGCCGAGCGCCTCGCGGTGCAGTACGTCCGCGACGTTCTCGAGGCGGTTGATCTCCACGCAAGCGGCCAACGCCTCCTTGTGTTTCTTGCTGTCGTGGAGGGATACGACGGCCTTGTGCACTTCTTCGGCCGAAGTCACCAGCAGACCGGCGAGCGCCTTGAGTTGGGGCGGCACGTGGTCGATGTGGTAGACGACGAGACGCTGCGCCGCAGCGTCGGCCGAGTCGAGGATGTCGTCCAAGCGAGTCGCGAGCGAGTGGATGTCCTCGCGGTCAAAGGGGGTGATGAAGGTGCTGTTCAGCTTGGCCAGGGCCTCGTGGGTGATGCGGTCGCCCTCGTGTTCCACCTCCTTCAGCTTCTCGACCTTGGCTTGAAGGTCCGTCAGGTCGTCGAGGATCTCGCGGAAGAGCGAAACCCCCCGGACGATGTTGGCGGATGCACGGTCAAAGAGATCCAGGAAGTCGACCTTCTTGGGCAGGAACCAGCGCATGCGACCCCCGTCTTGTGCCGGCGCGGCACAAGCGGATTATAGACCCGCCACGCGGGTCGGCTGGCAAACCTCGTGACGGGCGGACCAGGCTCCGAGGGGTCGGAGACCGCTCCCGCTTCGTGCGGATCAGGGCCGGCTCGATGTTTGGCAAGTGGGGCGGGGGTTCGGCTTCATCAACGCCCTGTGGGCGCGCGAGGAGGTGAGAGAGGAAGGTGCTCGCACCGCGGTGCCGTGCGCCGCGCTTCGGTTGAATGCGTGGGCTAGTATTGGGAACTTGATGTGGTACCGGGAGGGCGTATGGGGCGATCGAACGAGTTTGTCGCGCGTTACCGCTTCACTACGGGTGAAGGACTCCACCTGGCGGACATGGATCCGGCCGATACCGGGCGGCTGATGTCGAAGCAAAAGGCCCAGGCGGCTCTCGCCAAGGGGATCGAGAAACTCAGTACCCTCCAGGAAAGACTCTATGCTCAAGACCGTTGGGCCGTTTTGCTGGTGTTCCAAGGGATGGACGCGGCCGGGAAGGACGGCACGATCAAACATGTCATGTCGGGGGTCAACCCCCAGGGGTGCGAGGTCCACTCGTTCAAGGTGCCGTCCACGGAAGAGCTGGATCACGACTTTCTCTGGCGCTGCGTGGTGCGCCTGCCGGAACGGGGACGGATCGGGATCTTCAACCGCTCATGCTACGAGGAAGTGCTAGTCGTGCGGGTGCACCCCGAGCTCCTCGAGCGCCAGCGCCTGCCTTCCGGCCTCGTCGGCCGGCGTATCTGGAAGGAGCGCTTCGAGGACATCAACGCGTTGGAACGCCACCTGGCCCGCAACGGGACGCGGATCCTCAAGTTCTTCCTGCACGTGTCGCGCGGTGAGCAGCGCAAGCGGTTTCTGGAGCGGCTCGACACGCCGGAGAAGAGGTGGAAGTTCTCCTCTGCCGATATCACCGAGCGGCCCCACTGGGACGCCTACATGACGGCGTACGAGGAGATGCTCCGAGGTACAGCCACCCGCAATGCACCTTGGTACGTTGTTCCCGCCGATCACAAGTGGTTCGCCCATTATGTGGTGGCAGAGGCCGTGATTGCGGCTCTGGAGGAACTCGACCTCGCGTTCCCGAAGGTCGACAGGGTGCGGGAGAAGGAGCTCAGGAGAGTCCGGACGGAACTCATGGCCGAGTAGCCCGTCCTGAGCGCGGGCGCCGTCTCGCTCAGACTGGTTCCGGCAAGGAGTCTGGACCGAGGGGCGCTGGCCGGGCGGATTCCCTCAGTGTGGTGGTGGCGGCTCGACGCATGGTCTGGTGGAATGCGAAAAACTGCTCTGCGCCGTCTCGCCCCATATAGCGCTCGAGCAGCTTTCGCTGGGTGGACACGAGGTCAACCACCACGAGTGCGTCCACGACGTCGGAAAAATCGCGGTCTACGTTGAAACACGCGATTCGACCGCCGATGTGCAGGTACTGTCGAACCAGCACCGGGATCCCGCGTCCTCCCTCAATGTCGGCAACCATCTCCGACAGGTCCTCGAGGCCACGGAGCGAATCGACAACGGCCTCCAGATCCAGTCCGCGTGGTGTGCGCATCGGGAACGGCCGGCGAGGACGCACCGACGGCAGCAACGCGCCGTCGTTCGCCGCGCTGCCGAGGTAGCGCACCATCAGTTCCCGAGATACCTGTCCATACTCCTGGCTGATGCTCACCGGGCCAAATACGTAACGGTAGCGAGGGTTGCGGACCACGAAAGCGCCGATCCCCTGCCAGAGGAGGAGAAGCGCGGAGTGAGAGCGTTGATAATCCGGATGGATGGATGAACGAGCGACCCAACTCCAGAGCCTGGTGGATCCGCGTGACGCCCTCAGTGCCGAAACGGAAAAGGGTGCTGGTGTACAGGCCAGCCATCCCGTGCCTTTGGAGAACGACATCGGTCTGCCCGAGCCGGTACGCACCGGCAACAGCACCGGCCCTGGAGTCCCAGAGGCAGAGGTGCAGATACTCCTGGTCGAATCGGTCGAGGTCTCGCGCACGACCAGTACCTTCGCCTGCAGCTCGGAAAGTGGCCTCTCGCCCTCGTCCGATCTCCAAGAGGAGGTTTGGGATTTCACCCGCGCGCGCCAGCAGAACGCGAAAACCGCCACCGTGGGCGAGCGTCGCCTCCGGAGGCAGAGCTTCCACCTCGCACTTCAACGTCGCAGCAGGAACCGGGCTCGCGATCCGTTGCCGGAAACGGCGAGGTGGAGAGGGCGCCACCGGCGCACCTTGATAGGCGAGCAACTGGGTCCGACCTTGCACCGAACCGATAAGTCTCTCGTCGCTGTCCAGCTCTGCAAAAGAGTCCGGGAGGACCGGCCGGCCAACCACCAGTTTGAGCAAGCGTCCACTCTGCTTCAGGAGTTGGCGCGGGAGCAAGGCGGTCCGGAGTCTCGGGTGAAGCAATCCCGCAAGCTGAAAGAGCGCGCCGTTGCGCCCGGGGAAGAAGATCGGGACGATCGTGGCGCCGGTGCGCCGGGCGAGGCGCACGACCGTGGCGCTCCACGGCGGGTCATCGACCGTGCCGCGGCGCAGGTCGAAACTCGCGACTTCGCCGGTCGGGAAGACGGCGAGTAGCCCCCCGTTTTCGAGAAACTCAACGGCACGGCGGAGACCACCAAGGTTGCGCGAGGCGGCGCCGCGTCCCCCGAAGGGATCCACAGGTATGAAAAGACCCTGCAACTCGGGGATGAGCGAAAGGAATTGATTGCCCATCACCCGGACGTCGGGCCGAACCGTCGAGAGCGCCCAAGCGAGGACGAGGCCTTCGGCCCCACCAAAGGGGTGGTTGGCGACAACCACCACCGGACCGAGTCTCGGGATGCGGGAGAGGTCGGCGGGAGCAACGTCGCAGCTAATGCCGAGATGGCTGAGGGCGCGCTCGAGGAACTCCGAGTCGCTGGAGCGAGAGATAGCACGGTATCTCTTCTGCAAGGAGGCAAGACCGCTGACGGCGTCGATCGCCGCCGCGACCAACCGGCCGCCTGGGGGCAAACGGCCGTCCAGGATTCTGGAGACGGAGAAAACCCTGGTCGGGACTTGCAGATCTTGGGCCATGCGCACCCCTGCCCGACAGTCTGTCCAGTGTGATGTGAGAGGAGGCGAAAGTGGCGTGAGGACCGCGTGAACATCCAAACAGGCTGACGGTGTTCTAGGGGTTCGCGCAAGGGGTTTTGCCTTCACGGCGATTTCACACCTTTCCACAATTCTTGGGAGGGCGTACGGTTCACGCCAGCCGAGTCAGGCGAGGGTTGGCGCACGTCCCACCGGAGGACCGGGGCTACCTGCGGCTGATCGTGCAGCTAAACTGTGGTTGACGTGAGCGAGGAGGCGCCGAGGCGGTCCTCCGTGGTCGACTGAGCATGAGCGAGAAGCAAACCCAACCCGTGCCGCTCGATGCAATGAGCGAAGAGCTGACGTTTCCCGTACGCGTCGCTTGCATCGACGTGGGCTCCAACGCGCTCCGGTACGTGGCCGCCGAGTTCCGCGCGCCGGACAAGTACCGGATCGTCGAGCAGGAGCGTGCTGCCGTGCGTCTCGGGCACGACGTCTTCCTGACCGGCCGCCTCACCGGCGGGGCCATCGACGCGGCGGTGGCTGCCCTGACCGCATTCGCGAAGCGCATGCGGGACGCGAATGTCGACGTCTACCGGGGCGTCGCGACCAGCGCCGTGCGGGAGAGCTCGAACGCTCGGGAGTTCCTGCAGCGCGTGCACGAGGAGGCCGGCCTCGATCTCGAGGTGATCTCCGGCTCAGAGGAGGCGCGGCTCGTCCATGTTGCAGTCCAGCACGTCGTCGACCTTGCCGGCCGCGACTGGATCGTTGTGGATGTCGGCGGGGGCAGCGTCGAAGTCCTCCTTGTCGATGGCAGCGGAATCCGGTGGAGCGAATCGCACACAATGGGCTCAGTACGCCTCCTGGAGGAACTCTCGGAGGCCGGCGAGGAGCCGGGCCGCTTCCGCCGCCTGCTGGAGGAGTACACGGCGACGCTGCGGCTGCCCCCTGCGGCTCAGTTTCGGCGGCCTGGCGGCTTTATTGCGACGGGCGGAAACGCAGAGACGCTTGCCCAACTCGCCGGAACCGAGGGTGGGCCGGGAAAGCCCTCTGTGCTGACCCTCGAAGCGACGAGGACGATCATCGAGAAGCTGTCCAAGCTCTCGTACCGCCAGCGCGTCGAGGAGTTGGGATTGCGCGAGGACCGCGCAGATGTCGTGCTTCCGGCCGCTCTCGTTTATGAACGGCTCGCACAGCTCTCGGGCGCCTCCTCGATGATCGTCCCCGGTGTTGGGATCAAGGAGGGTGTCCTGTACGACGTCGTCGAGGCCGTGACCACGCAGCGCGCTCACGCAGACAGGCAGGAGCGCGAGCTTGTCACCGCTCTGGTTGCCATAGGTCGACGCTTCATGTTTGACGAAGCGCATGCGTCTCAGGTGGCGAAACACTCCCTGTCGTTGTTCGACCAGCTGCAGGAACTGCACAAGCTCGACAGATCGGACCGCAAAATCCTCCAGGCTGCTGCCTGGCTCCACGACATCGGTGGATATATCAGTTACAAGCGTCACCACAAGCACTCGATGTACCTGATCGCGCAGTCCGAACTGCCAGGCCTCTCGGACGCGGAGGTCGCGCTCGCCGCGAGCGTCGCGCGCTACCACCGGAAGAGCGAGCCGGCTCCAAGCCACGACGAGTTCGCCGGCATGAAAGCGGCCGACCAGAGACGGGTCCTTGCGCTGGCCGCTATTCTCCGGCTGGCAGACGCCCTCGACCGTGAACACCTTGAGCGCGTGCGAGCCGTCAGCGTGGAGGTGAAGGGCGGGGATGTGGTGCTTCGTCTTGAGGGCAAGGGTGATTTGCTTCTCGAGAAGTGGGCGCTGAAACGTAAGGCGCCGATGTTCGAGCGGGTTTACGAGCGCAAGGTGCGCGTCCGCAACGGCGGAGGAGACTGACACAGTCCGGCAATGCCGGAGGGAGAACAGATCATGGCCATGACGCGACGTACCACCAAGAGACAGGCTACAGGGAACGCCGCGGCCGTTGCGAATCGTCCGACCGCGGGGATTCGCTCGACACGGCGAGCCGGCGCAGCAACCAGGGGTCGGGCATTGCCGGCCGAGCAGCTCGTCACGGGCATTTTGGATGTGAAGAAGGCCCTCGACGAGGCTGTTGCTCAGTTCTCGGCCCGGGTCAGCGGCCAGCTCGGCGAGGTGTTGCGGGCTCTTGAGGGCCGCGAGCCGGCCGCGAAAGGCACGATCAAAGCTCTGGTTGAGCGGGTGCGGGAGCTCAAACTCAAGCCGGAGAAAGGACGCCTGAAGGACCTGATGCGCCTGCACGACCTTGCCGAGGACCTGGTCGACATGCTGCCCAGGCGGTGACCCAAAAGCCCCAACGCGATGCGCATCGCCGTCCTCTCGGACATTCACGCGAACCTCGAGGCGCTCGAGGCGGCGCTCGCCGATCTCGAAGATCGTGAGGCCGAGACCGTACTGGTCGCCGGCGATCTCGTCGGGGACGGGCCAGACCCAGCAGGCGTGGTGAAACTCTTGCGAACGAGGACGTTTGCCACCATCCGGGGCAACGTCGACAACAAGGTCGTCGCCACGGCGGCACTCCCCGAGGCACAACAAGCTGTGCTGCTGGAAAAGAAGAAGAGGGCCGATCTGGTCCGGACCGCCAGACAGCTCGGCCGCACCAACCTGAGGTGGCTTGAGAGACTGCCCACCGCACTCACGCTGCGGTTCGAGGGAAAAGTGCTGCAGCTCGTTCATGGCTCACCGTTGGGCGACACCGACTACATCTTCCCGAGCCTCACCTCGAGGGCGCTTGCAGCGAAGTTGGGTTCCAACCAGCCCGACGTGCTGGTGTGCGGCCACTCCCACATCCCGTTCGCCAGGCGCATTCGCGGCGTGACGGTTGTCAACGCCGGCTCTGTTGGCCGTCCTGTCGACGGGGACCCTCGCGGTTCCTACGCTCTTGTGGAGATCGAACGGGACCAGCCTCCGCGGGCGCGGATCGTGCGCTTTTCGTACCCCTTCGAGAGATCCCGCGCGCGGATCATTCCAAGACAAGGTTGAAGACGTGATCCTCGAATCGACCGCCGCTCTGCGGGAGGGCTCACGCGCTGAGTGCGATCCGCACTGCGAGCTCTTCCCAGAGTCCCGCAAACGCCTGCGCCGCCTCGCTCACCGGGGCGTACGTCAGGAGTGGGGCTCGGTGAAGCCCCATCTTCTCAACCACACTGGCTGCGGGGATGGTGGCTCGAAGGAAACTCTCATCGGCGTGACACCACTCGAGAGCCTCCCTGTGCATCGTTTTTCGCCGGTCCACCATGGAGAGAAAGGGCAACACCAGAAGGTCGCGCTTGCCAACCTTCGCTGCGAACGAGCGTACCTGATCGAGGCTTCGAAGCGAGAGTGTGGTTGGGATGACCGGCACCAGCAGCGCGTCGGCGGCACGCAGCACGCTCTCACTCGCCAGCGACACCGACGGAGGGCAGTCGAGAATGACCGCGTCGTACTCGTCGGCCAGTGGGGCAAGCTTGAGAGCGAGCCGTTTGGCAGGACCCCGGCGGCCATCGAGGTCGAGGTCAAAGCGGCGATACGAGAAATCGGCCGGCAGCAGGTCGAGGTTGTCGAAATCCGTTCCGCGGATCCAACGCCGGAGTTCGGCCGACCGTCGCAGCAGCTTCCGTCCTCCACCCTTGACCTTCGGCTTGACCCGAAAGTAGAAGCTGGCTGCACCCTGAGGGTCCAGATCCCAGAGCAGAGTGCGCCACCCCTCTGCTGCGGCCAGGGCAGCGAGGTTCACCGCGGCTGCCGTCTTCCCTACGCCCCCCTTGATCGTCCACACGGCCACGACGCGCATCACTCGCCTCCGCGTCCCTGGACCAGGTGCACGAACCGACGCCTGACATTGGGCGAAGCGAACGTCGCAAGGCGGGCCAGAACCCTCTCCGCTTCGGCCGTTTGCCGGCGCTCGAGCTCGGCCACCAGACGGCCCATCGTAAGAAGCGTGGCGGCGCCCGCCCCCCCACGCAGCACCTCGTCGGCAAGGCCGGCCAGTCGCTCGCGCTGGAGCCACGCGTCGTGGTAATTGCCGAGGCTGTCCTGCACGAGTTTGAGTTCGGCGACCAGGGCGCCAGTCGCTTCGGCATGCCACAGGCTCGAAAAGAACTCGAGGAGGTATCGGAGCTTCTTGGCGTCGATCCGCAGCCGGTGCAGCTCGGCCGCCGGGGCATTCGGCTCAAGGGCGGCGGCGCACGACGAGAGCCGGCGGTACGCCTGCAGGACATGCTTGGATGCAACCTCCGCGACGGGGACGGCGCCGAGTTCACCCCCCAGGAGACGACGGCGCAGGAGCCTCTTCCAGCCTCGCAGCAAGGCTGCAAACCGCGTGGACTCGAGAACCGCGACGAGATCCCGGTGTGCGACCTCCCGCTCCGCGCGCAGAAGTTGGCTCACTGGGGCGAGCACGTCGCCATGCTCTTGCGTGAACGACAACCGACGGTGCGCGATCTCGAGCAGGAACACGTCGAGGTCGCGGCACGGGTTCGTGGCCGTGGCCAACCAGCGGAACTCCTCCGCGAAAGGCGCCACCACGTCGACGGGAAGCACATCCATAAGCTGGCCAATGCAAGTCCGCGTCCGGCGTGTCGCCACCCGGAGATCGTGGAGGAACTCCGTGTCAAGATTGCGCACGGTTCCGGCCACGTTTGCCTCCAGCGTCGAGATCAACTGCGCCAAGATGCGACGCACCGCGTGCTCGGCCGGTTCGGCCGGACGAAGCAAGACCGTCACCTTGGAGCTGTAGTCTCCCGGCTCGCGGTCCGCGGCCGCGGCCGCCTCGACGAGCCCGTCATCACCGCGAGCTTCCACCCCGGCGAGTGCGCGCAGACGGTCGGCGACGCTTTCGCCGGCCGCAGCGTAGCCGAGCAGGGGCTCCACGGTTATGCGGCGGTGTCGAGAGCCGGATGGTGCCCCATCGCGCAACGGCTGGACGCTGTCGAACCAGATCCGTACCAGGGTTTTCCCTTCTCCGTCGAGGATGCGCAGCAGGCGCCGCTGGACGCTCGCTTCGCCGACGACGAGCAGCGCTCGCTCACCCGCAGCGGCGCCTACCTGACGTCGCAGCGGACCCTCCGGAAGGTCTTGAGCGAACGCGACCCCACGATGAAGCGGGGCTCGCCGGGGTGGTCGGTCGTCCCCGGGCTCCCAGCGAGCGAACGTCCGATCGCCTTCGATCTCCAGAGTGAGACGACCGCCGTGCCGCCACAACCCCCAGTCGAATGTGTCGAGGTGCCGCCGGAGGATCCTGTGCAGCGCCGCCGCCGCAATGGAGCAATTAGGGGCGAGAACTTGAGCAATGCGCCTCACCGCGACTCTACCGACCACCTGGAACTGATATGAGGTCAAGCTGCCTCACTCGGCCAACGCTGAGCGTCTCGTTCTTCGCTGTATGCTCGGCCTTCTTGTATCATTCTAATGCACGAAGTGGGCATGGCATGAGGTTCGGATGACCAGAATCAGACCGTCTTCAGGATGCGCCGCCGCGTTTCGGCGAGCGGAGCGCTAGTGTAGTGACTCAAGCTGATGTTGTCTTATCGAGGCAGGTGCGTGCGCGGCCGACTTTGGCGATGATCTGTTGAACGGTGGCGGCCCAGACGAAGGGTCGAGGGTGATCGTTGTGGGCGCTGATGTAGGTCTCGATGGCTGCAATCAGGTCGGCGACGCTGGTAAAGGCGCTGCGGCGGATCTGCTTGTCGGTCAGATCGCGGAAGAACCGTTCGACCAAGTTGAGCCACGAGGAGCTAGTCGGGATGAAGTGGATGTGGAAGCGAGAATGGCGCGCGAGCCAAGCCTTGACCTTGGGATGCTTGTGGGTGGCGTAGTTGTCGGCGATGACGTGGAGGTCGAGGTCGGCGGGCGTCTGGGCGTCGATCAGCTTGAGGAACTTGATCCACTCCTGGTGGCGGTGCCGGGCCATACAGGTCGAGATCACCTTATCGTTGGGCAGTTCCAAGGCAGCGAACAGGGTCGTCGTGCCGTGCCGTTTGTAGTCGTGGGTCATCGTGCCGCACCGGCCCGGGCGCAGCGGGAGGTCGGGCCGTGTGCGATCAAGCGCTTGGATCTGACTCTTCTCGTCGGCGCTCAGCGCCAGGGCGAGCTCGGGCGGGTTGAGGTAAAGCCCCACCACGTCCTCGAGCTTCTCCAGGAATCGGGGGTCGTTACTGAGCTTGAAGGTGCGGACCCGATGCGGTTTCAGGTCGTACGCCTTCCAGATCCGCTGAACCATGGAGTGGCTCACCCCAAGGTGAGCGGCCAGCCTCCGTGTTGTCCACTGCGTCGCGTGCGGCGGCTTGGTTTGCGTCGTCGTCTCGACGATCAACGCCTCAACGCGACGGCGCTGCCGCGGCGGACGACCACCGCGCGGAGCATCCTTGGCGATCCCTGCCAAGCCCTTGGTAAGGAACCGCCTCCGCCACAACCCCACGGTCTGCCGACTCGTGCCCAGCTGCGCCGCAATCTCCAGGTTCTGCGCCCAGTGGGCGGCCATCATCACAATCCGTGCCCGCAACACAAGCCGTGCCGGCGTGCTTCGGCCTCGCGCCCAGCGCATCAGCACCTTTCGATCGTCCTCGGTAAGCTCGATTCGCTTCGCAACGCGCATGCCCTATTCAACTACAAGACTGCCCATATGGTAAGCTATTTATGAGGCACACCGCTAGGATGGCCCGAACAGCGAAATCCACGCCGTCAGTTGGTCCCGAGGCCTTTCTGAATCGGGAACTCTCATGGCTCTCCTTCGCGCGGCGGGTCCTGGCATTTGTGGCAGACCCCAACGTCCCCCTGCTCGAGCGGGTGAAGTTCGCGGGGATCATGGGGATGCTCCACGACGAGTTCTTCATGAAGCGGATGGGCGGCCTCAAGCGGCAGGTGAAGATGAAGCTCGACAAGCGGTCGCTCGACGGACGCACCCCGACGGAGGAGTTCCGGGCCTGTCGCGACGAGATCCTCGAGCAGATGGTCGAGCTTGCCCGCGTCGTCAACGGCGAGATCCGACCTGCTTTGGCCGCAGCTGGCATCCCTATCCTCGACTACGGGACACTGGCGAAGAAGGACAAGAGCCACCTGTCGACCACATTCGCGCGGACAATTTTGCCGATCCTGACACCCCTCGCGGTCGATGCCGAACACCCGTTTCCTTTCATCTCGAACCTGGGCTTCAACCTGGCGGTGAAGGTAGCTCTCCGGAGAAGCGAGAGGTTCGTCAGGATCAAGGTCCCGGCCAACAGGGGGCGCTGGGTGCCGCTCCCGGGCGGCGGGGTCGTGCCGCTCGAGCAGGTGATCGCCGCGAATCTCGACCATCTCTTCCCCGAGGAGCGCGTCGTGGGGGTGTGGTTCTTTAGGGTGACACGCGGCATCGAGGGGGACGCGAGCCAGGAAGACCGGCACGATGACGCCGAGCAAACGGCGACGCCAGGGAGCATCATCAGCCAGGTGACGGACGAGCTCAAGGCGCGTCGCTTCGCCGGCGTTGTGCGTCTGGAGGTCTCCCCAGACATGCCGCGGGGTCTTCGCACCTGGCTGACCCAGCAACTGGGTGTCCAAGCGGAGGATCTCTACACCCCCGAGTACTTCCTCGGTCTTGCCGACCTGCTCTCGTTCAAGGTGGACAATCGCGCCGATCTGCGCGACCGGCCTCATGTGGCCGTCACGCACCCTCGCCTGGTCGGGCTCGAGAAGGCGGGAGCCGAGGAGTTCTTCGCCGAGATCCGGCAGGGCGACATTCTCCTCCACCACCCATACCAGAGCTTCGACACGTCGGTGCTGCGCTTCCTCCAGCTCGCGGCAACCGATCCCAAGGTGCTGGCCATCAAGCTGACCATTTACCGCACCTCAGCGGACTCTCCGATCGTTCGAGCGCTCGCCGAGGCGGCTCGAGCCGGCAAGCAGGTCGCGGTCCTCGTCGAGATCACTGCTCGGTTTGACGAAGCCCCCAACATCGCATGGGGACGCTTGTTGGAACGCGAGGGCGCTCACGTCGCCTACGGTGTGGAGAAGCTCAAGACCCATGTGAAGCTCGCCTTGGTCGTGCGAGAGGAGCCCGACGGCATCAGGAGCTACGTGCACGTCGGCACCGGCAACTACCACACCGGTACGGCAAAGCTCTACGAGGACATCGGGATCCTGTCCTGCGAGCCGAAGCTTGCCAATGATGTCGCCTCCGTCTTCAACGAACTCACGGGATCGACCCCGCCTCGGGATTTCAACCGCCTGCTTGTCGCTCCGACCTTCATGCGGGAGAGGTTCTCGACCCTGATCCGCCGCGAAGCCCAGCACGCGGCCGAGGGGCGGCGTTCGGGAATCCGCGCCAAGATGAACCAACTCCAGGACCCTGCGCTCATTCGCGAGTTGTATGCCGCAAGTCGGGCGGGTGTGCCTATCACCCTCAACATCCGGGGCCTCTGCTGCCTGAGACCGGGGGTCCCTGGCCTGTCTGAGAACATTCGTGTCTACTCGGTCCTGGGCCGTTTCCTCGAACATGCGCGCATCTACTGCTTCACGAATGGAGGCGCACCGGAATATTACATCGGTTCGGCCGACTGGATGAAGCGCAACCTTGATCACCGCGTGGAGACCGTCGCACCTGTATGTGACCCCACTCTCCAAGAAGAGCTCCGCGCGATCTTGGACGTCTACGACGCGGACAACACCAGCGCCTGGGACCTGCGGACGGACGGGACATATGCGCGCCGGACGCCGAGTGAGGGCGATTCGGGAAGGTCTGCCCAGGCCGTCCTCGAGAGTCTCGCACATGGCGGTGCCGCTCCTGAGCACGACGCCGAGTCGGAGGACGAGGCGACAGCCTAACGCCGGCTGCGACCGCCCGCAACCTCACACTGCCGTCACACCAGCCACGCTCCGTGCTCACAACCCGGCGGTCAGATGCGGACTGTGAGCCGGGTTCTTGCGCGGTTGGTACTGCTCGTCCTGGCGCTCGTCGTGCCGTGTCAACAAGCACGGTCGATGGGCACGGGCGGGCACCTCTTCGTGATCGAGCGCAGTCTCAACGCCAACGCCGTGGCGTACGACGTGGTCACGACCGGGGCCGGTCGGCTCGATCCCGGCTCACCCTTGCGTGCCTACTGGATCATGTGGGCCCAGCGGGACCAGGTGTGTGCGCTCAATCCGCTCGAGTGATCCCGAGCGTACGGCTACGACATCCGAGCCTGCAGCGAGGACGCCTGTACCATCACGCTGCGGGCTCTTAGAAACAGGCCAATCGTCATCGAGTTGGGCGGCGGCGCAGCGCGTGCGGTCACCTCGATCGACGACAGGAAAGGGATCCTTCATCGAGTGTTCGTAACGGTCCACAGATCCGGGATTCTCCCGTCGGTTGATTCGATCGAGTTGTTCGGCGAGAGCTGTGAGACGGCCTACCCCCTCCACGAACGCATCGCGAGGCGATAATCCATGGAGATCGCAGCGGGCTTTCGGGTGACGAGAGTTGCCTGCCGGTTTGGTTCGCCGAGGCCAAACCCGTCCCCTCCACGCAATCACGCCGGCTCGTCAGCGTGGCGCCAGGGGGGCTGAAATGACCTCCTGTGCGGCGATAATCGAGGGGGGGGTCGAGACCATGATCGCCTGGGACAAACCGGAGGCCCTTTCGGAGTACGACCCGACGCATGTGGTGCTCCGCGACCTGATGGGGTATCGGGTGCGCGAGGTGCTACTCGTGTCTTCGCTTTACGACTCGTACATTCTGGAGGAGGATGGCCAGCTCTCGGAGAGCCTCGATGCCGAGTTCTATCAGTTGAACCTCTCCACGTCGCCGCGAATCACCCAGGTCTCCACGGCCCAGGAAGCGCTGGCGACGCTGCGGGAGCGGCCGTTCGACCTGGTAATCGCGATGCCACGCCTGGGAGGGATGGATGTCCGTGCGTTTGCCCGCGTCGTGAAGGAACTGCACCCCGATCTTCCCGTCGTGATGCTCGCCGACAACCACTTCGAGGCGCACCGGGTCAAGGAACTGAACCGCCCGCCGCTGCTCGACCAGGTGTTCGTGTGGCGCGGGGACGTGGCGTTGTTCCTGGCGATCATCAAGCTCATCGAGGACCGTCGCAACGCGCACCGCGATACCTCAATCGCGGGCGTCAGAACGATCATCCTGATCGAGAACTCCGTCCGGTTCTACTCCGCATACCTCCCGATGTTGTACGCCGAGCTGACCAAACAGACGCAGGCGCTCATGGCGGACGGGGTCAATGCCAGGCAGCGGCTGCGGCGGATGAAGGCACGCACCAAGATCCTGCTCGCCGAGACGTTCGAGGAAGGCTGGGCGCTGTTCGAGGAGTTCCGCGCCACCACGCTCGGAGTCATCACCGATGCGCGCTTTCCGAGGGGCGGCGAGAACGACCCCGAAGCCGGCCTGGAGTTCGTTCGGCGCGTCAAAGCCGAGGACCCCGACATGCCTGCGCTCGTGCAGTCGACCGACGAGTCGCTTGCCGAGCGCGCCCACGCCCTTGGCGCGGCGTTCCTCCACAAGCACTCCCCATGGCTGCTCGAGGAACTGCGCCGGTTCATCCAGACCAGCCTCGGGTTTGGTGACTTCGTGTTCGTGAATCCCGCGACCGGTGTCGAGGTGGCGAGGGTTCCGGACCTCGCCGGCATGGCGAAGACGCTGCGCACGGTGCCGGGCGCGTCGCTGCGCTACCATGCATCGAGGAACCACTTTTCCAACTGGTGCATGGCCCGCACCGAGTTCGCGCTCGCCGCGCGAATCCGGCCCTGGAAGGTGTCCGACTTCAAGGATGTCGAGGAGCTGCGAACCTACCTCGTCGAAGCGTTCGCCGAGCTGCACTCGGAAGCCCGCCGAGGCGTGGTCGCCGACTTTGCTTCGCGTGAGTTCGAAGGGCTTTCCGGCTTCGTGCGGATCGGCACCGGGTCGATGGGCGGTAAGGGACGGGGACTCGGCTTCGTCAATGCGCTGCTGGCGCGCGAGCAGACGGGGGAGGACGGCGTTCGCATCTTCGTGCCTCCCGCCGCGGTGATCGGCACGGATGTCTTCGACGAGTTCATTGCGCAGGCGGAGCTCTCCGCGCTCGCTCTCTCCGACGCCTCCGACGAGACGATCGACGAGGCTTTTCTGCGGTCGCCTCTTCCGGCTGCACTCGAACAGGACCTTCTGGCGATCGTGGAGCGGACGCGAGGGCCGCTCGCCGTCCGCTCCTCCAGCCTGCTCGAGGACTCCTACGACCAGCCGTTCGCCGGCATTTACGGCACGTTTATGCTCCCGAACGCCGATCCCGACGTGCGGATGCGGCTCGGCGAGTTGGCGGCGGCGGTGAAGCTCGTCTACGCCTCGACGTTCTCGAAGAACGCCAAGGCGTACGTTGCCAACACGCCCCACCGGCCCGAAGAGGAGAAGATGGCGGTCGTGGTCCAGGAGATCGTCGGGCGGCCGCATGGGCGCTACTTCTACCCTTCGTTCGCGGGCGTCGCGTGCTCGCGAAACTACTACCCGGTCCTTGGCTTGAAGGCCGAGGAAGGTCTCGCCGCCGTGGCGCTGGGGTTCGGCCGGACCGTTGTCGAGGGCGGGAGAGCGGTGCGCTTCTCGCCCGGTTCGCCGCGCAACGTCCCGCAATTCGCCTCAATGGAAGGGGTGCTCGACAGCGCGCAGCGGGAATTCTACGCGCTCGATCTCGAGCATGCCTCAACGCTCCGAGAGCCTGGCCACGCGGATGCCCTCGTGGCACTTTCACTCGAGACAGCCGAGCGTGACGGCACCCTTCACCAAGTTGGCTCCGTATACTCGGCGGACAACGACGCGGTGTACGACGGGGTGTCGCGGCCGGGGATTCGCCTCGTGACGTTCGCGCCGATCCTCAAGACCGGGGTTTTCCCACTGTCGCGGACCTTGACTGACCTGCTCGCCCTCGGGGAACGAGCGATGAGCTGCCCCGTCGAGGTGGAGTTCGCCGTGAACCTGCCCTCACTCGGCGCGCTGGGTGAGTTCGCGGTGCTGCAGGTGCGGCCCCTTGTGGTGGAGGTCGGCAGCGAGGACCTCGACGAGGTGCTTCGAGTGATGGGGCCGGAGGGCGTCCTGTGCCTCTCGGAGCAGGCGCTCGGCCAGGGCAGGGTGCAAGACATCCGTGACGTGGTGTATGTCAAACCCGAGGCGTTCGACCGGGCGCAGACAGTGGCGATTGCCGGCGAGGTCGAGCAGATCAACCACACGCTGGCGGAGGGCGGGAGGCCTTACCTCCTGGTCGGGCCGGGCCGGTGGGGAACATCCGACCGCTGGCTAGGGGTTCCGGTGGAGTGGCACCAGATAGCCGGCGCTCGCGTGATCATCGAGACCGAGCTAGCGGACGTCCCGGTGACCCCATCGGAGGGCACCCACTTCTTTCAGAACATCACCTCGTTCGGGATCGGCTACCTTACGGTCGATGCGAGGAGCGGGCATGGGCGTGTGGACTTCGCGTGGCTCTCGGCACGCCCTGCGGAAGCCGAAACTCGATTCCTCCGGCACGTTCGCCTCGAATCTCCCGTCGATGTCCGCATCGACGGTCGTTCCGGTCGCGGTGTCGTGCTCAAGGTTCCGTTCGGTTTCTGACTTCCTGTAGGCGCCACCGATAGCGGACCATCTGCTGGTCAAGGGGGTTTTTGTCGATGAATGGGCCCATTCGACTTTCATCGAACACCGTGCCCCTCGTCAAACCTGTCGATAGACTGTGACCGAACCCGCAAGCCTTGTTACAATGCGACGAACGCGGAGGGAGAGCCGGTGAACGGCGTGGCGAATGACCCCAAGATCGCCGAGGCGCTGAGCGAGCTCCAGCAGTATCTCTCCGACGCGATCGCGCCCCTGGTCGTGGCCGATTCCATCAGCATCCTCCTCGCAGTTCCCCCTGAGGTTGTGGCCGACGAGATCCGCAACTGGACGACCAGCCAGCACCGCCGACTGGGCGCCAGCGTGCCGATCTCGGACTACCTCTACCACGCGATTCGCAAGCTATACGTCATGGGCGAGTTTAGGCTCGTGTCAAAGGAGGCGATGGCCGCCTACCTGGAGGTGCTCAAGAACTATCTCCTTGCGTTCTGTCCGGCCGAGGACAGGGATCTGCTGCGCGAGAATCTTGGCCATCTCGCCGACGCGCGCTCGGATCTGGAGGCTCCGATCGCGACCCTCCATCGCGCGGCCAAGGACCAGGGTGCTCCAGTTGCGTCGCAGACCACGGCGACGTCGAAGACGGTCGTCGACGCCGGCCGGCAATTCGCCCAACTCGTCGAGCGACTGGCACGCCTCCAGATCCCTGGCGGTCCGGGCGAGAGTCCCTCGGCCGCGCGCGAGGACGTCTTTTCGCAGCTTGTGTCTGTAGCGGCTCGAAACTCCGGCACGAGCGAGGAATTCGAACGGGCCAAAGATAGCCTGCAAGCGTTCGGCATGGGCTCGACGATGGAGAACGTCTTTCGCTCGCTCGGCCGCCGGCTCCCGGGGTGGGTCGTGCAGGAGCAACCTGAGAGTGAGGCTCCATCGGCTCCTGTGACCGCAACTGCCCGGGCCATGGAACGGATCGTGACCCTCGAGCAAGACCCTCGTGAGGCGGCTCGCCGTTTTCAGGAGCTCGTGCAGGCGGCGATCGAGCAGTGCAACGAGGGCTCCCTCGCTCGCGCCGTCACGATGCTTGACCTGGCAAGTCTTCTCCTCAACGAGAAGAAGGTCGACCCGGTGTACATTCGTGGGTTCCGAGAGCAGGCGCACGGGAAGCTCGACGAACAGCGCTTGCGCCAGTACGCCGAGGACGCGACGTCGCATGCGCTGCTCCGACGCGTGCTGGTCTTCTTTCCGGCCCTGGGGCCGGCGGGGCTGCTCGACGCGCTGAGGGTCGAGGAGAAGCGCGAACGCCGCCACCTCCTCCTCGCCCTGCTCGAGGTTCACGGCACCCCTGCACGGGTACAGGCTGCCGAGCGCCTGTCTGCGTCGATCTCAACCTTCGGCGACAGGGACGCTCACTACCAGAGAAACCTCCTGTACGTGCTGCGGCGCATCCCGCATCCCGAGGGAAGTGTGTCGGACGCCGAGGTCCAGATGGCAATCAGGTTGTCGGCGGTGGGACGGCCGGTGATCCTGCTCAAGGAGGCCGTTGCCTACCTCGGCCAGGTCAAGGACGAGCGTACGGAGCGTGCTCTCATCAACCGCGTCGGGGAGTACGAGGCGGCTCTGCTGAAGCCGGGAAGCCTCGGGACTGAAAACGCCGAATTGCTGCCGGTCCTGGACCGGATCGTGTTCGCATTGGCGCGTCTCGGCACGCCTGCCGCCATCCGGACAGTCGTGAACCACGGGCTCAAGCGGCACCCGCAACTCGGCGACACGGCCGCAAGGCTCGCGCCGCTCGCCGGCACGGACCTTTCGGGAGACCCTGAGACTATCAACCGCCTTGTCCAGGCGATCGAGGCCGAGCTGCCGCACAGGGTATTCGGTTTTCTCCTCAAGAAGGACTGGAGCTTCCTGCTCCGCCTCATCGAGGTGGTGTCGTCGTCCACAAAGGCACAACCGGTGCGAAACGCTCTTGCGGACATGGTTCAACGTTTCCCGGGCGAGGAGTTCGCGCAGGCCGCTGCCAAGCTGCTTGCCGGCGCGGAATTGCCGCCGGCCCCTCCCCTGCAGGAGCCACCACAATCCGCGAGCCTGTCGGGCGATCTCGAGTTGTTCGGGCTGCCGACGCTCCTACAAAACCTCTCGCAGTCAACTGCCTCGGGGATCCTCACCATTACCGACCCTATCGGAGAGGAGGTTGCGACCGTCGTCCTGGAAAACGGCAAGTTTCGTGATTGCCGCAGTGGCCAGCTCACAGGCGAGGTCGCGCTGTTCCAGTTGATCGAGCGGCCGACCCCGGCCTCCTTCAGTTTCGTCAGAAGGAGCGGAGCCCCCGAAGGCGCGGGAAGTGAGCCTTCGAGGGATCTTGTGCCTCTCTTCTTCGAGGGGACGCGACGTTACGACGAGTTCCAGCAGGCTTGCATGCTGGTGCCGGACTACGCCTGTCTGCGCGCGACGGCGACAAAGCCGACGCGCGCGCCCGACGAGGACGACGTGGCGCTGACCCGCATGGTCTGGCAGCGTGCGTACTCCGGTGCGCCGGCCCTCGAATGCGAGAAGGACCTCCCGGTGGACTCCTATCGTGTCCGCAGGATGCTTGCGCACTGGATCGAGGAGGGCGCGCTCGAGCCGCGATAGCCGCAGCTCCGCCACCAACGTCCCGAAGCACTGCGGGACAGGCCGCCCGCGGAACCAACCGCCGCTACGCTCGGATGGATGCCTGGTACCTGAGACCGACGCCGGGCCAGTTCACGAGGTGTTGCATCATCACATCCACCCATTCGGGCCGCCGGTTCTGGTACTTGAGGTAGTACGCATGCTCCCACACGTCGATGACGAGGAGCGGCACCCACCCGGGCAACACGAGGTTCTGGTGTTTCTCGACCTGAAGCACGGTGAGGTGGCCGCCAGCGGGGTCGAGCCCGAGCACGCCCCAGCCCGATCCCTCAACGGCGTTCGCGGCGGCGCGCATCTAGGCGTCGAAGGAGGCGAACAAGCCGAACTCCCGCGCGATGGCGTCGGCGAGCGCACCGTCCGGGGCACCCCCACCGTTGGGGGTGAGGTTGGTCCAGAAGATCGAGTGGAGGATGTGCCCTCTGCCGTGGAACGCGATCTCACGCTCGAGGTGCTTGACGAGGGCAAACTCGCCCGAGGTTCGTGCCGCAGCAAGTTTGTCGAGAGCGGCATTGAAACTGTTGACGTAGGCAAGGTGGTGTTGCCGTGGTGGAGCTCCACCGTCCGGGCATCGTAGTACAGCTCGAGAGCGTCGGCGGCGTACGGCAGGGGGGGAAGCTCGGCCTTGGTCATGAATCTGCGCCTTTCGGACCGCGACATCGGCGCCTCTTGGAGCCTTCGCCGAGGTTTCTGTCTCAACTTCAGTTGGCGGAATGACACGGGCTTGGGCAAGGCGTGTCAAACGTCGCCGGTGCCGTCACGGCAACGGCGCACATTCCACAGGAGGGGCGCGTCATTTTCGCCCGGACCCGGGTGCGGGGTCGAGCCGGTGCGCCGCCAGGACGGCCTTGAGAGCCGCGTGGCGGTACAGGTCGGACAGCGTCGGGTAGTTGTAGATTGTCTCCGCGATCTGGGTGGCGGTGGCGCCGGCACGCAGGAACGCCTGGGCGATGTGGATCAGCTCGCTCGCGCCGCTGCCGATCATGTGCGCTCCGAGGAGACGCAGCGAGCCGGCCTCGAAGAGAAGCTTGAGCATCCCGCCGGTATCCCCGATGATCTGCCCGCGGGGGTTCATGTCGTAGTCCCCTCGACCCACGACGTACTCGACGCCCTTCTCTCGTAGGGACTCCTCGGTCTCGCCGATGTAGCTCACCTCGGGTATCGAGTAGATCGCAAAGGGAAGGGTCTCGGTCTTGGAGGGTAGGCCCTTGATCTTGAATGCGTGACGCATCGCCTGGCGGCCCTGCTCCATCGAGGTGCTGGCGAGCGCGGGATACCCGATGACATCGCCCACGGCGTAGATGTGCGGAACCGCCGTCTGGTAGTTCTCGTTCACGGTCAACAGGCCGTACTCATTCGGCTCGAGGCCCAGCAGTTCGAGTCCGATCCCTTTCGTGTTGCCATCCCGGCCGACGCAGTAGAGCAGAGCGTCAGCCTCGAGGACACCGCCCTGGCGGAGGGTGCAGTGCACCCGGGGCGGGTCGCCGGGCAGGCGTTCGATCGCCACGTGACGGTCGTTGTGGAGCAGGTTGATGCCGAGGCGGCCCATCTCCCGCTCCAGGATCGCCACGACCTCGCGGTCGAGGTAGGGCAGGAGCCTATCTCGCGTGTCGACCAGTGTCACCTCGATCCCGAGGACCGCGAACATGCTCGAGAACTCGACGCCGATGACGCCCGCGCCCAGTACGACCATCGTCTTCGGCATGCGGGGCAGACCGAGGATCGTGTTGCTGTCGAAGACGGATTCGCCGTCGAACGGCACGTCGGGCGGCCGGTTTGGGCTGGAACCTGTTGCGATGACGATGAAGTCGGCGGCGAGCGACGTCAGCACCCCGCCGTCCGGGCCGCACACCGCGACCGTGTGGGGGTCGATGAATCGCGCCTGCCCGACGAATACCTCGATCCGGTAACGCTCGAGAGACTCGTTGATCAGCTCGAGTTCCCGCTGGACGACCTGGCGCTCGCGATACATAAAGTCGTGGACAGTGATCTCGTCACGGATCTCGCAACGGATGCCATCGAGCTTGTTGCGGGTGAGGGAGTGCACGAACAGGGCGCTCTCGCGCAGCGTCTTGGACGGGATCGTGCCCCAGTTGACGCGCGTGCCGCCGAGGACGTGCTGGCGCTCGATGACCGCGACCTGCTTGCCGGCGCGCGCAGCCTGGATCGCCGCGCGCTCCCCGCCGGGACCGCACCCGATCACGATCACGTCGTAGCGCCGCATTGTTCTCTCCCGCGCCGAGGGCCACGCATGCCGGAGGTAAAGGGCGGCCAGCCGGTCGAACGCTCGAGCCTAGCAAAGAATTTTATCAGAGAATGCATCTCGTTTGGCGCGCGAGGCCGACACCGGTCCGGCCCAGTCTGCAACTTTCTCTTTGTCCTCTATACTCCGACTCCGAACCGGGGGTGACCATGGCCGAGGAAATGCAGGAGCTGCACGAGCACGCGGAAGAGGCTCACCAGCACCCTAGCCTGGTGCCGGCGACGTTCACGATGGCGCTGCTCGCGGTGCTTGTGGCCACGGTTTCGTTGCTCGGCCACAGGACGCACACCGAGGAGCTGTTGCTACAGAACCAGTCGAGCGACCGATGGGCGCAGTACCAGGCGAAGAGCATCCGCCGCCACACGTATGAGCTGTTCCAGGACCTTCTGGACGTCTCGACGGTCCGGGATCCGGAGGCCGCCAGGAAGGTGCGAGAGCGTTATGCCGGGGAGATCAACCGGTACCGTGACGAGCAGAAGGAGATCGACGCCGAGGCCCGCAAACTCGAGGCGGAGACTGCTCTCGCGCGTCGGCAGGCGGACCGGTTCGACCTGGGCGAAGTTTTCCTCGAGGTCGCCCTAGTGATCACCTCGCTGACGCTCCTGACCCGGCGCCGGCAGTTCTGGTTCGCCGGGATGGCGATCGCAGCGGCCGGAGTTGTCATCGCGTTCCTCGGGTTCATTACGCACTGACGACGACCCACACACGGATGGGGCCGGCGCTCTCGTGGGGCACGGCATACCGTGGCGCCGGTACAATGCCGCGATGCAGCCGCGCCGAGCGCTGACATGGATCGCGGTCCTTTACTTTGCGGAAGGGCTGCCGTTCGGGATCGCCTACGACCTGTGGCCGGTCTACTTCCGCCGGCACGGCGTCTCGCTCAGGGAGATCGGCTTGATGAGCCTTCTCTTCATGCCGTGGACCCTGAAGATGCTGTGGGCGCCGCTGGTAGACCGGTACGGCGCCCGCCAGCATTGGATCAGCTCGGCGCTTGTCGTGCTCGGCGGCGCCACCCTCGCGATGATGCCCCTCGATGCGACGAATCCGTCGTGGCCCATGTGGTCCGTGCTGCTGCTGTTCACCACGGCATCGGCGACCCAGGACATCGCTGTGGACGCGTACGCGGTCGACATTGTCACACCCGAGACCAGGGGACCGATCAACGGCATGCGCGTGTCGGCCGCCCGCGTCGCCTTCGTCCTGGCGGGCGGCGTGTCCCTCGCCCTCTCGAAGATCACGGGTTGGAAACCGCTGTGGGCTATCCTCGGTGTGACGTTCTTCGTGCTGGCTGCGGTCGCGTTCACGAGTCCTCGTATCGCCCTCGACGCAGCCAAGCGGCGCAACCCCGTCGGTCCGGTGCTGCGCTGGGCGCTGCGGTGGGAGATGCTGCCGGTGCTGCTCTTCGTGCCCCTTTTCAAGCTCGGCGACTCCACTTTGGGGCGGATGGTCAAGCCGTTCTGGGTGGACCGCGGGTACACGGACGCGGAGATCGGGCTCGTCTCGATGACCGGCGGCGTAGCTCTCACAGTCGCCGGCGCTCTCGCCGGAGGCTGGTTCGTGAAGCGGTACGGGATCTTCCGGGCTCTCCTTTGGCTCGGCATCGCGCAGTCCGCTGTCAACCTCGGGTACGTTACGGTGGCGACGCTCCAGCTGCCGCGGGAGGGCATCTACGTCGCCTCGTTGCTCGAGTCGTTCGGCCAGGGGCTCGGGACCGCCGCGTTCGTCTCGTTCCTGACCAACCTGTGCGACAAGGAGCACGCCGCGACGCAGTACGCGCTGCTCTCGGCGCTGTTCGCGCTCACGCGCGACGTCGCCGGGGCCTTCACGGGGTTCGGCGTCGAGAGATTCGGCTACGGCGTCTATTTCGCGTTCACGGTGCTGATTGCCGTACCCGGCCTGCTTCTCCTCCCCCTGATCAAGTCGCGGATCCGCGAGCAGCAAGCTGCGCCTGCTTCCGCGTGACGCGCAAGCTCGCCCGGGTCCCTTCGCTTGCAACGATGGGGTCCGGCACGCTACGCACCTCCTTGACCCGCCCATCGGCTTGTTCTGCCAACCCAGGCCCGCCGTGGGGCGCGCGCTACACTCCGGGGGCGCCACCACGTCGAGGGCGTGGCGGGGGGAGGTAACACCGTGCCGAGTTACGCGCTTGGAAAAGCTCCGCGGGGCCGATCTCGCTGGGTCCTGCTGCTTCTGTCGCTGGTCGCGGTAGGGCTGCTGGCGTGGGGTTCGTTGCGCCGCGGTCCGTCGCCTGCCGTCGTGATCGAGAGCGCCCGACCAGCGGTCGGCAGCTCCACAAGAGTCGTGGCACGCTTCTCCGAGCCACTCGGAGGCCTGGGACGGATCACACTCGAGCTCATTCAGGGCGACAGGGCTGTAACGCTCGCCGAGCAACGGTTTGCGCGCGCGGGCGCCTTCTCGCCGACTCGTGGCCGGTTCACCGCGAATGCGGAGCTCTCCGCCACTGTAGGGAGGTCGGCCCAGGACTGGCTGAAGGAAGGCGAGGTCATCCTCCGGGCGACGGCGGACCGGATGGCCGGGCCCCTGCGCTCGGGCTTGTCCGTGGTCGTGGAGAAGCGCATGGCCGTCCGCCTGCGCCCGCCTCACCTGGAGCTCCTCTCGAAGCAGCACTACGTTCGTCAGGGAGGTTCCGGGATCGCGGTGCTGCGCGTTGGCGACAGTGCCGTGCGCTCTGGCGTGCGCGGTGGTACGGTGGAGTCGCTTTCGTTCGTCCTGCCGGGCGGCGGGCCGGGAGAGCGCTTCGCGCTTTTCGCCATCCCCTGGGACCTCACCGACGTCAACCAAGTTCGGCTGTTCGCCGAGGACGACGCAGGGAACCGGGTCGAGATGCCATTCGTGAACCTCTTCAAGCCGTCGCCCCCCCGGATGGACCGGCTCGAGCTCTCCGACTCGTTTCTCGCCAAGGTCGTGCCGGCGATCGCGAGTCAGACGCCCGGATTCGATGCCAGCGGGTCGTTGCTCGACCAGTACCTGAGGATCAACGGCGACGTCCGCAGGGCGACGCTCGCCGCGATCGCCAAGGTTGCGGCCGACACCCAACCGGCGTTCCTGTGGCGCGGTGCGTTCGCGCAGATGCCGAACACGCAGCGCCGGGCCAGTTTCGCGGAAAACCGTACGTACGTGTACCAGGGGAAGGTGGTGGACCACCAGACCCACCTTGGCCTCGATCTCGCCTCGACCGAGCATGCGCCCGTCCCGGCCGCCAACGCCGGCAGGGTAGTCTTTTCCGGGTGGCTCGCAATCTACGGGAACGCGGTGATCATCGACCACGGGTACGGGCTGATGAGCCTCTACGGTCACATGTCCTCGTTCTCGGTCAAGGTCGGCGACGTTGTCGCGAAGGGCCAGCAGATCGGGAACAGCGGATCCACGGGCCTCGCGGGCGGCGACCATCTGCATCTCGAGATCTTCGTGCAGGGTAAGTCTGTCGACCCGCTCGAGTGGCTCGACGAGCACTGGATCCGCGACAACATCGCCACGAAGGTGAAGTTGCCGTAGTAGCGGCGCGAGGTCAACCGAGCGTTCACAAGTTCGACGGGGCCAGTGAGGAGTTCAGAGTGAAGAGTCGACAGACGGCGGGAAGTCTCGCGTGCCGGGGGACTTTCACGATGGCTTCCCAGTCTTTGGTTTCCAATTCTTCACTCTCAACTCTTCACTCTTAACTCGCTGCACCGGTCGGTGGTTGCCCGCGAGTGCGGCGAGACGTAGACTCACACCATGGATGTCGAAAAGAGCCTGCAGGACCGGTACGCTCCGTCGACGCGCTGTTTCGGGTGCGGCCCGGCCAACCCCGACGGGCTCCGGATCAAGAGCTTCGTGCGCGGTGAGGAGGTCGTTGCAGAGTGGGTGCCTGCGAGGCGCCATGAGGCCTTCGACGGCGTTCTCAACGGGGGTGTCATTGGCACCCTGTTCGACTGCCACTGCAACTGGACGGCCGCGCGCCACCTGATGGAGGCGAGCGGCGCCGAGAGGCCGCCCTGCACTGTGACGGCGGAGTACCGGGTGGTCCTCAAGCGCCCGACGCCCTCGACCGATCCTGTGACCGTGCGGGCCAGGGTCGTGGAAGCAGCCGGGGATCGCGCCGTGGTCGAGGGCACGCTCGAGGCCAGGGGTGGGATTACGGCGACCTGCCGCGGGATCTTCGTGGCGGTGCGGGAGGGACACCCCGCGTTTCACCGGTGGTAGGCGTTGAACGAGCTCGTGCCTCATCAGCCGGCAGAGCGTGGGACCCTTCGCCTGCGCTGGGTGTAGGCTCGATGTAGGGCTGCCCTCCGCCCGCCCGATATCACTTCGTGTCGAGGATGAGCGGGAGGCCATCCTTGCCAGCGCCGATGATCACGACCTTGGCCTTGGTAGAGGAGGCGAGGCCTTCCTTGGAAGACACGTCCACCGTCTCCTTGATCTCCTCGGTCTTGATCGAGAACTTGTGGATGTTTGCGAGCGGATTGTGGGTGTTGATCCCCGCCTTCAGGGTGTCCGGCGAGACGCTGCCGAAAGAAATCCGCGTCCCCGACATGACCAGCGCGGTTGACCGTGAGCATCTGGGCGCGAGCGAGCAGGACAACGGCGCCCGCCTCCGCCCGGCCCGCTCCGGCGAACTTGTCGGCGTGCGCAATCTTCTCCAGCCGAGTCCATGCCATGAGAGCAACCACCACGATGAGAACACCCATAATAAAGAGCATCGCCGCCTCCTTCGCAATCTCGGCAAGTCTGTGCCATGCCCCCGTGAAGGATGAAGACAGCAGATATTGGGGTTGAATGGACACGACGCGTCGGGTCCCAACCTGAGCGGATACGGTATTGGGCATGCGGCCGACAGTGACCGGACTCGTGAGCCTTTGTCAGCCGTCTGGTCATGTACCTCAACCTGACGGCAATGAAAGCGGAGACCCTCCATCGCGGCCGCCGCACGTCGTTCGAACAGAATCACCAGCAAGAGGGGGTGGTTCTCTGAAAGAAAGGTTGTGCTATAAGGACATCGTGCCGGACCGCAAATACAGGCATCGCGGGTATCAGGACGAGGCGCGTCGCGACGAGCGGCAGCCTACCGACACCGGCCCGCGGGAGCGTCCCGAGGGTCCGCGGGGGCGCGGCCTTGGCGCTCCGACGCTGACGGTGTCCCGCTGCCGGTTGTGCGGCACACGACAGCAGCTTTCCGGCCCGGTGGACGGCGAAGCCACGTGCACCAGTTGCGGCAACGACCTCCACACCTGTTCGAACTGCGCGTACTTCGACACGTCGCGCCCCAACGAGTGCCGCAAGCCCGTGGTGCAGCGCGTCACGAACAAGACGAAGCGAAATTCATGCGAGGTGTTCACGCCCAGTACGGTCCAGGAGTTCGCATCAGACCGACCGGTTGTCGCATCACCAGACGGCGGTTCGGTCTCCAGTCCACGGGCCGCCTTTGACGCCCTCTTCAAGAAGAAGTGACTTCAGCTCACCCCTTGGGCCGAAGCCATCCCGAGTGAACTGGGGGATCCCGCCGCGCCGCGAGGCCGTGAATGAACTCGCCCCGCGAGCTGAAGTCATCTTGAACGGAGTGCGGAATCCCGCCAGGTCGAGAGGTCGTTCGAGTGCGGTTTAGCGGGTGCTTCTTCGTGACGTGTGCCGGTGCAAGCCCCGCTCGTACCTGATCGCAGAAGGACAACCGGCTCCGGAGACTCGCCGGCCGGGGCACCGGGAGGTGGGTGGTGCCCCGGGGGCGGCGAGTCTCAGGCGCGGGCTAGTCCATCTGCCGACGCAGGTAGGTCGGGGTGTCGAGCTCCGAGAAGTTCCCCACGTTGACGCCGTAGTCGGTGGGGAGGTTCGCCGGTAGGTACGGGCTCATGGGCTCGGCCTGCTTGGGCTCGCGCGCCGGCTCCTTCGTCAGGGTGCGGTCGGCAGGGCGTGCCGGCCTCTCCTCACCGCTTGCGCCGAAGCCGGTCGCGACCACGGTGACCTGGATCTTCGTCGCGAGCTCTTCCCGCTGCCCGTAGCCGAACAGGAACAGGCAGTCCTGCGAGCAGCGCTTGGCAATGTACTCGGCCGCGTCGTTGATCTCGGAGATCGTGGTGTCGGGCCCCCCGACGAAGTTCACGAGCACCCTCTGCGCGCCCTCGAGCGAAGCTTCTTCGAGGAGAGGCGACGAGAACGCCTGCTGCGCCGCCTCGATTGCGCGGTGCTCACCCTGGCCCTGGCCGATCCCCATGAGCGCCATGCCGCCGCCGCGCATGACGGTCTCGACGTCTGCAAAGTCGCGGTTGATGATCCCCGTCTCGTTGATGATGTCGGAGATCCCCTCCACGCCGTGGCGGAGCGCCTCGTCGGCGAGCTGGAATGCCTCCTCGACCGAAACCTGCGGGCCGACCATTTGCAGGAGGCGGGAGTTGGGCACCGTGATGAGGGTGTCCACGCACTTTCGGAGCTCCTCGATCCCTTTCTCGGCGATGCGGGCCTTGCGCGTTCCCTCGAATGCGAACGGTTTGGTCACGACGGCCACTGTGAGCGCGCCCGCGTCGCGGGCCAGGTTCCCGATGACCGGGGCCGCGCCCGTCCCCGTGCCGCCGCCCATTCCGGCCGCGATGAACACCATGTCGGCGCCCTCGAGGCACTCGATGAGTTCGTCGGTTCTGTCGAGGGCGGCACGGTTGGCGGCGTCGGGGTCGCATCCGGCGCCAAGCGCCTTGCCGCGCGAGTTCGGTGTCACGAGCTGCAGCCGCACGCCGGCTCTACTGGCGCGAAGCGCCTGGCCGTCGGTGTTGACCGCGATGAACTCGACGCCCTTGATCCCGGCGGCGATCATCCGGTTCACCGCGTTGCTGCCGCCCCCGCCGATACCCACGACCTTGATCACGGCCGGCGAGGACTCGTCGGCTATCGTGATCGCGGGCACCTTGGCGCCCCTCGAATCGTCGAACGTGATCATTCTCCACCTCCCCTTTTCGCAAGAACCTTGCGTGAAATTCGTGTCCAGAAGTTCTCTCTGCGTCGCCTCTCCCGCACGAGTGGCATCGCCGACGGGAGCAGCATATTGCGCCCGTGCACCAACAGGCCGACCGCAACCGCCGGCGATCGCGCCGGAAGCTCAGAGCTCGCGAGCAGATGTGTGGCGTCGGGCACGCCCTCGAGCTCTCCGAGGCGTGCGCGCTTGACGAAGACTTCTTCGGCAAGCGCGGCGAGGCCTTCGAGATGAGCGCCCCCGCCGGAGAGGACCACGCCCGTGCAGGGCGCATCTTGGGGGATCTGGCGCCACACCTCGGCGGCGATAAGCTCGAGCGTCTCCTGCATCCTAAGGCGAATCGTCTTGCAAAGCTCGCGGCGGGAGATTACGTGACTTCCGCGGCCCTCGATCGTCGGGACGGAGATGGTCTCCTCCTCCCCGACGTCGGCCAGCAGCATGGTGCCAGCCTCTCGCTTAGCCGTCTCCGCGCCTGCCGCGGTGGTCTGGAAACGGTGCACGAGGTCGTCGTTGATCTTGTTGCTTCCGATCGGGAAACAGCCGGCCGCGAGCAGCTTATCGCCGGAATACGCGGCGTATCCGGAAGTCCCGTAGCCGACGTCGATCAGGATTGAGCCCAGCCGGCGCTCATCGGAGGTCAGAGTAGCGTTGGCGGCCGCGACCGGTGCGAAGAGGAACTCCTCGACTTCGAGCCCCGATTCGTTGATCGCCTTCTCGAGAGTTCGGACAGGGTTCTCCTGGCACGCCAGCACGTAGGCATCCGCCGCCAGGTGCCGGCCGACCATCGCCTGCGGGTCCAGGATCCCATCCTGGTCGTCGAGTGCGTAGATCGGCGAGACGACGTTCAGAACGGTGTGGCCCGCGGGCAGGGGCTGCCGCCGTACGGCATCATGCAGGGTTTCGAGGTCGGCGAGCGTCACCTCACGCTCCCGCGCGCCCATGACGATCGCGGCCCGCGTGAGCCGGCCGCTCACGAAGATCCCGGCCACCGAGGCGATCACCTTTTCGACAGGGAGCTTCGCCATGAGCTCCGCTTCCTCGGCCGCTGCCCTGATCGCCGCCACCACGGGCTTCATCTGGACAACCTGCCCCGAGCGCATCCCGCTGGAAGGTGCAAGTCCAATGCCCCGGATCACCATCTCGTCGTGTTCGGATAGCTCCGCGATGAGCGCCAACACGCGATGGTTCCCGACGTCGAGGGCGGCGATGATCCGTGGGCCCTGCGTCACTACTCCTCCTCCTCTGGTGGAATCGACGCAGGCAGGACCGCGACACGCCCGGGAACACGAGCGTCGAGTCGGAGCGGAACCGTTTGCCTGGCGGTCCACGCCGCAAGCACCCTCCGCGCTCCTGCCAATTCCTCCGGTTGGTCCGGGTCGGCCAGAACGGTTGGTGAACCGTCCGCGAAGTGAAGCGCAACGTCATGAGGTCCGACGCGTTCGGCGTGCTCGAGCTTTCCACCCCAGGCCTGCTCAAGCGCCGGCACGACTGCGAGCAGCGTTTCCCTCTCCTCGGGAAACGGTGCGAATCCGGTGAGCAGGAGGAGCGATGAGACGGATTCGACGGTCGTGAGAAGGCGGCCTTCGCGGTCGACCAGCCGTCGTACGCCTGCATCCACCGCGACGGCGACAGGCACACGCTCGACGACTGCGCACGTTACGACACCGTCCAGTGAGACCCTGACGGTGGCATCGTCCACCCAAGGCACGGCGCGCACCCTGGCGCGCAACGTGCCTGCGCGAGTCGTGATTGTGGGACTGCCGAGCGCTGTTCGCAGCACGTTTTCGACGTCTCGCGCCGGGAAGCGACGGGTGCCCGAAACTCGGACCTGTCGCACCTGAAGGGTGAGCGCGAATGTCGCGATGAGCGCAAGCAGCGCGGCCAGCGGCAGCGTGCGGCCGACGAGCTTGCGGATCGGGCGGTGGTGACGGACTTGACCGCTCACGTCGTACCTCCCGACAGCCACGTCTCTCCGAGCTGGACCACGTTGCCGGCCCCGAGCGTCAGCAGCACGTCGCCCGGCCTGAGCAGCTCGTCAAGGACATTGAGGGCATCGGCGAACGACGATGCTCCTCGCGCTTGCCGGTGACCAGACCGTTGTGCGGCCCCGACCACAAGTTCGGAACTGACGCCGGGGATCGGCTGTTCCCTGGATGGGTAGATCGGCAGCACTACGACCACGTCGGCGCCGAGCAACGCATCGCCGAACTCCCGTGCAAAGTCACGGGTGCGCGAGAAGAGATGCGGCTGGAAGACGACCACGAGCCTCGCATCGGGGGAACTCTGCCGCGCGGCCTGGAGCGTCGCCACAATCTCGCTGGGATGGTGGGCGTAGTCGTCCACGAGAACAACACCGTTGCGCTGCCCCTTGCGCTCGAAGCGCCGGGCGACCCCGGTGAAGGCCCCGACCGCCGACGCGATTGTTGTGAAACTGACACCGACTTCGAGTGCGGCTGCGGTGGCGCCGAGAGCGTTGACGAGCATATGACGACCGGGGAGAGGTAGCCTGAGTTCTCCGATTTCGTGCCCACACAGGACGACCTGACAACTGCATCCGATGTCGGAGAGACGCACGGCCCGGCCGTGCACGTCGGCCTGCGGCGAGAAACCATAGGTGACGATGCGCCGCTCCAGACGCGGCAGCAACCGGCGCACGCCAGCGTCGTCCAGGCAGGCGATGGTCGCGCCATAGAACGGCACACGGTTCGCGAAGGTCACGAATGCGTCCTCCATCGCCTCGACCGATCCGTAGGTATCAAGGTGCTCGGCCTCGACGGTCGTCAGCAGCGCCAGGACGGGGAACAGCGCCAGGAATGACCTGTCGAACTCGTCGGCCTCGCAAACAAGGTACTCGGAGCGCCCGAGCCGGGCGTGCGCACCGAGGAAGTGCATCCGCCCGCCTACTACAACCGTGGGATCCAAACCAGCCTGGGTAAGGACGAAGCCGGTGAGTGAGGTCGTGGTGGTCTTACCGTGGGTGCCGGCCACCGCGATTCCCCACTTCAATCGCGAGAGCTCGCCCAGCATCTCTGCCCTGCGGATCACGGGGATGCCGAGACGGCGGGCCGCTTCGACTTCGGTGTTGTCCGCCTTGACCGCGGATGAGATCACGAGCACCTGGACGCCCTTGAGGTGACCGGCCGCGTGGCCGAGGTCAACCCTGATGCCGAGACTGTCGAGACGCGCCGTCGTCTCGCTGGCGGCCAGGTCGCATCCGGAGACCGTGAACCCCTCACCGTGCAGGAGCTCGGCAAGGCCGCACATGCCCACGCCGCCGACGCCGAGGAAGTGGAGATGGCGGACGTGCCCGAAGTTCATGAATGACCTCCGGCATCTCCGCTAGCCGCCCTGAGTAGGAGCTCGGCGACGGCATCCGCTGCGTCTGGGCGTGCGAGGCGAGCCCCCGCAAGCCCGCGCTCGACCAGGCGCTCCGGTGTCGCCAGCAGGCGGTTGAGAACAGCCGCGAGCCGCGCTGGTGTCGCTTCCGGTTCCTCCAGCACCTCGGCCGCGCCAGTCGACGCGAACGCGATGGCATTTGCGAGCTGGTGGCCATAAGCCGCCGCCGCGAAAGGCACGAGCAGCGCGGCACGCCGGGCCGCAGCGAGCTCGGCCACCGTGAGCGCGCCAGCACGGGCCACAACGAGCGCGGTGCCGGCCAGCACGTCAGCAGGACGCTCCAGGAAAGGCACGACCTCGGCCGTGACCCCGAGATCCGCGTAGCGCTGCTGTACTTCGTGCGACCAGCGAGGGCCGGCCTGATGGACGATGCGGGGCGCCATACCGCTGCGGAAGAGCTCCGCGAAGGCGTCGGGAACCGCCGCGTTGAGGAACGCCGATCCCTGGCTGCCGCCCAGCACCAGAACCGATAGCGGATCGAGCGGCGGCGACGGCACCGCGAAGAACTCCTTTCGCACGGGGTTCCCCGTCCAGCGCGCCGGGAGCGAGGGGAACGCGGCGAGCGCTTCCTCGAAGCCACACGCGACGGCCTCGGACCACGGGGCGAGGAAGCGGGTCGTGAGGCCGGGCAAGGCGTTTTGCTCCTGCAGGATCACGGGGATGCCGAGCATCCCCGCGGCGAGAGCCCCCGGCATTGCCGCGTATCCGCCGACCGCGAGCACGGCGGCCGCACGGCTGCGCAGGAGGAACGCCGCGGCCTGCAGCACCGCAGGAGCGAGTTGGAGTGCCGCTGCAGCCTGGGCCGCGTGGGAGCGGGCCACGGCCCCGCTCACCGCGAGCAGCCGAATCGGGATCCCGGCTTCGGGCACGCGCGTCGCCTCCAAGCCGCGCCGGGCGCCCAGCCACGACACACGGGCGCCGGAGCCTGCAAGCGCTGCAGCGACTGCCAGCCCGGGGAAGAGATGCCCCCCTGTCCCACCGCCGGCGATCACCAACCCGCTCACGCGCCCTCCTTGCCGACGTTGAGGAGCAGGCCGATGGCCACCAGGGTCAGCATCACGTCGGAACCGCCCGCCGATAGCAGCGGCAGAGGGAGCCCCTTGGCGGGAAGTAGCTTCAGGCAGACCGAGATGTTGAGCAACGCCTGCACGCCAAGGGTCACCGCGAGGCCGCCTGCGAGGAGACCGGCCGCAGGAGTGCTCGCCCGGCGGGCAGCCCGGAGGGCGCGGACCACGATCACACCGAGCAACGTCAGCGTCCCGAAGGTCCCGGCTAGGCCAAGCTCCTCGCCTATTACCGCGAAGATGAAGTCGGTGTGGGGCTGAGGCAGGTAGAAGAGCTTTTGGAGACTCTGCCCGAGCCCGCGCCCCAATAGACCTCCGCCGCCAACCGCGATCAGCGATTGCTGTACCTGATAGCTGGTCTCGCCGAAGAAGGTCCGCAGCCGTTCCACTCGGTACGGCTTGATCGCGACCGCGATCAGGAACACGGCCGTGGCCGCGGCGCCAAGTCCCGCGAGCGGGCGCAGTGGCACATCGGCGAGGAGCAGGATGCTCACCGCCGCCACCAGCAAGAGGACCGCCGATCCGAGGTCGGGCTCGACGAGGACGATGGCGACGGTGCCCGCGATCAGGCCGAGGGCGAGGCGCTGCGCCCGCCACCGCGCTCTGCGGTCGGGGTATGGGCGCCCGAGGAGGGCGGCGAGCGCGAGCGGGAGCGCCACCTTCGCGACCGCCGACGGCTGGATCGAGCTCACGGGAAGCTGGAGCCAGCGGTGGGTGCCGGCCACCGGTTTCTGGAAGAACGCGGCAAAAAGCCCCAGCCAGGTCACGGCCAACAGTGGGAAAGCCACCTTCCAGCTGGTGAGCTTGTCGAGAGGGATGAAGGTGGCCGCTAGCATCGCGGCGGAGCCGAGCAGCACCGCGACCAGCTGCCGAAAGGCGAACTCATACTCCCAGATGTGGTAGGACTCGTGGGCGAGGGACCCGGAGGCAGAACCTACCATCACGACGCCAACGGCGGCGGCCAGCGCCGTGGCGCCCAGGAGTGTGTGGTCGATCTGGCGCGTCATAGGCATCACGCGCCTCCCGCGGCTTCGCTCGCCAGACGGGCGAACTCGTCGCCCCGGTGGGCGTAGTCCCTGAACTGATCGAACGATGCGCACGCCGGCGACAGCAGCACCGTTTCACCGGGGCAAGCGCGAGCGGCGGCGCGGCGGACCGCCTCGTCGAGCGTGCCGCACGACTCAAGCGGGGCGACTCCCTCAAGTGCCTCGGCGATCTCTCGTGCGGCCTCGCCGATCAGGTAGATTCGGGCAAGCCTTCCTTCGGTTGCCGGCCGGAGGTCTTTGAAGTCCTGTCCCTTGCCGAGTCCCCCGAGGATGAGGTGCACAGTGCCGGGAGAGTAGCCTGCCAGCCCTGCCGCGGTGGCACCGACATTGGTGCCCTTCGAGTCGTCCACCCAGCGGACGCCTCCGCTCTCGGCGACGATCCGATGCCGGTGCGGCAGGCCCTCGAACGCGCGGAGCCCCGCGGCAACGGCAGTGCGCGGGATCCCGAGGCGACTGGCGGCAAGCCCGGCGGCCAGAGCGTTGGCAACGTTGTGATCACCGAGCAAGCGCAGCTCCGAGCGGCGAAGCAGAGGCTCGCCGTCGAGCACCAGCGTGTTGGCGGTAATGTGAGCCTCGGCATCGGTGTCCTTCAACGAGAATCGGATAACTTGCGATGGCACCACCAGCACGGCCAGCGCGGGGTCGTCGGCGTTGAGCACCGCGACGTCGAAGGGCTCCTGGGAGGCGAAGATGCGGGCCTTGGCAGCGAGGTAGGAGGCCATGCTCGGGTGGCGGTCGAGATGATCCGGCGAGAGGTTGAGGAGCAGCGCAATACGAGGCCGCAGCGTCGTGCACCCCTCGAGCTGGAACGACGAGAGCTCGAGCACCACGATGTCCCACCCGCCTGCAAGGGCGAGCTCGCTCGCGGGCGTGCCGATGTTGCCACCGACACCCGTGCGCAGGCCGGCCGCGCGAGCGATCTCGCCGAGCAGCGAGGTGACGGTGGTCTTGCCGTTGGAGCCTGTCACGCCGACGATCGGCACGCCCTCCATTGAGCGGACCGCAAGTTCAACCTCGGCGATCGTCTCGATTCCGCGGCGTCGCGCTTCCTCGAAGAGCGGGAGGTCCCAGGGGACGCCTGGCGACGCGACCACGAGATCGACGGCGTCGAGGAGCCCGTTTGGGTGGCCTCCGAGCGCCGTGACGACGCCATCCGGTAGCTTTCCGAGGCTCTCGGCGAGATCGGCCGCGCCACAGCGGTCGTTGGTGGTGACGCTGTATCCCTGACGGGCGAGCAGCGCGGCGGCCGCGACCCCGGAGGCCCCGAGGCCGACCACGAGCGCGCGGAGAGGTGCAGTTCCGTTCATCGCAGCTTCAGTGTCGCCAGACCGATGAGGGCGAAGACGATGGCGACGATCCAGAAACGCACCACCACTTGGGTTTCCGCCCATCCCGACAACTCAAAGTGGTGGTGCAGGGGGGACATCTTGAAGATCCGCTTGCCCCGGGTCTTGAAGCTCGCGACCTGGAGGATCACCGAGAGCGCCTCGGCCACGAACAGACCGCCCACCACGACCAGCAGGAGCTCTTGCTTCGCGATGACGGCCGTGCACGCGATCGCGGCTCCGAGCGCCAGGGAACCGACGTCGCCCATGAAGACCTCGGCAGGGTGGCAATTGAACCAGAGGAACGCGAGACACGCGCCCACCATCGCCGCGCAGAACACCGTGACCTCGCCCGCCCCGGGTACGGAAGGGATCAGGAGGTACTTTGCGAGCTTGGCGTTGCCGGCGAGATACGTGAACACGGTATACGTGCCGAAGGCGATCAGCACGGATCCGATCGCCAGGCCGTCGAGCCCGTCGGTGAGGTTGACCGCATTCGAGAAGCCGGCCAGCACGACGGCCACGAACGGGATGTAGAGGAGGCCGAGCTGAACGTGGGCGCTCTTGAAGAACGGGGCAACCAGCTCACCGGCGTACGGCGAGCTGTCGGCAACGAGGCGGATCGCGGTCGCGGCTGCGATGCCGACCATGAGCTGCAAACCGAACTTCTGCCAGGCGCGTAGACCGAGGTTCTTGCCGTGCCGGATCTTGAGCAGGTCGTCGAGGAAACCGATGCCGCCGTAGAGCAGGGTCGTGAGGGTCACCACCCATACCCACGGCTCGGTGAGATCACCCCACAGCATGATAGGAACGAGGACGGCGGCCAGGATGAGAACTCCGCCCATCGTCGGCGTCCCTGCCTTGGCCTGATGCGATGCCGGTCCCTCCTCGCGGATCGCCTGCCCGATCTGGTTCTTGTGCAGGGTGCGGATGAGCGCGGGGCCAAGGGCGATACCGAGCACGAGCGCGGTGAGGATCGCGAGAGCCGCCCTGAACGTGATGTAGCGGAAGACGTTCAGCGGTCCCCACACGATATGCAGCTGGAAGAGGAGCCAGTACAACATCAGCGAGCCACCCGGAGAAGTCCATCCACCACGGCGTCGAGACCCACACCGCGCGAGCCCTTGACCAGAACAACGTCCCCAGGGCGCAGCAGCGCGCGGACGACGTCGAGCGTCTCGGAGGCCGTGGCGGCGTAGTGAGTCTCGGTGCCGTCCGCAGCCCGCGCCATCTCGGCCGCGATCGGTCCGCCCACTGCGACCACAACGTCGGCCGACGCCGCAGCCCGCCTGCCGAGCTCTCGGTGGAAGGCCGACGAGGCGGATCCGAGCTCGAGCATCTCGCCGAGCACCGCCACTCGACGGCCCGCGCTGGTGGCGAGGAGTTCCAGGAGGACCTTTGCCGCCTCGGGCGAGGAGTTGTAGCTGTCGTCCACCAGGGTGATCCCGCCCGGGATCGCGTGGAGCTCGCCGCGCCTCGACGCCGGCTGGAGCTTCGAGGCCGCTGAGGCTACCCGGTCGGGGGGGACTCCGAGGGCGAGGGCGAGCGTCGCCGCAGCCAGCACGTTGTTGGCCTGGTGGCGACCCATCAGGGGACATTCGACCCCGAACGCTCCGAGGGTGCCTGTGAGTTCGAAGCGGGAGCCGAGCAAGCCCCGTTCCCGGTAGGCCTCGATCCAGAGATCGGACGCGCCAGGGACACCGTAGCGCAACACGCGGCCGGAGAAACGCGTGGCGAACATGGCGACACGCGGGTCCGCCGCGTTGAGTACGAGAGCGCCGTCCGTCCGGATGTGGGGTATCAGCTCCGCCTTTGCCTCGGCGATCGCGTCGATGTCGCGGAAGAACTCGAGGTGGACGGGCGCCACCACGGTGTAGAGCGCAGCGTCCGGTTGCGCGACGGCTCCGAGGCGGTCGAGTTCGCCTGCGTGACTCATCCCGAGCTCGGCCACCATCCACTCGATACCATCGGGCTGATTGCACAACTCGAGGGGGAAGCCCGTCTCGGAGTTGCGGTTGCCCCCCGTGAGCCCGACGCGGAACGCCGAGCCAAGGAGCGCCACGAGGATCTCCTTGGTGGTCGTCTTACCAATCGAGCCCGTGACCGCGGCGAGGCGATAGGCAGCCCCTGTCCGCTCGGTGCCGGCGATTTGCTGGAGCGCAGCGACCGCGTCGGAGACCACGATCTGCGCCAGCGCGGCGCTCACCGGATGTGCGACCAGGGCCACAGTCGCGCCCGACGCCGCGGCCTGGCCGACGAAGTCGTGTCCGTCGGCCCGGGCTCCGCGCAGCGCCACGAACAAGTCGCCGGGACGGACCGTGCGGGAGTCGATTGCGACGCCGCGCACGAGCGCCGAACCATCGCCTCGCAGCCGGGCACCGAGGATCTTGGCGAGATCGGCGGCGGTGCGGCGGATCATGCGCGCCTCCGCTGTGCAAGCTCGCGCACAACGGTCCGGTCGTCGAACGGCACCGTACGGTCGGCAAAGACCTGCTCGGTCTCGTGGCCTTTGCCGGCTATCAGGACAAGGCAGCGCTCGTCGGCGAGGGAGAGCGCTGCTGCGATCGCCTCGCGACGGTCAGCGATGGCGAGCGCGCGCGGGTTGCCCGACGCGCGCACGCCTTCGAGGATCTGCGCAATGATCGCCTGCGGGTCCTCGCTGCGTGGGTTGTCCGTGGTGACGATTGGGACGTCGGCGAGGCGCCCGACGGTCTCGCCCATGGGCGCCCGCTTCCCCGGGTCACGGTCGCCGCCGCACCCGAACACCACAACGAGACGACGGTCGCCGACCTCGCGGAGCGCGAGGAGGACCTGCTCCAAGCCGTCCGGCGTGTGGGCGTAGTCCACGAAGACCGGGAATGCCGTTCCAGCAGCGACGGGCTGGAGGCGGCCCGGCAGCGGTTGCGCCGTGGATAGCCCCTGGACGATCGCCTCCTGCGGCCAGTCGAGCGCGACGGCTGTTGCAGCCGCTGCCAGGGCATTACGCACGTTGTGGCGGCCAACGAGCGGCAGGCGAACCTGCGCCTCCCACTCCGGAACACGCAGGCGAAACGTGGTGCCCTCGAAGTCGGGCGCGGCCTGCAGGGCGGTGACCATGCTCGCGGCGCCAAGACCGAAGGTCAGATCGCCGGCGCGCGGTGAGGCGGCGAGACGCGCCATGAACGGGTCGTCGAGACCGATTATGCGACGGCCTGGTGGGTCTCGCCTCAGAAACTCTGCGAGGCTCGCTTTCGTCACGTAGTAGGCCTCGAGGCCTGGGTGAAAGTCGAGGTGATCCCTGGTGAGATTGGTCCAGACGGCGACGTCGAACTCGAGGCCCGCCACCCGGTCGAGGGCAAGTGCATGGGACGAAACCTCCATGACCGCGACGCTTCCGCCGGTGTCTGCTAGTTCTCTGAGCAGCGGTGCGAGGTCCGTCGCCTCAGGGGTCGTGCGTCTCGCGCGCTCGCTCCGGATCGGCAGCGTGTACGCGAGTGTGCCGAAGACACCCGGGTGCTCCCCGGCTTTGACGGCGATTCGGCCAATCAGGTCCGCAACGGTGCTCTTGCCGTTCGTCCCGGTGATACCGACCATCCGCATGCTGCGCCCGGGATACCCTGCAAGAACCCATGCTGCGAGAGCGGTCGCGTGTCGGGGGCGCTGTGTGTAGAGCCACGAGGTGCCGAGACCAGGGTCACGGTCCGACACAACGCCCACGGCGCCGTTCGCAATGGCCTGGTCCACGAAGTCGATCCCGTGCCTATGCTGCCCCGGCAGTGCAGCGAAGACCCAGCCCGCTTGGACGTCCTGCGCCACGTGGGTGATGCCGCAAACATCGGCATCGGCGCCGCGCAGCGAGGCCTCACAAGCCGCGGCGAGCCCGGCGAGCCTCATGCGCGGCTTCCGTCCGTGGGTTCCAGGCCCAGCAGCAACACGGTGCGGGTCGCGATGCGTCCGAACGCAGGGGCGGCAACATCCGCAGCCCAGTAGTTGCTGACGGGCTCGTCAACACAGACGACGATCACGAGGCTCGGGTCGGGCATCGGCAGAAAGCCCGCAAACCACGCCACGTGGCGGCCGGCGCTATAACTGCCCGAGGATGCCCGCTGCGCCGTCCCAGTCTTGCCTGCCACCCGGTACCCCGGGACATCGGCCGCCTTGCCGGTGCCTTCTTCGACCACCGCCTCGAGCATCGAGGCGAGCCGAACGGCGACATCAGCGGGAAGCACACGGACTCTGGGTTGGGGCTGGTACGGGGTGATGGGTCGTCCCGAGCGGTCGCGCGTCTCGAACACGAGACGGGGGTGCACGAGAAACCCACCGTTGGCGATCGCCGCATACGCCTGCGCGAGCTGAATCGTAGTAGCGCTGATCTCCTGGCCGAGGGCGAGGCCGGCGCGAGAGAGCGCGGACCAGGACTGCGGGCCGCGGTAGATCCCACGCGTCTCCGCCGGGAGCTCCACGCGGGTCGGCTGGCCGAACCCCATCCGGCGAATTGTCTCGTCGAGCTGGTTCGTCCCGACGCGGTAGGCGATCCGAATCGCCCCCGCGTTCGACGACTTCGCGAGCACCTGCTGGACCGGCAGCAGGCCGTAACGCGCGTGGTCGTGGATGAAGACGTTGGCGATCTCCACGCCTCCCCCCGAGCAATCCACAAGCTCCGAGGGGTCGAGCACGCCGGCGGTCATCGCCGCCGCAACGATGAACGGCTTGAACGTCGAGCCAGGCTCGAGCGCATCCTCGACGGCACGGTTGCGCCGCCCCTCCGACGGGGATTGGCCCAGGTGACCGGGGTCGTACGAAGGGAGCGACGCCATGGCGAGCAACTCGCCGTCCCTGGGATCGATCACCACGGCGGAGGCTCCCTTGGCCCCCGTTTCGGCGATCGTCCGGGCGAGCTCCTGCTCCACCACCAGCTGGATTCGGCAGTCGATGGAGATGGCGAGCGACTGACCCGGACGTCCCCGCTTCTCCAGACGCAGGTCGAGGAACGTCGGCGACGTCTTGCCGTCGCGCAGCACCCGGTACACGCTCGGTACGCCGCGCAGCGTGCGGTCGTAGAACGCCTCGAGTCCGGCCTGGCCGTCGCCTTCGGCGTTGATGTACCCGACCACCGGGCCTGCGAGCGGGCCGTGCGGGTAGACCCGACGCTCCGTCCGGATCGTCCCGACGCTGCGTTGCCGCAGCTTGCCGACTGCGTCCGTGATCTGCGGGTCGAGGTCCTTGGCAAGATAGAAGAAACCGTCGTGGTCGCGGAGCTGGGCCAGGACTGCGGAAGCCGGCTGTCCGACGAGCGGAGCAAGACCGGAAGCCACGCTGCCCCAAACCTCGCGCGGGATTTTGCGGGGATTGGCGTACACGGCAACACGCTCGAGACTGCCAGCCAGGAGCCGGCCATCCCTGCTGACGATGTCGCCGCGAGGTTCCTCGACCTCGAGAGGGTGCTCACGCTGTCGGGCCGAGCCGGACTCCCATGTCTTGTGATCGAGGACCTGGATCTGTAGGAGACGGAGCACCACTACGGCCACCCACGCCGATAGCGCCCACGCGATCCAACGCAGCCGCATGGTGTTCACCATCAGCGAGCCCTTCGCTGGGTCCGCGGACGCGCAGGCTTCGGCGTGGGCTTCGGCGCCGGGAGGACGAGCTCTCCGGTCGACGTGAGGTGGGTAACCCTGCTGAGCTCGAGCGGTGCAAGGCCGAGGGCGTCCAGGTCCGCGGCGAGGATCGCCGGCGAGGTGAGCGCCTCGCGCTCGAGAACGAGACGCCGCTGCTCGCCCTCGAGACGGTCGACCGTTCGCGAAACCTGGGCGATCTCGTACCGCATGCGCAGAGTCGCCTGACGGGGAGCGATGAACGCCGCCATGAGGACGCTCACGATCGCCGCCCCGACGAAGCAGAGGATCAACCACCGGCGCCAGCGCGTGTCGAGCTGCCGCCGCAGCCAGCTGTTCCTCGGACGATACCCACCGACTTTCATCCCACTCTCCGGGCGATACGGAGCTTGGCCGAGCGTGCGCGCGGGTTGGCGTTCACCTCAACGTCGGTGGGCACTATCGGCCGTGGCGTGAGTACCTCGAGGAGGTGTTCGGGCTGGCACGTACAGGCGAAGCTGCCCGGCGGGCAGACACACCTCCCGGCGAGGTGGCGCAGAGTGCGCTTGACCAGGCGGTCCTCGAGGGAGTGAAACGCGATGACCGCCAGCCGTCCGCCCGGGCTCAGCAGGCGCGCGGCCTGCTCGACTGCGAGCGGTATGCCCTCGAGCTCGCGGTTGGTTGCAATGCGAAGCGCCTGAAACGTGCGAGTCGCCGGGTCGATTCGACCGCGCGCGGATCCCAGGGCGGAGTGAACCACGCGGCGGAGCTCCGCGGTCGTGCGGAGTGGCTGCTTCATCCGCGCGCGGACGATCGCCCGCGCGATCCGCCTGGCCCGAGGCTCCTCACCGAAGTCGCGCAGGACCCGCACGAGCTCCTCCTCCCCGATGTTGGCCAGGAGCTCCCCGGCGGTCTCTCCGTCGGGGCCGAAGCGCATGTCGAGGGTTGCGTCGTGACGGAAGGAGAAACCGCGAGCCGGCGTGTCCAGCTGCAGGGAAGAGACGCCGAGATCGAACAAGACCCCGTCTGCGGCCGCAAACCCATAGGCGCGGGCCACCTCGGCGAGCTGCCAGTATGAGGCGACGACGAGGACAACCCGATTCCCGAAGCTCTCCAGACGCTGACGCGCCAAGGCGAGTGCCTCGGGGTCGACATCCAACCCGAGGACTCGAACCGAGGGGTAGCGGACGAGAAGTGCCGCTGCGTGACCTCCGAGGCCGACCGTGGCGTCCACGATCAGGCCGGTTCCAGGAGGTGCCAGCGCCTCCACGACTTGCGCGAGCAGTACAGGCTGGTGTTGGGACGGACACATCGCGCATCACTGTTCCAGTGCTGCGAGCGCGGCCAGCTCCTCGTTCGTGAACGGGGTCGCGAGTTCCGCCTGGGCCCGGTCTCGCGCCACGACCGCCAGGAAACGGCCGCGCCCCGACACGACGACTTCACCGTTGACCCCCAGCACATCGCGCAAGAGTGCGGGCACGAGCACTCGCCCCTGGGTGTCCATCTCGTCCTCCTGACCGTAGTTGGCGTGTTCCAGCAGGCGCTGCACCAGCGGATCCAGTGAGGGGCGCGCGAGGAACCGCCGCTCAAGCTCCTCCCACACAGACAGGGGATAGACACGGAGCTCGAGCGGCCCCAGCGATGTCACGAACACCCGAGAGCCGTACCACTCCTCGAGCTGACCCTTGAGACGCGCGGGTAGCTTCAGGCGACCCTTATCATCAACGGTGGCCTGGTAGCTTCCGCGAAAAGTCTCCATGCTCCCCTCCAAAAGCCTGCAGAATCGGGGCGTGGGCCACGATGGTCCACTTCGCTCCACTTTTGTCCACCGCTATGATGAGGGTGCCACGGTGGACTGTCAAGATGCTGGGGTTGTCGGATGGGATCTCAGCAGGCGCTGAGTCGGGCCTACTTGCTGGCGGTCATCAGCTCGGGGTGAACTTCGAGGACGTAGCGCTTCTTGAGTTCGGTCACGACACTCGAAAGGTGCGAGCGGTAGCGGTCCGAGAGCTCGCGCTGCCGAAGCTCTTCCTCGACGTCGTTGAAGGGCTTGACCGTGGGTGGGATGCGTTCGAGGAGGCGGACGATGTGCACACCGGCCGGGCTCGTGAACGGATCGGAAATCTCCCCGGCCTTGAGTTTCGCCACCACGTCACGAACCTCGCCGCGCATGTCCGCTGTGAGCACGGTCCCGAGGTCGCCGCCGGTCCCGTGACCGGCATCAACCTCCGCCTGAACGAGCGCCTTGAAATCGCCTCCCGAGCGGGCCGCGGCCACCAGGCGCCGCGCCGCAGCGAGCTTGGAATCGTCGTCCCCCTTCTCGGCCCCGACCGAGAACACGATGTGCTCCAGATGCACCCGCTCACCAATGGTGAATTGGTCTTTTTCGCGCTCAAAGCGCTGTCGCAGTTCGGACTCAGTGATCGGGAGGTCGCCCACCTCTCGCCTGAGCAGGCGGTTCACAAGCAGGTTGTCGTGGATCCTCGCTCTCAGGCCGTCGAGCGTCATACCCATGTCGTGCAGCGCGGCCTCGAAGGCGGCGTCGTCCTTTACGTGGTTTTGGTCCCTGAGCTCCTGGATCGCCCCGTTAAGCTCGTCACTCGAAACTTCAAGCTTGAGCTCCTCGGCCCGTTCCAGCATGCACAGCTCATCGGCCGCATCCTGGATGAACTCGGGGTACTGATCGAGCGGGACCGGCTTGCCGGTCTGCGCCGCCCGCTCGTTGGCGCGCTGGCGAATGTCGGCGGTGGTCAGAATGCGGTCGTTGACGCGAACGACGATGCCCTCTACGAGCCGTCGTTCTCCGCTTGCCGCAGAGACGGTCGCAATCAGGACAGGAAGAACAAGAGCACTCAATCTCATGGTGTCACCTCGAACGGGTTGCGGCACGGGAAGCTCACGCCGGCACAGTCCACCCGGACCCCTACCCTGGATGCGAGCACCATCAGGCAGCTCCGCTGGGTGGCATCCGCTTGTGCCGCGGCCAGTTGGACGCGGGCTCGGTCGCGAAGAGCCGGATCGGGGCCGCTACCGGGGTTACGTCGTTCCATCGCCTGAAACACGTGCCAGCCGGCGTTGCTGGGCACGGGTTCGCTGACCTCTCCCTCCGAGAGGCCGAACACGGCGGCCTCGAACTCGGGGGGGAGCTGACCACGCTCGACCCATCCCAGCATCCCGCCGTCGGCAGCGTTCGGGGCGCGTGAGAGCTCTCGCGAGAGCCTCACAAAGTCCTCACCCGAACGCGAGCGGTCGCGCGCACTCCGGGCGGTCGACTGATCGGGAAGGACGAGCTGCCGGAGCTTGATGCGCTCTCCACCGCTTGCGAACTCGGGGTGCGCGGCAAGGTACGCATCCACCTGCGAACTCGATGGCTGCGGTGAGGGCGGGCAAAGCGCACTCGCGAGATCGCGGACGCGTGCGCTGCGGGCGGTCGGTGTCAGGTCGTGGTCGCCCGGAGACGGATTGGCTGCGAGCACAACCTCTTCGTCGAGGAACCGCTCGAAGAGTGCCCCGGCGAGTTCGGGCGACACGTCGGAGAGGGAGCGCCCGGTCTGGGAGCTGACGAAAGCCGAGAGATTCTCGATCGTCACCTTGCGATCGCCCACGATCGCAAGCCGCCCCGACGCTCCGCGGCAGCTGAGAGCAGCCACGACCGACAGGAGGATGAGACAGCGACGTTCGAACCCGCCCACGGGCCGGAGTCTAACACGCAGCATATCGAGCACATGGGATTCGACGGCCGGGGTCCGAACGTCGGTGCCGACTGGTCGGGAGGTTGCCCGGCACGATCACGGGAGTACGCGCGGCGGGTTGAGGTAGCGCGCCAGGAACGCGTAGATCTCCCGACGGGCCTGGCGGGCCAGCACGGTGTCCATGCGATCGAAGCTGTGACCGCCGGGGGCGTCCTGGTACACCTTGTACTCGAACTTCTTTCCTGCGGCCTTCAGCGCCTGGATGAGGTGCTCGACTTCGATGACGTTGACGTCCTCGTCGTTCGTGTTGGTGTGGATGAGAAGAGGAACCGCGAGCTTGTCGACGCTCCAGACCGGAGAGCGCCGCTTGTACTCTGCGAGGTCTTCTTGGACCGTCTTGCCGATGTGGTACTTGGCCGAGAAGTCGTCCTCATAGCTCTTGCCCTGGTACCCCATGCGCTGGACGAGATCGGACACCGGCACACCCGCGAAGACACACGCGTAGTCCTTGGGGTGGGCGAACGTCTCCATCAGAACGATGAGACCTCCGTGGCTCCAGCCGATCAGGCCGACGCGCTGGGGGTCGACGAAGTCGAAGTTCTCCACCGCCCAGTTCCGGCTCGCGTGGATGTCGTCCACCTCCCGGCCGCCGTAGTCGATGAGTTCGTAGAAGTCACGCCCGTAGCCCGTCGAGCCTCGGTAATCCGGCGCCACGACGACGTACCCCTGTGCCACGAGCTCGCGGATGATGTGCGCGTGGTAGGTCGTGAAGTCGGCGTGAACTCCGCCGTGGGGGAGGATCAGCATCGGCAGCTTCTCGCCAGCCTTGTGGTCCCTCGGTACGAACGTGTAGGTGTAAAACTTGATCGGGTTGCCCGCGCCTAAACCGGTGGGGTTGGGCTGGTTCGCCGTGGGCGGACCGGCGATGCGCCACTTGTCGACTACCGCGACGTCACCCACGCTTTGAAACCAGGCGATATCGTCGATGGCTTTGGCGAGCGCGTCGAGGCGCTGTTCGAGCCCTTGCTGAGCATCACTCAGCTCCTGAATCTGTTTGACCAATGGCTCCGGCGGTGGCGGCGGCTGGGCAGCGGCGGAAGCAGCGGCTTCGGCGAACAGCACTCCCACAATCATCGCGGAAGAGATGAGTCGTGCTAGCACGTGCGCCTCCATGACGACGTAGCTCCGTCTGCGCTTGGGATCTCCCCCCAAGAGCGAGTTCCGCCTTGCAGGAGAAGGGCTTGGCGGTATGGAGGGGGCCAAACTTCCACGAACCGGTTGCCACCTGGACCAAGCGACATCATCATCCTCCACCAACGCAATAGACTGGGACACGAGCCTCATCGTCAGTGTACGCTGCCGGTCCCGGGCGCGATGGCACGACAGGGCACACCGAATTCAATCTCGCTCTGACTTCTCCGGTCCGATCAGCCGTTTGGCTGAGTGGCCGGAGGGTGAGGCGGCTGCATCGCCGGTGGTTTCGGCCGCAGTTCGAGCGGTATCGGGTTCGCGAAGAGCTTCTTCGCTTCGGAGATAGGAATTACGTGGTACTGGAGGCGATCCACACGGCTATGGGTCTTCTCGACCCCGGCCTCATCGAGCCCAGTGAGTTTCTGCTCCTTGTAGAAAGTCACGTCCTTGACCTCGACCGGTTCTCGCCAAGTGAAACGCATGCCGTCGGCGGTCACACCCTTTCCAAGGTCGGTAAACGGGCTTTCTGCCCGTACGACCGCGAAGCTGGTGCTATCGATGAGGATCGTCCACGTCGTCGCGATCTGCGGCGTGCTGAAGAACATCCTCGGAACGGAGACCGTCAGCTGCCAGACCGGGTGACCTTTAAGCTGGGCGGCTTTGACCTCCTGAACCTCGACCCCGTCCCACGTGAGCGAGAACGGCAGGAGCGTCGGGAACAGGGAGGTGGTCAGCTGCCGCTTCACAATGCGGGCCGTGGACAGTCGCGTGTCCGGCTTTTCATTGATGACGGCCCAGCCCCCGCTGCCGTCGTCGCCTGCGACCACCTTCTTGTCGGGATTCTCGTACCTTCCAGGGATCGGGCCTGGAGCCAGGAAGTAGTTGTTCTGCAACGTGGTGGTGATGCTCCCTTCCTGGGACACCTCCTCACTCCTGGTCGCAAGGCCCACGATTCCAAGGTCCGTGAACGCCTTGAGGCCACCGGCAGCATCACAGGCGCGACGGACCACTTCCTCGGAAGTCGGAATGGCAGGCGGCTCCTGCGCCACTGCCAACGCTGCGACCACGAGCCCGAAACCAAGAATCACCGAAGACCTCCACTGGTAACCCATCACATGTCTCCCCTCTACGGCATCGAAACTGGTGCCGCGCGGTGGGACCGATCGCCCTGCGCCACACCACTTAGTGCCGTCTTGGCCTGCCAAGGCGGCATCGTCGCACCGCAGGCGGCATTGTGCCACGAGCGATTGAAACCCAACTCTATAGTCGTCCCGACATTGCTTCGATCGCAACACTGAGTTCGAGACGGCCCCGTGGCAAGCCCGTCACCTTCATGGGCCGGCTCAGGAATTTGTTAGCGAGAAACGTGCCAAACGCGGCGCCGACTTGGGAGCAGGTGGAGAGCACGCAGGGTCTCGAGCGGCCGGGAGGGCGGATGGAGTGGCCGCGGGACTCTCCGCCAGGACAGCTCGGGTGGTCGCTTGTCAAGACGGTGGCAGAAGGGAAAGCGGAGGCCGATTCACTCGGCCGGACCGAGGGGGGCTCGGGGGGCGCGAGGCAGGGGGAAAGGGAAGGGGGGCCGAAATGCCCCCCGCATCAGATAGTACTGGTCGGGGCGAGAGGATTTGAACCTCCGACCACACGGTCCCGAACCGTGTGCTCTACCAGGCTGAGCTACGCCCCGACCTGGCGGACCGAGAGCTTACACCACGACTGCATCCCTCGCAACCCGTTCAGTGCGAGAGGGAATCGAGGCCGCCCTTGATGTCAAGGAACGTCCCCAACCCTGTGAGGTCGATCGAGATGCGATAGTCGCGTTGCTGGTATGGGGCGATCCGGTAGTCGTGATACTGAACCGTGGCACTCCAGCAGCTCCCTCGCCACCGGAAAACGTACCTGTGGTCAAGGAGCTCCTTCTGATGGAGATCGTAGGCGATCTGACTCTCCAGCCGCCACGGGGCGCCCTTCGGGCCTATGGCGAAGAAGAGGCGTGTCTGCGACGATGTGACTTGCCCCGTAGGGTCGTAGCTCGAGAACCACGTGAGGTTGAGTCCGGTGGGCCCGCTGGTGTAGCCACCCGTGAACGACGTGGTGTACAGCTTGTGAGTCACAGGATCGAAGTCGACGCGGGAGTCGAGGGTCGCTGTCGGCAGAGGCGAGATTCGCAGCCAGACGTCCAGCGGGAGCTTCTGGCTCGCAGGAAGTGGCGTCGTCGCCCCTGTAGTCGGGTCGTAGATCTGCCGGGCAACGGTGAGAGGGTCCGATAGCGAGTACGCCTGGCTGATCTCCAGGCTCGCCACCTGCCGGCTTCCGGCCGGGCCGCTCTTGAGCAGGAGATAGTTGCCGAACGTCCACGTCACTTGGTTGGTCACCAACACCGAGTCGCGTTCGTCGAAGACTGGGATCGGGGAGCTCGTAGAATTGTCGAGGTTACCGCCGGGATTCGAGATGTAAGTGTACTCGATGCGCGGTTCGATCAGGTGTTTCAGCTTGTCACCGTTCGCTTCGGTCCAGACGCGGGAGAGCGATGGCCCCACGATGTCAAGCCCCGCGGTGCCGTAGTGGCGGGAGACCGGCTCGTCTATGAATTGCATGTGGTCGGTCGAGTATTGTGCGGTGTAGTACGTCTCCCGTGCACCAATCGTCGGCGTGATGTTGAGCCAGGCAAGTCCCGGCGTGAGCAGGCTTAGCGTGGGGAAAACGTCGATGCGTCCATAACGGCCGCGCAATGTCGCAGACTTGTCGACCTGAACCTCGTCCATGAGACCGTTGGCGGCGACGTAGAGCGCCGTCGAGCCTATGCGAGTCGAGCGCAGCCGGTATTCGAGCTCACCCAACCGATCGAGCGTGACCTCGGAGGTCGCGCCGCTGGTGGGGTCCGTGTAGAACGTCTGGTTGTGGTCGGCGCGAAAGGTCAGGGCCTGCGGTCCCCACGTCCGTGCGAGGTTGAAGTAGGAATATAGGGTCCGAACCCCGGTTTGGAAGGACGTCCCCTCGAAGTTCTGAAAGAAGTTGATGTCTGACAGTTCCTGGAGCTGGACGTGCAGGGTGTAGCCGTCGGGGAAGAGCTGGTTGTACTTGCCGTTTGCCTTCCACTCCCAGCGTTTGGTGGTGCGATCCCAGATAAACTCATCGGTGAGATCACCGTACCCATGGTCGGCCGGCGCCCAGCGCACCTCACTGCCGAACCCGAAGTAGTTCTTCGTGTAAAGGTCGAGGAACAGCGTGGTGTCGAAAGAGCGCGACAGGGGCCAGAAGAACGAGTTGCCGATGTAGACGCCGCGCTGGCTGGAGAATCCAAACGACGGCACAAGGAAGCCGGCGGCTCGGTCCCGCTTCACCGGCCAGAGGAGACGCGGCGTGTAGAAGATCGGCACGCCGCGGACTTTGAGCGCGGCACCGCGGAAGTGGCCGTACCCTTCCAGCTGTATGACTGCGTCCTGGACTTCGATACTCCAAGGAGGCGCCTTGGCGGTCAGGTCGCAACTGGTGAAGGTGCCCCGGTGGAAACGAAAGTGATCTTCGTCCAGCTTTTCCATTTCCTGACCGCGGAAGTGGTAAACGGGCGGGAAGAACGCTTCGACCTCGTAAAACGTGCCGGTCTTCGACCGCAGGTCGAAGTCCATACGGCTACACACGATGCGCGCCTGACCCTGATCGAGAATGACGTTCCCCTTGGCGTGCATCCGCATCGTGGCGAGGTCGACTTCGACCTCGTCACAGCGGAGTGTGATGTCCTGATAGCTCGCGTGGACGTCGCCCTGGCCGCACCAGAGCGTGTCCTGCACCCATTGCTGGTGGATCGCGTCGAGCGTGACGAGGTCCCCGGCCGCCGGTGCCTGGGCGGCAACCGGCGCGCAGGTCAGGAGGGCAGCGGAGAGACCGACCACGGCAGCGAGGCCGCCGGAAGGCCGCACCAACGCCGCGAGTGGAACGCGACTTGCAAGCCCTTGTGTCAACCGCCCTCCCTGCCTGCGGCTGTATTCTAGCCTGGACTCATCACGAGGGTTCTGCCGTGGACAATCTAGGCTAGGAGCCTGTCCAGGTAATCGGGTGCGGTAGCCCCATTTCTCGGATAGGCTCCTAATCCGAAGTGTACGAGAACTGGCGTATCCTCGTTGAGGATGCGATGGCTGGCGCTCGACATCGGGTCGCATCGCGTGGGCGTGGCGGTGTGCGACACTGACGAGCAACTCGCCTCTCCGCTCCGCGCGATCCCGTACTCCGGGCCGGACCGGTTGGCCGAAGCCGTGGCCGAGCTGGCCAGCACGTGGGACGTTGAAGGTGTGGTCGTCGGTGTGCCTCATACGAGGGCTGGAAATAGCCGGGGCGAGGTCCGGGTCTCGAGTGCTGTCGCCGCGCTCGAACGCCGGCTCGAAGTCCCGGTCGAGACGGTTGACGAGAGCGGCACGACAGCGGCTGCCGAGAGTCTACTGGTCGAGGCGGGAACGCCTCGCCGGCGATGGCCGGAACTTGTGGACGGTCTCGCGGCTCGTCTCATCCTCGAGGCACACCTCGCGAGTCGGCGCTTTCAGGCACGTGGCCGTTGACCTGCCAGGGGGCGAATGCTAGCGTTTGCTGAAGTCTGGGAGGGCCTTCAATGGCCGACACGTATTCGTGTTTCGGGAAATTCCTTCTTCTCAAACAGCGCAGTCAGGACGGCCTGGGCACCCTGTGGCGTGCCGGGGAGATGGAGCGGAACGGCTTCAAGAGGATTGTGTGGCTTCGGCGGTTTGATCAGGTGGGTCTGGACCGCGCCGCCCTGACTGCAGAAATCGGGCCCGCCAACCAGATCGCCCAGGTCCTCAGGGCCAGCAACGTCGTACGGAACGCCACTCACGGTAGCGAGGGCGGGATTCCTTTTGTCGCGTGGGACTACGTGCCCTCGCAGCCTCTCGACCAACTGATGGCTCGTGCGACCCAGGAGCAGTTCCCGATCGCGATTGACAACGCCCTCTTGATCGTCGAGAAGCTCGCTGCCGCGCTGGCTGCGGCATCGGCGGTAGAGGTGCAGGGGCAGCCTCTCATCCACGGCTTCCTCGTTCCCCACCTTGCCATGGTCGGCAACGACGGAGAGGCTCAGGTCGCGGGTTTCGGAATCGCACACGGTCTGCGTGCCAACCTTGACAGGGTGGTGGTGAAGAGGCTCGCGGCATCGTACCTCGCGCCCGAGGTTCTCGCCAACGCAACGGCGACTCCGCGCTCCGATGTCTACTCTCTGGGCGCGATCCTGTTCCAGCTTCTCTCCGGGCACCCTCTTCCGGCGGACCCGGCGGCACGGGCGGCCGCCCTCGAGGCCCCGATGCTTGCCTTCGAAGAGGGCCCCATCCCGCAGGATGTCCTCGCGATTCTTAAGAAAACCATGGCTCCGCGCCCGGATGACCGCTACGCGTCGGCCGCCGACTTCAAGAAGGAGCTCGAGAAGTTGCTTTACGGCGGAGCCTACTCGCCGACGACCTTCAACCTTGCTCTGTTCATGGACAGGCTCTATCGAAATGAGATCGAACAGGAGGACCGGGAGCTCCAGCAGGAAAGGACCCTTGATGTGACGGCGCACTACCAGCCTCCCAAGGCGGAGATTCCCGAGGCGCCCGAGACGCCCAGCGTCCCGAACCGGACCACCCTTTACGCGGCCATCGCCGCTGGCGTGGTTCTGCTCCTGGTCATTGGCTACCTGATCCTGAGCCGGCCCTCGATGCCGAGCGCGGTTGACCAGGAGGCCCAGAAGAAGATGCTGCAGGAGCTGGTCAACACCCAGGTCGCACAGGCGTTGCGGGAAAAGGAAGATCAGCTTCGAAAGGAGCTCGAGGCCGAGAAGGCCACGACCGAGGAGTTGCGCAAGCAACTCGACAAGCAGAAGCAGGGAAACCCAGGCGCGAAGCAGATCTCGGCCGAGGAACAGCAGAGACTGCAACGCGAGATCGCCGCGCGAGAGGCCGAACAGAAGCGGAGGGAGGACGAGCTCACCAAGATCAAGCAGCAACAGGAGGCCGAGGCGGCGAAAACTCGCCAACAGGCGGCTCTGGCCGAGACCAAGCTGGCTCTCAAGGCGGTCCCGACCGCCGCGGTCCCGACCCAGGTCCCAATGACGGCCCCGGCGCCCCAGGCCGCTTGGACGCAGCCACCGGTCGTGCCGACGGTAGTCCCGGCGGGTTCGACCGCAGCCCCGCCGCCGGAACAGCCGCCGGTTACCACTGGGCTCGGGAGCGCTGTGAGCGAGGGCGATCTGGTGGATTTCTCCCAGGTGGACGCGCAGCCCCAAAGCCTGGTCGAGGGGAAGGTGACCCTTCCACGCTCCGCTGCGCTCGCGAAGGCCCCGGCGAGCGGGTATGCCATCCTCAGGGTACTCGTCAACGAGAAAGGCGGCGTGGACGAAGTCAAGGTCTTGCGCCCGTTTCAGCCCAGCAGGCCCGGCATAGACGAAGCCTGTGCCGAAGCCGTGAAGCAGAATCGGTACCGACCCGCGATGAAGGATGGCAAGAAGGTCAAGACCTGGATCACCGTGACCAAACAGTTAATATTGCGCTGAGAGCGCCCGCGAACAAGCAACCCGGCCTGCCGTCTAGGTGGGTCGTTTCATCTATGTCCTTGGGGCCTGTCGCGGACGCTGCGCCTCAAGTCTCGAGGTTGGGTGGGCGGGGCGGAGGGCACACTTTCTCGCCTGACCTGGGGCGGCGGTCAGAAACCACTGGGAGGAATCAACGAACGTTCGCCTGGATGTTGGCGAGGAAATCCGCGTTGGTACGGTACTGCTTGAGCTTCGATAGCAGCGCTTGCATCGCCTCATGGGGAGGCAGCGCCGCCAGCGCGCGGCGAAGCAGGTAGATCCGTTCGACCTCTTCGCGTGGGTAGAGCTTCTCCTCCTTGCGCGTGCCCGACTGGGGGATGTTCATACACGGGAAGATGCGGCGCTCGAAGAGGTCGCGCGTGAGGACGATTTCCATGTTCCCCGTGCCCTTGAACTCCTGGAAGATGACCTCGTCCATCCGGGAACCCGTGTCGACCAGGCAGGTCGCGACGATGGTAAGTGAGCCGCCATGCTCAATGTTGCGCGCCGATCCGAAGAACCGCCGGGGCTTCTCCATGGTCCGCGCGTCGATCCCGCCTGAGAGGATCCTCCCGGAGCTCTTCTGATTGTTGTTATAGGCGCGTGACATCCTGGTCAGCGAGTCCATGAAAACGACGACGTCCTGGCCGAGTTCGACCAGGCGGCGGGACCGCTCGAGCACCATCTCGGAAACCTCGATGTGGCTCTGGACGGATTCATCCGACGATGAGGCATAGACCTCGCCCTTGATGATGTTCCGCTTCCAGTCAGTCACCTCTTCCGGGCGCTCGTCGACGAGCAGCACGAAGATCTGCACCTCGGGGTGATTGACCGCGATCGCGTGCGCAAGCTGCTGCAGCAGCGTCGTCTTGCCAGCCTTTGGTGGGGCCACGATGAGGCACCGCTGGCCCTTTCCAATCGGCGCCATGAGGTCGATAACGCGCGGTTCGAGGATCTCCGGCTCGGTTTCGAGCTTAAAGCGCGGCGTTGGATCGATGGAGGTGAGATCGGAAAACGGCATGGCCTTCTGGCGGTACTCGTCGGGCGTCAGACCCTCGATGGTGTTGATATCGGACACGGTCGGGCGCTGGTGGCCGTTCGGAGGCTGTACCGAAGCGCCGATGCGCAGGCCACTCTCGAGGTGCCATCGCGACAGCAGGCCGGGGTCCACAACCGGGTCTTCACCAGTCGGGTGGAACCTGCTTCCCGCGGTGATCAGGAACGCCTTGCCATCCTCACGCCGCCAAAGGTACCCATCGAACGGGGACTGGGGAGCCGCGCCGGCCGCTGTGTGACGGCGGTTGCGTCGCCGACGGGGTCGGCGGCGCCGTCCCGAGCCTGCAGCTTCCTTCGGCTCCGAGGCAGGCAGCGAGGGAGCGTTCTTAAACTCTTCGGCCATGCTTGTCAAACTCCTTGGCTCACCGCGCCGCCGCCTGCAAGAGACTTGCGACAGCAACACGAACGAGCAGACACGCATAAGGCGGGGAAACACCGGGGACGGTCACCGCATCCGCATTCGCGCGCCTGGATTAGTGTAGCGCAAAAACCGGCCCGCGCCAAACGCGAGCTCCTGTCCGCTGCTCCTCAGGGTCTGTGCTCCCGACCGACCATCGAGGCGAACGCCTCTACGATACGGGCGTCCTGCCACGCTCGGCAAGTCTGCTGTGCAAAGACGTCGAATGCCTGCTCTGCGGCCAACGCTCTGCGGCACGAGCGGTTGTTCGTCAGTGCATTAAAGATGTGGACGATCTGGAAGTTCTGCGCTAGGTCGGGTGTGACCTCTCCCTTCGAGCCCGGTCAAGAAGACGGCGGGGCGCGACCTTGCTTCCTCTTGGCACAGCAGCAAGAAGGGGCCACCCCGAGGGGCGCCCCCTGGTCGGCAGCGAACGGAGGCTACGGCATGCGGACGAAGACGAAACTCTTCTGTTCGGCCTGTGCGCGATAGACGTACAAGCGCACCATACTGCCCGACCGCACGCCGGCGATCGCCTCGCGAAAATCCTGTTGCGACGAGATGTCGCGCGAGTTGACGCGCATGATGACATCGCCTGCTCTCAGGCCGGCGTCGTCGGCGGGAGAGAGCTCCGTCACGTCGGTGATGACTACGCCGTCCACATCATTCGGGATCTCGGACTGGCGGCGCGAGCGGACCGAGAGGTCATCGACCTCAACGCCGAGCTTGGAGGACGGCGTGTCCTCCTTTGTGGTCGAGGTCTCCTGCTCGCCTTCAGTCGCCGGACGCTCGCCCAGAACCACCGGGACCATGTGGCGCTTGCCGTCCCGAATGACCTCGAGGTCGATCTTCTGGCCGGGAGCGCTCGCGGAAACCTGGTCGATGAGCTGACGGGTCTCCTTGACGGGGACTCCACCGACCGCGACAATGACATCACCCGGCTTGATATCGCCCTTGTCGGCCGGGCCGCCCTTGCTCACGCTTTCTACCAGGGCGCCGTCGCGAGACGGTAGCTTGAATGACTCCTGGACCTTCTGGTCGACATTCGTGATCGTGACACCGAGGAAGCCACGCACGACCTTGCCCTTGTCCTTGAGCTGTGGAACCACGGTCTTGACGGTGTTAACCGGCACCGCAAAACCGAGGTTCTGACCGGCCGCATTGATGGCGGTGTTCATCCCTACGACCTCACCACGCAGGTTCACAAGCGGGCCGCCCGAGTTGCCGAGGTTGATGGCGGCGTCGGTCTGGATGAAGTTCTCGAACGAGCGCGTGGCCTCCGAGAGCCCGAGGGCGCGGCCCTTGGCTGAGACGACACCCACCGTGACCGTGTGTTCCATGGCCAAAGGGTTCCCGACGGCCATCACCCACTCGCCGACCCTGAGTGTGTCGGAGTCGCCCAAGGGAAGCGACGTGAACGGCCCCTTGGAGTCGACGCGGATGAGAGCGACGTCGGTGGCCGGATCGCGGCCCACGATCTTTGCGGACAGCTCCGTGTTGTCGGCGAGACGAACCCTGATCTTGTCGGCGCTCTCGACCACGTGGTTGTTGGTCACGATGAGACCGTCGGTCGAGATGAAGAACCCACTTCCGGCGCCTGTTCTCTTCTGCTGACGTCGCATGTCGGGGCGGGGGACTCCTGGGCCGAAGAAGAACTCGAATGGATCCATGTCCTGATGGAAGCGCCGAGTGTCTTGCGGCTTGACGATATCCTCCGTGTAGACGGAGACAACGGCCGGGTTCACTCGCTCCGCGAGCGTGGCGAAGTCCGGATACCCGGCCGGCGGGGCGAGCGGAGCTGGTGCCGCAGCAGCGGGCGTTCCCTTGGCAGCGGTGCTGCTGGGCGTGAGGCCGAGCCCGCCCGCTAAGACCATACCCAGCACCGTGGCGCCGACAGCCACCGCGCTCATTGAGAGCATCGTATGACGTTTGGTCGTGTTCATTGACTGCGCCCTCCAAGGGCCGGGGGTCCCGGTCCGCTTGAGCAACTGAGCAATATCCGTGCCATATTTCGGGAGAATCGCAGAGTCAGCTCGGGGTGATAGGCGTCATTTTGGCGCGGCGGCCTCGAGATCAGCCACCATCACTCGGTCCTTGCCGACCGCCTTGGCGGCGTACATGGCCTGATCCGAGGCCCTCAAGAGCTGGTTGCGACGGTGGTCGGAGGTGCCGAGACGGGGGACATGCTCGGGATACACCGCGACTCCAACTGAGCAGGTGAGCGGGCCGGCAAACTCCACCGGTCCGCTCGCCCACGAGAAGCGCCCCCGGAGGAAGGCTTGTGAGCGGACCGCGTTGCAGATCTCCTCGGCCACCTGCGTGGCCGCCTCAATGTCGAACCCTGGGAGGATGACCACGAACTCATCGCCCCCATAGCGCGCGAGCGTGACCCTCGGTGAACGCACAGCCCTTCGGAGGAGATATCCGACCTCCTTGAGTACCTGGGAGCCTGCCAGGTGCCCGTGACGGTCGTTGACGCTCTTGAAGTTGTCGAGATCCATGAACAGCAGGGCGACGCGGCCGGAGGCGGCGTCGGCGTGGTCGAGGTCCTCAGCCAGCCGGCGGTGGAAGAACCGGTCGTTCGCGAGGCCCGTGAGGTCATCGCTACGGGCCGCGGCGCCGGCGCGCCTTGCATCGAGGAGGTTCTGGATCGAGACCGAAGTGTAGGACGCGAAGATCTCGAGCAGCGCTCGGTCGCGCTCGTCAAACGGCCGGCCGTCGAGACGGTTGACCATCTCGAGCACACCGCACACACTGTTCTCGATTCGGATCGGGACGGCCAGAAGGCTCTCGGTGTGGAAAGCATGGGTCTCGTCGAAGCGGGGGTAGAAGAACGGATCCTTGCGGGGCTCCACGCCAAGGTGCGACTCGCCTTTGCGGTACACGTGACCCACGACCCCCGCCGTGGTGGGGATGCTGGCACCCAGCAGCGATTCGGCCGACGGTCCGAACGCGGCGATAAAGTACAGCGCGGCTGCCCCTGGGTCCCCGGAGCGCTCGAACGGGTGGTCGAGGAGCACCGAGCCCGCCTCCGACGGCACAAAGGCGTTGGCCTGCTGCAGCACCTCCTGAATGAAGTGACCGGGGTCCATGGTCTCGGGCACCCCGGTGTCGTGGCGATAGCGCTCAAGGAAGACCTCGAGCTCCGCCGCCGGAAGCACGCAGATCCTTGGCGGAACGGTGTTCACTTCGTCAGTCTATCAGCGGTGCGCGACCGTGTCGCCATCAGACTCCCTACTCGAAGCCGAAGATCCGCGACGACGTCCGCCGGGTTCGACAGGCCGGGAGCGAAGCGCATCCGCTCGCACGCCTGACAGCGAGCGCGGTCCCTGGCGATCCTCTCCCCAACGTGCGGCGTCTCCGGCATCGCGCGCCTCCGGAGTGCGTCCAACCGGGGCGCGGCCCGGTTCTCGGTTGAGCAGCAGCGAATCTTCCCAGCTAATGCCTGCCGATTTGGCGCGTTGCCCCTTGACTTCGCCCGGCCGGAGACTACAATCCATGGGCTGGAGTGACGCGGGGTGGAGCAGTCCGGTAGCTCGTTGGGCTCATAACCCAAAGGTCGCAGGTTCAAATCCTGCCCCCGCAACCATACAATAAACGACCTCCTCCTTGGCGAGGAGGTCTTTCATATTCAGCCCAATACGGACTTCGACCGGCTGGCTCACTCCGAANNNAGGATGCGCTCGACCATCGCGGCGAGAAACTCGCGCGCCATCTCGAGGTCGGTGTCCAGGACCTTGTCAAGGTTCTCGAGGGCATCCTTGATGAGTCCCGTGTCGATTGTGAGGCACTTGGTCTGACGCTCGAGTGCGGTGATGGCCTGGCGGCACTCGTTGAGTCTTGAGCGTTCCTGGGCAATGAGCCCGGTGACATAGCGGAGCATCTCCTTGTCGAGTGCCATTCGTGAGGCGTTGGCGACGCGGTTCTTGACGCTGGCCTCAAGCCGGGAGACCTCGTTACGAAGATCAGCCAGCTTGTCCTCGTTGCCTCCTGAGGCCAAGATCCGATTTACCTCCAACTCGAGGTCCTTGATCTTGGGCAAGAGTCGCTCCCTTAGGGCTCTGATTACCAGGGCCTCGAGAGATGGTCCGCTGAAGCGAGTGGTGTTGGTGCAAGTCGCCTTCTCGAAGTAGGCGGGACAGGAATAGGAGTGGCCGCTCAGAGTCATGCGGCGTCCGCAGTCGCAGTAGACCAACCCGGAGAGAAGATGGGTCTTCTTGCTGAGGACCCGCTTTTCTGCAGTGATACGGGATCGATTTGCGATTCTCTGTTGGACTTGCTCCCAGAGATCCTGGTCCACGATTCTCAGCTCCGGCCTTTCGGTCACCGTCCAGTCGGTCTCGGGGCGCTCACGGTAGTTCCGCTTGCCGGTGTCGGGGTTCTTGACCCACTCGTAGCGGTTGAACGTGAATCGTCCCACGTAGGCGGGGTTGCGGAGCATATGCCAGAGGACGTTTGGGCTCCACGTCTTGCCCCCGGCGTGTGCGGCGTTGAGGTCCTTGGCGATCGCCTTCTCGCCCTCACCTGCGGCGAAACGGCGGAAGATCTGCCGCACGAGCGCCGCCTCTTCGGGGTCCATCTCGCGCTTCATGGCCGACTCGCGGTCATTGGGGTCAACTGGAGCCGAGCGAAGGCCGAAGAGCCGGCCACCAGTACTCATCCCGCGAGCGAAGCAGCCGTCCAGCCCGCGTTTGGTCTGTTCGCGGAGGTTGTCGATGTAGACCTCGTTCAGGAGGCCCTTCACCGCCACTTGGACCTTCGAGGGTCTTTCAGTGGTGTCGATGCCGTCGACCACGGAGATCACACGAAGCTTCCTGAACTTGAGCCGCTTGATGAAGGTGTGCGTGTCGCCGATGTCACGGGAGAGCCTTGAGAGGTCATCGACGATGATGCCGTCGAAGCCCGGGTTGGATGAGAACGCTGCCTCCATCAGGCGCTGGAAGCCATTGCGATTGGCCACCGAGACGCCGGAGACTGCACGGTCCTCGAAGGTGGCCGCGATCGTGTGCCCGTTCTGGTGTGCCCACGACTCGCAGCGCCGATGCTGATCCTCGATGCTGCTGTCGGACTGGAGCTCTGAGGAGTAGCGGCCGTAGAACGCGAGGCTGAGGCTATCGCGGTTTGGCTGGCTCGACATGTCGGTCACCCCGTGTGGTTGCCGGGTCGCGCTCGAGCCAGAGGACGATCAGCCGCGCTAGAGGGACGAGAGCCGAGGGCCCTACCTTCCCTGACGTTAGG